>OZ245765.1:3004021-3306032 GCA_965227655.1 Rhodoglobus sp. | reverse complement strand
AGCGGCATCGCCGCTGACCAACAACCATGTGGTGGTCGGCGCGGGGACGCTCAAAGTCTGGCTCGGCGGCGACACCGACCGGCAGTACAACGCGACGGTCCTCGGTGCCTCGGAGTGCCTCGACCTCGCGGTGTGCAGCTCGACAAGGGCACCTACCCGTTCCTGGGCTGGTACCGAGGGCGAGATCAAGACCGCCCTGGATGTCTACTCGGCGGGCTTCCCGCTCGGCGACCCCAACTTCACCCCTCACTCGGGGCATCGTCTCCAAGGCGGATGTCCCCCAGGACGACTCCTGGGCGTCGCTCGACCACGTCATCGAGCACGACGCGCGCATCCGCGGCGGGAACTCCGGCGGGCCGCTCGTCGCGGACAACGGACGCGTCGTCGGGGTGAACTACGCGGGAGACGACGAGCTCGACTACAACTACGCCATCCACCGGGACGAGGCGCTAGCCGTGATCGACGACCTGAAGGCGGGCAAGCCCGTGCTGTCGCTCGGCATCAACGCGCAGGCGATGGCCCCCGAGGAGGACGGCACCCCGAACGGCATCTGGGTATCGTCCCTGCAGGCGGGCGGCCCCCGCGGACAAGGCCGGCATCGAGCCGGGCGACGTGCTGATCTCGCTCGCGGGCATCACCCTCGGGGCCGGGGGAACGTTGGAGGACTACTGCCAGGTGATCCGCACCCAGGGGGTGGACGCGACCATCGACGTGACCGTGTACCGGCCCTCGACCGACCAACTGCTCGACGGCCAGCTCAACGGCAGCGAACTCGAGGTCACCGCCACCCAACGTGCTCGGCGGCGACCAGGAGGAGGTCGGGTCGTTCGTGACAGTGACGGACGACAGCGGCGCGGTGTCGGTCTCCACGTGCCGAACACCTGGTCGGATGTCGATGGCCGCGGGCTTCACTGACAACGAGGGCCACTCGTGGGTCTCGGTGACCGCGACCCCGGACAGCGCGAGCTACAGCACCAGCTGGGGAACTCCGGGCGTGAGCGTCGCGGCGACGGCGGCAAGCTCCATGACCGTGGATGCCGCGCTCGGCCTGCTCTCGAGCGGGCTCGAGGCCGAGTGCACCCCGCTCCAGCGCCGTCGGGGAGGAGTACGACGACGGGCTGTACACCGGCCGAAGTACAACAGCTGGACAGACTGCGGAGGTACCGGCTGCGCCGACTACTACGTCGTGCTGACCACCACCGACAGCTCGGGCAGCTACCTCGTCGCCCGTGGTGCTGCAGCTCGTCTCCGATTTCGACAAGTCGACGGTGCTGCAGAACGTGGTCGGCTCGTTCCAGTGTGTCCAGCTAGGACTACCGGCTCTCGGCCAGCCCTGTGGCGCCGAGAGAGCGGGGCGGGCCGTTTCCCGCGGCTCGCCCCGTCTCTATCCGCTCAATCCCCTGTCGTGGAACGCTTCCGCAAGCTCCTGCCGAGAGCCGACGCCCAGCTTGCGGAAGATCCTGGCCAGGTGGAATTCGACGGTCTTGGGTGTCACGAACAGCTCACGGGCCACCTCGCGGTTGCTGAGCCCCGTGACGGCGCGCGCCAGCGCCACCCGGAGTTCTCGCGGCTGCCGTACAGGCACTGCTTCCTGCGCTCCATCGCGCTGGGGATGGGCTCACGCCCTATCGACTTGAGGGCCACCCGTGCGCGGCGCTCGAGCGACTCGATCCCCTGCTCGACTCGCGCAGGCGAGCGCGAGCAGGAGGTGGCCCTGCGCGGCCATCGAGCTCCCCCGCCGCGGATCTCGAGCTCCGCGATCCGCTCGGCGATCCGGGCACGCTGCCAGCGGTGCTCGGCCGCAGCGAATCGAAGTAGGCCTCGAGTGCGGCACGCGCATCCGTCGGCTCGATGAGCCGCCGAGCAGCAGCAGCTCGGCGTCCAGATGGGCGGGCCGGGGTATCCGACGGCGCTCGAGCAGCTCGCGCTCCTCGGCGTTCAGCTCGGCGGCGCGTCCGGGATCGACCGAGCTCGAGTGCTGCCCGCGGCGAGCACCCCCGCGCCAGCTGAACGTCCAGGCAAAGCCGCCCTCGGGGTCGAGCCGACGCGACTCCGCGGCGAGCCGCGTCGCCTCCTCCGGGTCGCCGGTAGCGACGCGCGTGCTCTGCGCGCCCGAGCAGGCCAGACCGCGCGCGTGAGCGGCGGGCAGCTCGAGGTGCTCGAGGCTCCGCGCGACGTCGGCCGCGACGTCCAGCTCCCCCGCCGCAATCGAGAACCTGATGAGGAGGGCCGAGGCGAGCACCTGGTACAGCCACGGACCTCAGACGGCCGAGATTCACGGCGACCTCGAGATCGTCGATGCCCGCCCGAAGGTCTCCCGACAGCATCCGGATCGGCCCTCGCACACCGCGCGCCGACACCTCGCTCGCCAGTCGGTTGCGGCCGCGGGCATCTTCGACGGCGCGGCCGAGCAGGTCGAGGGCGTCGCCGTAGCGCCCGGCCAGGTAGAGCGAACCGCTCAGCAGGTAGGTGGTGGGGTCGTCGGCGAAGCCCTCGACTGCGAAGGCGCCGCGACCGTACGCGCGCTCGGCGAGCATGCCGGGCTCGAGCGACCACTCCTGCCGGGTGTGTGCCGACACGGCCGCTGTCGCCAGGAATCGCCGCTCCTCCCTGCCGTCGGACGGCCGCGCGAGCACGGTCCGCAGCACCTCGACCGACACTGCCTCAGCCATCGGCTCGACGGTGAGGCGTGCGGTCGCGTAGCGCGCAGCGCTGTCCAGTGCCGGGGCGGATGCCCGGTCCAGCCCCGCTCGATCGAGAAGCTCGACGCCGGCGCGGTAGGCCTCCTCGGCCGCGGAGTAGTCGGCGGACAGGTACAGGGCATCACCGATGTCGACCATCCGCATGCCCTGCTCAGCCGGCTCGAGGTACTCGAGGCCCTTGCGCCAGGCCGCAGCTGCCGCGGATCCGTCGCCCACACCGAAGTACGCGCCGCCCAGCAGGCCGAGGATCTCGCTGCGATTGCGGTCGCCGACGGCGCGCTCGAGCAGCGCGCGCTCCAGCAGGTCCACCGCGCCGCCGAACGCCCCTGAGGCCATCGCCTCCTCCGCGGCCTCGCGCAGCACAGAGACCCGCCACGGCTGCTGGCCCGGCTCCGTGAGCAGGAGTTGGGCGGCCACGCGCGGCGCCGGCGTTCCCATGTCGTGGAGGAGATCCGCGGCCGCGGCTCGAAGGCCGGCAAGGCCAACGGCACCGGTTCCCGCGAGCACGGCATCCGCCACCAGCGGGTGGGCGCTCTGCAGCATCGGCTCGCCGGTCTCCGCGCCGAGTATTCCCTCGGCGACCAGGGTGCGCGCGAGCTGGTCGAGTTCGACCTCGCTCACCCCGGCGAGCCTGCCGACGGCGCTGGGGCCCGCCTCCGGCCCCAGAACGCACACGGCGCGCGCCACCGCGAGCGCCGTGGGCCCGAGAGCCTCGAGCCGAGACATCACCGACTCGATCACCCGCGGAGGCGGCCCGAGCTCCTCCCCGGCCGCCAGCAGCCCCGCAAGCTCGGCGATGTAGAACGGGATTCCCCCGCTCAGCTCACGCACCCGCTCGCTCTCTGCGGGCCCGGCACCGATCAGCTCGGCGATCCCGCGAGCGCTCAACGGCCTTGGTCGGATCACCGTGCCCGCCATGGCCACCAGCTCGCCGGCACTGCCGCCGGTCTCGCGGGGAGCCTCGCGCACGCCAAGCACGATGCTCACGGGGTCCGACGACAGCAGGGCGGCGACCTGGGCGATGACGGTGGCACTGACCGGATCCGCCCACTGGGCATCATCGACGATGAGCAGTACCCGGCCGGTCCGGGCCAGGCTCGAGAGCGTCCAGTGCACCGCGTAGGCGATGGCCACCCCGTCGGCGGGCACCTGGCCACGGAGCACGAGTTCCTGCAGCACCGCTCCCGGCCCGTCGAAGGGCGCGCCGCCCGGCCCGGCAGCACGCGCGAGCGAGAGGAACAGCTGGTGCAGGATGCCGTGCGCGACGCCGGTGCCGATGCGAGTGCCCACCGCGGCAAGGACGACCACGCCGTCGCGCTGCGCCTCGGCCGCGAGTTCGCGGAGGAGGCTGCTCTTGCCGATACCGGGCGGCCCCGTGACCGCGACGAGCACGCCGATGCGCTCCCCCTGCACGGCGGTGCGCAGTCGTGCGATTTCCGTGTCGCGCTCGACGAGCATCCCCTGCCCCCTCCTCCGGACTACGAGTCGTGCCTGACAGAGTAGTGAACCGCAGGAAACAGCGCTGACAGCGGGTGACAGCGCCGCGACAGCGGGGCTGCCGACACTCGAACCATGACAAAGATCATCGAGGCCCACGGCCTCACCAAACTATTCGGGAAGACGCAGGCCCTCGCCGGCATCGACCTCGAGGTCGAGCAGGGAACCGTGCTCGGTGTGCTCGGCCCCAACGGGGCCGGTAAGACCACCGCGGTGCGCATCCTCGCCACACTCCTGCGCCCGGATGCCGGAACCGCGACAGTCGCCGGCTTCGACGTCGTGCGCCAGTCGAAGGACGTGCGCCGCACCATCGGCCTCACGGGCCAGTACGCGAGCGTCGACGAGGACCTGACGGGGGTGCAGAACCTCGTCATGATCGGCCAGCTACTCGACCTCTCGACGGCACAGGCGCGGATCCGCGCCGCAGAGCTCCTCGAGGAGTTCGACCTCACCGACGCCGGCCGACGCCTGACCAAGACCTACTCGGGCGGCATGCGGCGGCGGCTCGATCTCGCGGCGAGCCTCATCGGGCGCCCCCAGGTCGTGTTCCTCGACGAGCCCACCACGGGGCTCGACCCGGCCAAGCGCGACGACGTGTGGGGAATGATCCGCGTGCTCATCAAGCAGGGCACGACAGTGCTCCTGACCACCCAGTACCTCGAGGAAGCCGACGCGCTCGCGAACGACATCACGGTCATCGACCACGGGCGCGTCATCGCACACGACACTCCCCAGGGACTCAAGCGGCAGGTCGGCGGCCAGACCCTCGAGGTGCGGCCGGCCCTGCTCTCGGACGTCGACCGGGTGACCGCGATGCTCGCGGCAGTCGGAACGCGGGAGCCCGAGCATCCCGCGCCCGACATGGTCTCGGTGCCCGTGCTGGGCGACGACGCGCTCACGACCATCGTCGGGCGGCTCGCCGCCGAGAAGATCGCGGTGACCGAGCTGTCATTGCGCCTGCCGAGCCTCGACGAGGTCTTCTACTCGCTCACGGGCCACACCGAGAGCGACAAGGAGGTGGCGGCATGATCCGCGACTCGTTCATCCTCGCCAAGCGCAGTGTCACCAAGATGTTCCGCAACCCCGAGCAGTTCATCGACGTGACGCTCCAGCCGGTCATCATGACCGTGCTGTTCGTCTTCATCTTCGGCGGCGCGGTGGCGGGCAACACCGAGCAGTACCTGCCGTTCGTGCTGCCCGGCATCATCGTGCAGACGATCATGTTCACGTCGCTCACCATCGGCGTGAACCTCAACACCGACATCCAGAAGGGTGTGTTCGACAGGTTCCGGTCGCTGCCCATCTCGCGGTCGGCTCCCCTGCTCGGCGCGGTCTCCGGCGACGTCGTGCGCCACATCATCGCGATCGGTGTGACTCTCGCGTTCGGCGCGATCATCGGCTTCCGCTTCCACACGGAGTGGTACTCGGTGCTCGCGGGCATCGGGCTGCTCATCCTGTTCGCGGTGAGCCTGTGCTGGGTCTCGGTACTGATCGGGATGCTGGCGCGCAGCTCCGGCGCGGTGCAGGGCATCTCGTTCCTCATCGTGTTCCCGCTCACGTTCGGCTCGTCCACGTTCGTGCCCGCCGACACGCTGCCGACCTGGCTGCAGGGCTGGGTGTCGATCAACCCCGTGACCCACCTCATCGAGGCCATGCGAGGGCTCATCTCGGGCGCCGAGTACATGGCGCCGGGAAGCTCGCTGGGCCACGAGGTGCTGTGGGTGCTCGCGTCGTGCGTCGTGCTCGTGGGGATCTTCTTCCCGCTCGCGACGTGGGCCTACCGCCGCAAGATCTAGCCCAGCAGCTCGCGTAGGGCGGTCTCGGCTCCGTTCGGCCCTCGGTCGAGCGGAGCCGATGCGCGTGCCAGCTCGCGCTCCCGCTCGGTGCCGACGGCCTTGAGGATTCCCGCGACGCGCGGGTCGAGGGCCTCGAGCACACCGCGCAGCGATACCGCGAGCTCGAGGGCGCGGTAGGCGCGATCTACGTCCCCGATGTGCAGCGCGTGCTCGCCGAAACCGAGGGCGACCTGGGCCATGATCGGGTTGTCGCCGCTCGCGAGGGCGGGCTCGGCCGCCGCGTGGAGAGCCGTGAGCGCGGCATCCGGATGCCCTTCACCCAGCAGCACGGAGGCCCGAGCGAGCTCGATGCCCGAGCTCAGCTGCGGCGGCATACCCACCCATTCGGGCGCGAGGCGCTCGGCACGCTCGACGTGCGCGCGGGCGTCGTCGAACTCGCGACGAGCCAGGGACACCTGGGCGGCGAGGATGCTCGACTGCACGAGCACGCGGGCACCGCCGTCGGCCTCCGCCGAGTCGAGGATCTCCCGCACGCGCTGCTCAGCCTCATCCACCCTCCCCTGACGGATCAGGATCGACAGCGCGAGCCCCCGCTGCTGCATAGCGTCGACGCTCGACGTGATGTTGCGCATCCCCTCCGACGACAGCTCGGTCATGACGAACGCCTCATCGAGCCGCCCCGAGAGCGCGAGCCACTCCGAGCGGATCTGCCGCGCGAGGGCGAGGCCCCACTGGTCGCCGAGCCGCTCGAACATCTCGATAGCGAGAGCGGATGCCTCGCCCTCCTCGACGATGTCGCCCCGGTTCTCGGCGAGGGCGGCGCGCATGACGTGCAGGATCGCCGTGGGCCACTCGTCCAGGCCCAGGTCTTCACCGCGCGGCACAGTGATCTGGAAGGGCCACGGGTCGTTGTTGAGGATCATCGGCCCGAACGAGGCGAGCAGCGGCGTGAGCACCTGGAGCAGCTCGTTGCCGCCCGCGGTGATGGGCTCGAACGTGGTGGCCGCGAGCGCGTCGCGGGCTCGCTGCTCATCGTCGGTCGGGTCGCTCCACGCCGACGAGCCGGTGAACGCGCGGCTGAGGTGACCCATGAGCACGATGATCCGGGCCTCGTCGCTGTTCTCGTCGGCCGCCACCCGCTCGACCTGCTCGAACCACAGGAGGGCATCGCGGTGCCGGTCGCGGATCGTCCAGTACCAGCCGCACGCCGCGGCGAGGCGCACGGCGATGGCGGGCAGCGGCGCATCGACCGAGAAGCGCAGGGCGGCGGCCAGGTTGTCGTCCTCCGCGTCGAACCAGGAGATTGCCTCGTGGATGCGCGGGCCACGAGTGATCACATCGTGCACCTGCGCGCCCTCAGCCATGAACTGGGCCTGCACGGCGCGCGCGGACTCGAGACCACCCGCCTGGGCAAGCCGCTCGATGCCATACTCGCGGATCGTCTCAAGCGTGCGGAAGCGGCCGTGGGCGCGCTGCACGAGCGACCGGTCGACGAGCGCGTCGAACGCACCGACAGGGAGCCCGAGCGTGTGCAGGAGGTCGGGTGCTGCTCCCGTCGCAAGGCCCGCCGGGAACACGGCGAGCGCGCACAACGCCTGCTGCTCGTGCTCCTCGAGCAGGTCCCAGCTCCAGTCGATGAGCGACCACAGCGTCTGGTGCCGCGGCAGGGCCGCACGCGGTCCCGAGCTGAGCAGGGTGAACCTGTCGTCGAGGCCCGACGCAAGTTCGTCGACGGTCATGGTGCGCAACCGCGCCGCGGAGAGCTCGATCGCGAGGGCCAGCCTGTCGAGGCGCTCGCACACGACTGCGGCGAGTTCCCGCTCGCGCTCATCGAGACCCGCGCCTCGCGCGGCAACCGTGCGGCGCTCGAAGAGCTCGAGGGCCGCCTCATCACCGAGCGCGCCGATGGCGACGAAGGCCTCCCCCACGACACCTAGGGGTTCACGACTCGTCGCGAGGATGCGCACCCGCGGCAGCGCGCGCAGCAACTCGTCGGCAAGCCGCGCCGCTTCGGCGACGAGGTGCTCGCAGTTGTCGAGCACGACAAGCAGGTCGCGACCGCCGAGCGCCGCGAGCACGCGGTCGGCAGTCGTCATCGCCGTGGTGGCCTCCGAGAGGCGGATGTCACGCCCCGACGCCGCGAGCACCGCCGCCCACACCTCGCCGGGGCCGACCGGTGCCAGTTCCACGAAGAGCGCGTGCTCCCGCTCGCGCGCGGCGGCGAGCGCGAGGCTCGTCTTGCCCGCACCTCCCGGACCGATGATCGTCACCGCACGACTGGCGGAGAGCTGGGAGCGCACGAGGGCGAGATCCGAGTCGCGCCCGATGAGGTCGGTGAGTGCCGCCGGCAGGTCGTGCACGGGCGCGGGTACCGCTCCCCCGAGTTCGAGAGCGAGCGACCGGTCGGAGAGCAGCTCGGCCTCGTACCAGTCGAAGCCGTCCGGAAGCCAGGGAGTGCCGCGCCAGATCGCGAGCGCACGCGTAGCCACGGTGGCGTCGTTCGCGCCCGACGCCGCGGCGACCAGATCCTGGAACTCGAGCACATCGACCTGGTCCCGCGCCGCAACGAGCCGGTAGCCGCTCGCCTCCGACTGGATGGCGCCCGCGGGCAACTGCGACCGCAGCCGCGAGACGATCGACTGAAGCGCCGCGCGCGCGTTCTCGGGGGCATCCTCGGGCCACAGATCGTCGACGAGGGTGCGAGTGGCGACGACGGTTCCCGCGTCGATGGCGAGGCGGAAGAGCAGGGCGCGCTGCATGACGCCCGAAATCGTGCCGTCATCAACGCCCAGCCCGCCGAAGAACCCGATACGCACGGGCACGAGTCTACGGCGGGAGGGCGTTGGGCTAGTCGACGGCGAGCGCGACCACCGGGGCGATGCTCGTGGCCCGGCGGGTCGGTGCTACCGACGCCACAGCGGTGAGGATCGCCCCCGCGACGACCACCGCCACGATGAGCCAGATCGGGATGACGGGAGCCATGAGCCCGTCGACACCCGGAGCCGTGCCGATGAACGACTGCGCGCCCACCCAGCCGTAGCCGATGCCGAGCACGAGACCCACGATGACCGCCGCGGCCGTCAGTTGCGCGGCCTCCGACCGCACCATCGAGCGCAGCTGCCGACTCGTGAAACCGAGCGCGCGCAGCAGCCCCAGCTCGCGCGTGCGCTGCAGCACGCTCAGCGACAGGTTGTTCACGAGCCCCACGGCCGCGATGAGCGCGCTGAACCCGATGAGCACGGAGAACACCGCGACAATGCCGTCGAGAAGGCCGTTGACATCCGCGGCTCCGGCCACGGGGCCGAGCGCCTTCTGGAAGGTGGCGGCCGCCACGGCGAACATCGTGATGAGGGTGATGCCGATGACCAGTCCGATGGTCATGCGCGAGCTGCGCTCCGGGTAGCGCACCGCGTTCTCGGCGGCCAGCCGTGCCGAGGGGCTTCTGCCGAGCATCCGGCCGACAAGACGCAGAGTGGGCGGCATGATGAGCTCAGCACCGAGGATGAGGCCCGTGAACGAGACGATGCCACCGAACACTCCCACGAGCACGCCCAGCGGCGAGACGAGGCCGACGAACACGGCCAGCACGAGGATGCCGGTGCCGAGACCGAACAGGACGACGGCGAGACGGTTGCGGCCCTTGTGGCCCGCGGCCTCCTCACGGCTCTCCTCGAGCGCCGCACCCGTGGCCTGCATGGGCGTGACGCGCAAGACATGGCGGGACCCGACCCAAGAGGCGACCCAGGTCGTGAGGACCACCCCGACCACCGGAATCAGGATGACGGGGTCGAGGTACGTGTACGCGAGCGACGGGATGACCCCGGCGAGCACCCCCACGCTGATGAGCCCGAAGGTCACGAGGCTGCCGACGACGATCCCGATGAGCGCCCCGATGATGCCGACCATGAGGCCCTCGGAGGCCACCGCGCGGCGCTGGCTCGACGCCGTCGCACCGACGAGGCGCAGCAGCGCGATGGTGCGCGTGCGGCCGGCGATGATGGTCGCGAACGTGTTGGACGTCACCACAGCCCCCACGTACGTCGCGATGATGATGAACACGACGGCGACCACCTGGAGCATCAGCCGGACGGCCACCGAGGAGCCCGTCGTGTCGTTGTCGGTGATCACCACGGCGAGGTTCGTGGTGACCTGCAGCAGTGCCACTCCGAACGCCGCGCTGAGGGAGGCTACGAGGATGCTCGGCACATGCTCGCGGAAGCTGAAGCCGTTCATGCTCGCGACTCCATACCCAGCATGTACGCGCTGATCTCGGCGGGCGTCGAGCGCGGCAGATCCTCGACGACCTTGCCATCCGCGAGGAACAGGATGCGGTCGGCGTAGCTCGCCGCGATGGGGTCGTGGGTGACCATCGCGATGCTCTGCCCGTAGGTCGAGCTCGACGCCGCGAGCAGCGACAGCACCTCGCGTCCGGTGCGCGAGTCGAGGTTGCCCGTGGGCTCGTCGGCGAACACCAGCTCGGGGCGCGAGCCCAGGGCGCGAGCAATCGCGACACGCTGCTGCTGGCCGCCTGAGAGTTCATGCGGGCGGTGGCGCAGTCGGTCGGTGAGACCCAGCGAACCCACGAGCTCGTCGATCCAGGCGCGCTCGCCCACGGTCGGCGTGCGGCCGTCGAGCTCGAACGGCAGGAGGATATTGCCCTCGATGTCGAGCGTCGGCACGAGGTTGAACGACTGGAAGACGAAGCCCACGCGTCGGCGCCGGATCATCGTCAACTCGGTGTCCTGCAGGTCGGTGATGTCCGTGCCGCCGATGAGCACCCGGCCCGACGTGGCCGTGTCGAGGCCCGCCATGATGTGCATGAGCGTCGACTTGCCGGAGCCGCTCGGCCCCATGATCGCGGTGAACTGCCCCTTGCGGATGCCGATCGAGACGTCGTCGAGTGCGGTGACCGTGGTGGGTCCCGTTCCGTACGACTTGGTGAGGTTCGTGACCCTGGCAACGAGGCCGAGAGCGTCAGGTGTGATGTCCATGCGTCAACGCTAAGAAGCGGAGGGCCGCCGCGAATCGGTCTCACGTCGTTACCGACTACATCGGAAGGATGACTAGGCGAGGCCGCTCTCGTACGCGAAGACGACGAGCTGCACGCGGTCGCGCAGCTCCAGCTTCGCGAGGATCCGGCTGATGTGGGTCTTCACCGTTGCCTCGCTCAGGAACTCCGCCTTCGCGATCTCGGAGTTGCTCAAGCCACGCGCCGCGAGCACGAAGATCTCCCGCTCGCGGCCCGTGAGCGCGGCGAACGCCTCAGGCTCGCGGGCCCTGCGCTCCCCGAAGTGCTCGAACAGTTCGCGGGTTGCCGAAGCCGCGATGACCGAACTGCCCGAGTGCACGGCCCTGATCGCCGCGAGCAGCAGTTCCGGGTCGGCGTCCTTCAAGATGAACCCGCTCGCCCCGCCCCGGATCGCACGCGCGGCCGCCTCGTCCAGGTCGAACGTCGTGAGCACGACGATGCGCGGCGGCGTGGGGCCGGATGCCACGATCAACTCCGTGGCCTCGATGCCGTCCATGACGGGCATCCGGATGTCCATGAGGATCACGTCGGGCCTCACCTCGGCGGCCATCGCGACACCGGCGGCACCGTCACCCGCCTCCCCGACGAACTCGAGGTCGGGCTGTGAGGAGACGAGCATCCGGATGCCCGCACGGAACAGGGCCTGGTCGTCCACCAGTGCGACGCGGATCATGCCGGCACCCGCGCCGAGACCACCCAGTGGTCGTGCTGCGGGCCGGCCTCGAGGGTTCCGCCGACGAGGAGCGCGCGCTCGCGCATGCCCGCGAGGCCATGGCCCGCGCCGTTGGGCTGACCAGAACCGACCGCGTTCGAGATGGTGAGGGCCAGGGCATCCGGAGTCCACTCGAGGAGCACCACGGCCTCCTCATCGGTGTCACCGTGCCGCAGCGCGTTCGTGAGCGCCTCCTGCGTGATGCGGTAGACGGCGAGTTCGCGGGCCGCGGGAAGGGGCACGGGGGCCCCGCGCTGCTCGACCGCGACGACGAGCCCGGCCCGGCGCAGCTGCTCGACGAGCCGGTCGAGGTCCACGAGCGCGGGCTGCGGTCCCGGCTCCTGGCGGTGGCGCAGCTGCCCGAGCAGCAGGCGCACATCGGCGAGTGCCTCGCGTGCCGTCGCCGAGATGGTCGTGAGTGCGGCATCCGTCGCCTCCTTGCCGCCCGCGTACCGGGCGCCGTCGGCCTGCGCGATGACCACGGCGAGCGAGTGCGCCACGACATCGTGCATGTCGCGCGCGATTCGGTTGCGCTCCTGCTCGACGATGACCGTCTGTTCGGCGGCGAGCTGGTTGCGCCTGGCCTCGCGCGCGTTAGCCCACGTCTTCACGAGCAGGCCGAGCGTCCAACTGAGCCCGAGCGTCGTGAGCGCCCCGATGAGGGCGAACGGCAGCACGCGCACGTACGCCGCGGAGTCGTTGTAGGTGAAGAAGCCGCCGAGCACGAATACGACGTATGCGGTGGAGACGAGCGCGCCCACACCCGCCGAGATCGCACCGGCCCACTTCACGAGCCGGCCACCGTACCGCGCCGTCGCGTAGAGCACGGCGAGGATGGCCAGGTTCGAGGCATCCGGCGACGTCATCGCGAGCATCTGGATGACCGCACCCACCCACGCGACGGCGAGCGCGAGGCCCGGACTCCACCGTCGCCCCGCGAGCGCGAGCGCCATGAGCGCGACCACGAACCACGTCGCGGGCGCCTCGAAGACCATGGTGGTGCGCAACAGGAAACACAGCGCGGCGATGCCGACGTCGACCGTGAGCTGGAACGGCGTCAGGCGGCGGAACATGGGTACCACGCTATGCGGCTTGCGCGCCCGGCGCGTCGTTCTGTCGATGTACTTTCGAGGGGCGGTTAGAAGCCCAGGCGCCCCAACTGCTTCGCGTCGCGCTGCCACTCCTTGGCCACCTTCACGCGCAGCGAGAGGAAGACCTGCCTGCCGAGCAGCTTCTCGATCTCGACGCGGGCGCGGGCGCCGACATCCTGCAGGCGCTGGCCCTGATGGCCGATGATGATGCCCTTCTGGCTGTCGCGCTCGACGAAGAGGTTGGCGTAGATCTCGAGGAGGTCTTTCGTCTCGCTCTCGATCATGTCGTCGATGGTGACCGCGATGGAGTGCGGCAGCTCATCCATTACGCCCTCGAGCACCGCCTCGCGGATGAGCTCGGCCACGCGCGATTCGGTGGTCTCGTCGGTTGTCGCATCCTCGGGATAGAGCGCCTGCGAGAGCGGCATGAGCTTCACGAGTTCGGCGCCGAGGATGTCGAGCTGCACCTTGTCGAACGAGGAGATCGGGATGATCGCATCCCAGTCGCGCAGCTCGGACACGGCCTGAAGCTGCTCCGCGACGCCGGGGCGCGACGAAGCGTCGATCTTGGTGATGATCGCCACCTTCTTCGCGCGCGGGAACGAGTCGAGCTGCTCGTTGATGTACTTGTCGCCGGGCCCGATCTTCTCGTTGGCCGGCAGACACAGGCCGATGACGTCGACCTCGGCAAGGGTGTCTTGCACGATGTTGTTGAGGCGTTCACCGAGCAGGGTGCGCGGCCTGTGCATTCCGGGGGTGTCGACGATGATGAGCTGCCCGCCGTCCAGGTGGACGATGCCCCGGATGGCGCGGCGCGTGGTCTGCGGCTTCGACGACGTGATCGCCACCTTCTCCCCCACGAGCGCATTGGTGAGGGTGGACTTTCCCACGTTGGGTCGTCCCACGAAGGAGACGAATCCGGCCCTGAACTGCTCAGTCATTGCTGTCCTTGCTGTCTTTGCTTTCTGCGAACGCCTCTTGGGCGTCGATGAGTGCTTCGTCGCGCTCCACGAGTACGGTGCTGAGGCGCTTGCGGCGCCCCTCGGTGCGGTCGGCGGTGAGGATGAGGCCCGAGTACTCGGCGGTCGATCCCGGTGTGGGCAGCCGCCCCAGTACCTTGGTGATGAGGCCGCCGACGGAATCCACCTCGTCGTCTTCGAGTTCGAGGCCGAACAGGTCGCCGAGCTCGTCGATGGGCAGGCGCGCGGAGACTCGGTAGTGACCGTCGCCCAAATCCTCGACCTCGGGCACGTCGTGGTCGTACTCGTCGGAAATGTCGCCCACGAGCTCCTCGATGAGATCTTCCAGGGTCGCGAGCCCCGCAATGCCGCCGTACTCGTCGACGACCATCGCGAGATGGTTCGACTCGAGCTGCATCTGACGCAGCAGGCTGTCCGCCTTCTGCGACTCGGGCACGAAGAGCGCGGGCCGGGCGAGCTGCGCCGCAGTAACGTCGGCGCGGGTCTCCTCGTAGACCAGACGGGCAACATCGCGCAGATACAGCACCCCGAGAACCTCGTCGCTGTCTTCGCCGATCACGGGCATCCGGCTGATCCCCTTGCTCAGGAAGAGGCCCATCGACGTTCCCATCGACGCGTCGGAGTCGATGGTCACCATGTCGGTGCGCGGAACCATGACCTCACGCACCACGGTGTCGTTGAACTCGAATATCGAGTGGATGAGCTCCCGGTCGTCCTCCTCGAGCACCTCCAGCTCGGTGGCCTCGTCGACCATGCTGAGAAGCTGCTCCTCGCTCGAGAACGTCGCGCTCGGCGGACGGCCCGGTGTGACCCGGTTGCCGAGGGCGACGAGAGCGGCAGCGATCGGGCCCAGCACCACCCGGATGCTGCGCACGATCGGCGCCGCGAAGCGCATGACCGCCCGTGCGTTCGCGCGCCCCACACTGCGCGGACTGGAGCCCACGAGCACGAAGGATGCGCCGGTCATGATGAGGGCGCTCGCCAGGAGTGTCCACCACCAGTCGGTGAAGATCGAGGCGAAGGCCAGCGTGATGAGCACCGCCGCAGTGGTCTCGGCGACGATGCGCATGAAGTTGAGCGCGTTGATGTGGGCGCCGGGGTCGGCGGCGATCGCCAGCAGCGACCTGCGCGAGCGGCTGTGCGCCGCGATCTCCGCGAGATCGGTGCGGCTCAGTACCCCGAGGGCGGCGTCCGCTGCCGCGAGCAGGCCGCCGAACACGACGAGGAGCACCGCGGCGCTGATGAAGATGCCGACCATACGCGGCTACTTTCGTCGCTCGGCGAGGGCAAAGCCGACGAGGATATCGCGCTGGATACCGAACATCTCCTTCTCCTCTTCGGGCTCCGCGTGGTCGAAACCGAGCAGGTGCAGGATGCCGTGGGTGGTGAGCAGGAGCATTTCCTCGAGCGGAGAGTGACCCGCCGTCTCGGCCTGCGCGATCGCAACCTGCGGGCACACGACGATATCGCCGAGAAGGCCAGCCGGCGTGAGGTTGTCCTCGCTGCCAGGACGCAGCTCGTCCATGGGGAAACTCAGCACGTCGGTGGGGCCCGGCTCGTCCATCCACTGCACGTGAAGCTGCTCCATGGCTGCCTCGTCGACGAAGACGATCGCGAGCTCCGCATCCGGATGCACGTGCATCTGGTCGAGCGCGTAGATGGCCAGGCGCTGCACGGCCTCCGCGTCGACCTCGACGCCCGACTCGTTGTTGATCTCGATGCTCACTTCTGGCCCCGTTCGAATTTCTCGAGCTGACGCTCCGCGTCGTACTTCGTGTAGGCGTCGACGATCTGGCCGACGAGGTTGTGGCGCACGACGTCGGCGCTCGTGAGCCGCGCGAAGTGGATGTCGTCGATGTCGTCGAGCACCTTCGTGACCAGCTGCAGGCCGGATGCCCCCGCCGGGAGGTCGACCTGCGTCACGTCGCCCGTGATGACCATCTTCGACCCGAAGCCGAGCCGCGTGAGGAACATCTTCATCTGCTCGGGCGTGGTGTTCTGAGCCTCATCCAGCACGACGAAGGAGTTGTTGAGCGTGCGTCCGCGCATGTAGGCGAGCGGCGCGACCTCGACAGTTCCCGCGGCGAGGAGCTTGGGCACGAGATCGGGATCCATCATCTCGTTGAGCGCGTCGTACAGCGGCCGCAGGTAGGGGTCGATCTTGTCGGTCAGGCTGCCTGGAAGGAACCCGAGGCGCTCGCCTGCTTCGATGGCGGGCCGACTCAGGATGATCCTGTCGACCTCCTTGCGCTGCAGCGCCTGCACGGCCTTCGCCATTGCCAGGTAGGTCTTGCCGGTACCGGCGGGGCCGATCCCGAACACGATGGTGTTCTCGTCGATCGCGTCGACATACTCCTTTTGGCCGAGCGTCTTGGGCCGGATGCTCTTGCCCTTCGACGTCAGGATCGCCTGGCTGAGCAGCTCGGCCGGGCTTCCCGACCGCTCCGCGAGGATGCGCGCCGAGGAGGTAACCTCGGTGGGCCCCAGGTCGACACCGTCGCGCACCATGTGCACGAGTTCCTCGACGAGGACCTTGGCCGCCTGCACCTGCTCGGGGTCACCGCTCAGACTCACCTTGTTGCCGCGCACGAGCACCTCGACGAGCGGGTACTGCTTCTCGATGGTGGCCAGCAGGCGGTCCTGCGGACCGAGGAGCCTCACCATCGCCACACCGTCGACTTCGAGATCGACCGCAGTGTTATCAGAAGCCAAGGGAACCTTCCGTGATGGGACCGCTCAGCACGTGCGCATGCACGTGGAAAACGGTCTGGCCCGCGCTGGGGCCAGTGTTGAACACGAGACGGTACTCGCCCGTGGAGTGCTCGGAGGCCAGCTGCTGTGTCACGGTTACCACCTCCGCGAGGAGGGCCGGGTCGCCCGCCGCGAGCTCGCCGACGTTCTCGTACTCCTCGGTTTTGGGGACCACGAGGAGGTGCACGGGAGCCTGCGGCGCGATGTCCTTGAACGCGATGATGCGCTCGTTCTCGAACACGATGTCGGCCGGGATCTCGCGCGCGACGATACGCGTGAAGATCGACGGGGTTGCGGAAGCCATGGGTACAGCTTAAACGGCTGCGGCCCCCTTCGGCCCGCCGTTCGCTACCAGCGCCCCAGTGTCACGTTCAGCACGGCAAGAGCCGCCGGCCCCGCGGTGGAGGTGCGCAGCACCTCGTCTCCCAGCCTGACGACGGATGCCCCCGCCGCGGCCAGCGCATCGAGCTCCTGCGGCGCGATGCCACCCTCCGGGCCCACGACGAGGATGAGGTCCCTGTCGTCCAGCTCGAGCTCGGCCAGGGTGCTCGATGCGGTGGGCTCGAGGACGAGCATCCGGGCGCCCTCGGCGAGGCGGACGAGTTGCTTGGTACTGACGAGGTCGAGCACGTCGGGGATCCAGGGGCGCAGCGACTGCTTGCTCGCCTCGCGCACGACGGCGGTCCAGCGATCGCGCCCCTTGGCGACCTTGGCACCCTCCCAACGGGAGATGCTGCGCTGGGCTGACCACGGGATGACACCGTCGATGCCCAGCTCGGTCGCGACCTGCACGGCGAGCTCGTCGCGATCGCCCTTCGCGAGGGCCTGAGCGAGGAACACCGCCGGACTGCGCCGCGGGGCCTCCTCGACGTGGGCCACCTGCACCACGAGGGAGGTGTGCTCTGCACTCACGACGGGGCCGGTAATGACAAGGCCCGCCCCGTTTCCGATCGAGATCGTCTCCCCCACGGCAAGACGGCTGACGGTCACCGCGTGGCGCGCCTCTGCGCCCGTGAGCTCGACGGTACTGCCGAGCTCTGCCGACTCCAGTTCCTCGGAGATGTAGAAATGCGCCACCCCACTACTCTGCCACCCCTGCACCGTTGGCAACTCAGGAGTCGCACCGCCCGCGAGCGCGGACAGGCTCTGCGGAGTGCAGCAATCGCGCGCGTCTCCTGAGTTGCCGAAGGACGAGGGCCACCGGCCGAACGCGCGAGTCCTGAGTTACCGACGCACGCGCGGCCTCGCGAGTCAGCGGCGGGGAGAACGCCCTACAGCCCCAAGAACCTGTCGCGCAGCTTCGTGAAGAGCCCCTGCTGGAAGTGGGCGAAGTGCGGGGCCGTGGGCTTGCGCACCGCGGCGAGCTGTCGGATGAGCTCCGCCTCCTTGCCGTTGAGCTTCGTGGGGGTCATCACCTGCACGCCGATCTTGAGGTCGCCGCGGCCGTTGCCGCGCAAGTGCGTGATGCCGCGGTCTTTCACCGTGATCACCTCCGCGCTCTGCATGCCGGGCTTGATCTCGAGCGATACATCGCCGTCGAGACCCTTGAGCGTCGTCTTGGTGCCGAGGATGGCGTCGGTCATAGCGACCTCGATGGTGGCGAGCAGGTCGTCGCCGTTGCGGCTGAACGTCTCGTGGTGGCGCACCTTCATCTCGAGGAAGAGGTCGCCGTTGGGGCCGCCGGCGGGGCCGACCTCGCCCTGGCCGGGCATCTGCAGACGGAGACCGGTGTCGACGCCCGCGGGGATGTCGACCGGGATGGTGCGGCTCGCGCGAACGCGGCCCTGGCCAGCGCACGTGACGCACGGGTTCGCGATGATCGTGCCGTAGCCACGGCAGGTGCCGCACGGGTTCGACGTCATCACGTTGCCGAGGAGGCTGCGCATCGTGCGCTGGATCTGGCCGGATCCCTGGCAGATGTCGCACATGACGGGCGAGGTGCCGGGCACGCAGCACGAGCCCTGGCAGGTCTCGCACAGCACAGCGGTGTTGACCTCGAGGTCGCGCTTGGTACCGAAGATGACCTCGTCGAGGTCGATCTCGACACGCACGAGCGCGTCCTGCCCGCGCTCGCGGCGGGATCGCGGACCCGACTGGCGCCCGCCCCCGCCTCCGAAGAACGTCTCGAAGATGTCGCCGAAGCCGAAGTTGGCTCCGCCCCCGAAACCGGGCTGGGGGCCCAGGTCGTACTGCTGGCGCTGCTGCGGGTCGCTCAGCACGTCATAGGCGTGCGTCACCGACTTGAAGGTCTCCGAGGCGTCCGCGCTGGGGTTCACGTCGGGGTGGAGTTCCCTCGCTAGCCTGCGGTAGGCCTTCTTTATCTCGTCGGGTGTAGCGCTGCGGTCGACACCCAGCACCTCGTAGTGGTCTGCCAAAAGTCCTTGTTCCTAGTCTTCGCCGAGCAGCCGCGACAGGTAGCGCGCTACCGCCCGCACCGCGGCCATGTTGTTCGAGTAATCCATGCGCGTGGGGCCCAGCACCCCGAGGCGCGCCACACTTCCCGCCGACGTGTATCCGCTCGAGACGACCGAGGTCTCGCCGAGCCCGAATGTCGCGTTCTCCCTGCCGATTCGCGCGGAGACGCCACCGGGGTCGATCTCCATCTCGCCGAAGAGGCGCAGAAGGGTGACCTGCTCTTCGATGGCTTCGAGCACGGGGAAGATGCTTCCCGAGAAGTCCTCCTCGGTGCGGGCGAGGTTCGCGGTTCCCGCGAGGACGAGCCGGTCTTGGCGATTCGCGAGCACCTGCTCCGACAGGGCGGCGACGACGCGCGCGACCACCGGTCGCTGGGCCGGCGGGAATTCTTCGGGGAACGCCGTGAGGCGGGCTGCGGCATCCGACAACCCCAAGCCACCGAGCGCGGCGTTGAGCTTGGCGCGCAGCTCGCCCACGAGCACGTCGTCGATCGGGATGACGAGGTCGAACTGGCGCTGCTCCACGCGGCCGGAGTCGGTGATGAGCACGGTCATGAGCCGTGTGGGCGCAAGCGCGACGACCTCGATGTGACGCACGCGGCTCGTCGCGAGCGACGGGTACTGCACCATCGCCACTTGGTGGGTGAGCTGGGAGAGCATCCGAACCGTCCGCGCGAGCACGTCGTCGAGGTCTTCCGACTGGCCGAGGAACGACTCGATGGCCTGGCGCTGGGCCGAGCTCAGTGGGCGCAGATCGGCGAGCTGGTCGACGAAGACGCGATAGCCCTTGTCCGTGGGGACGCGCCCGGACGACGTGTGAGGTGCGGTGATGAGCTCCTCGTCCTCGAGGAGTGCCATGTCGTTGCGGATCGTCGCCGCCGAGACGCCGAACGAGTGGCGATCGACTATCGACTTCGAGCCGACGGGCTCGCGGGATGCCACGTAGTCCTGCACGATGACGCGCAGGACCTCGAGGCCGCGTTCTGACACCATGCCGACACCGCCTTCCCGTGGTTGGCACTCATTCACGCTGACTGCCAATTGTACCGTGACACGCCGCGCCGCGCCCTCCCGCGGCCCGGCGGTTCCGCACGGGTACCGTGTGCTCCATGGCCCTTGCCCATCCCGCACTCCAGGCGACGCCGTCAGCCGACCGCGAGGCCCGGATACTCGGCACGACGGCCCACGCCTCCGGCGCCTTCGGTATCGTCCCCTCCCTCGCGATGTACGTGGTGCTGCGCGACCGCGACGAGCGCGCTGCCGAGCAGGCCCGCCTCGCGCTCAACTGGCAGCTCACCCTCGGGGTACTGCTCGTCGTCGTCGTGATCGCCGACTTCGTGCTGTCGTCCCTCGCCTTCACCGTTGGCGCCTTCGCCGCAGTGAGCATGATCGCGTGGGTGCTCCTCGTGCCGTGGGGCATCGGCGCCGGCGTCGCCGTGTGGGCGGGCATCCGGTACTGGCGCAACGGGTCGTTCGACTACCCGTGGTCGATCCCCTTCATCGGTACCGGCGTCGCCCAGAAGCGGCGGGACCTGCTCGCGATCATCTCCCGCGACGAGGATGATGACGACGCGGTGACTCCCCTCGCGAGCCTCGCACTGTGGTTCGGAGTGCTCGGCGGGGTGCTCGGCATCGTGTTCGGCCATGTCGCTCGGGAGCGCATCCGACGCACGGGCGAAGCGGGCTGGAGCACCGCAACGGCCGGTCTCGTCATCGGGTATGCCGAGCTGGGGATCGCCGCGGTCATCGTCGCGAGCATGTTCGCATCGCTCGCGGTGGTCATGCCCCTCTGAAAGCCGTGCGACACTCCGTGACCAAACCGTTGCACGCGTGAGTTGCGAGGCACTACCTTGTGTCAGTATCCCTCGTTCACCTGAAAGGCAACGAACACATGACTGACGCAACCCCGCAGCCCGCTCCCGTGGCTGCCGCTCCACTGACCCCCGCTGAGGACAAGCAGTGGGCGTCATTCGCTCACCTGGGCGGAATCCTCGGCTTCCTGCCCTCGCTCATCATCTGGCTCATCTTCAAGGACCGCGGCTCGCTGACCAACGTCGAGGCCAAGGAGGCGCTGAACTTCCAGATCACCGTCGCCATCGCCCAGGTCGCGGTCTTCATCGTCAACGCGATCCTCACCGCTGTGACCCTCGGTTTCTGGGGCCTCATCGGCTGGCTGCTCCCCCTCGCCGTGTGGGTAATCTCCCTCATCTGGTCGATCCAGGGCTTCCAGAAGGTCAACGCGGGCGGCTCCTACCGCTACCCGTTCGCCCTGCGCCTCATCAAGTAGTCGCACTTCTCGAACGGCCTCGGAGCGTCACGCTCCGGGGCCGTTCGTCATTCCACGAGGCGTCGCACCACCGCGTCGGCGAGCAGACGCCCGCGCAGGGTGAGCTCGATACGGCCCGCGATGGCCGCTCTCGCGTCGACGAGCTCGTCGGCGATGAGGCCAGCGACGGCGGTGCGACCGGATGCGGCGAGCTCCGCTATCGGGAAGCCCTCGCGCACGCGCGTCCGCAGCAGAACAGCTTCCACCCTGCGCGTGTCCGCGTCGAGCGTCTCGCGCCCGGCCGCGGGACTGTGGCCGGCCCCCATCCGGTCGGCGTACGCCGCGGGGTGCTTGACGTTCCACCACCGCACGCCGCCCAGGTGGCTGTGGGCGCCCGGCCCGATGCCCCACCAGTCGTGGCCCACCCAGTAGCCGAGGTTGTGGTCGGAGCGGAACTCCGGGCTGCGCGCCCAGTTCGACACCTCGTACCATTCGAAGCCTGCGTCGTGCAGCTTCTGCTCGGCGAGCTCATACATGTCGGCCTGGAGGTCGTCGTCCGGCATCGCGACCTCGCCGCGGCGGATCTGGGCGGCAAGCTTGGTGCCGTCCTCGATGATGAGCGCGTAGGCCGAGATGTGGTCGGGCTGCTGGGCGAGCGCCTGGTCGAGGGATGCCTCCCAGTCGGCGAGCGACTCCCCCGGTGTGCCGTAGATGAGGTCGAGGCTCACGTGCAGCCCCGCCTCGCGCGCCCACCGCACGACGAGCGGGATGCGCGCGGGGTCGTGGGTGCGTTCGAGAGTCGCGAGCACGTGCGGCACCGCCGACTGCATCCCGAAGCTCACGCGCGTGAACCCCGCGGCACGCAGGGCCAGGAGGTACTCGAGATCGACGGAGTCGGGGTTGGCTTCCGTCGTGACTTCGGCGCCGGGGGCGAGCGTCCACGTGTCCACGACCGCGGCGAGCATGGCGGTGAGGTCTGACGAGGGCAGCAGGGTCGGGGTTCCGCCGCCGAAGAAGACTGTCGAGACCGGGCGGGCGGGCATCCGGGCGGCCTTCATCACGGTGTCGGCCAGGGCCACCTCCGCGATCGCCTGGGAGGCGTAGTCGCTGCGCTTGGCCCCGCGCAGCTCGTCGCTCGTGTACGTGTTGAAGTCGCAGTAGCCGCAGCGCACGCGGCAGAACGGCACGTGCAGGTAGACGCCGAAGTTGCGCGACTCGGCACCCTCCGCAACCGAGGCGGGCAGCATCCCGTCGAGCGGCGCCGGGTCGGCGATGGGCAGGGCGCTCGGCACTAGAGGGCCGCCGCGCTGGGCACGAGGTGGAAGACGCGGATGCTGCGCTTGGCGGTCTTCTCGTAGTCACGGTAGTGCGGCCACTGCTTCTCGAGCACAGGCCAGAGCTCGTCGGCGTCGTCCTGCTCGAGAAGCTGCGCGACGACCGGGACGAGCTGGCGCCGGTAGTGCACCTCGGCGTGGGGGTTGGCGATGAGGTTGGCAGTCCACGCCGGATGCTTCTCCAGACCGAAGTTGCTGCCGCCGATGAACCACGAGCCGTCGTCCTGCGGGAAGCACATGAGCGGCGTCTCGCGGCGAATTCCCGTCTTCGCCCCCGTCGTGAAGAGCATGAGCGACGGGATCATCGGCGCGCTGAGCTTCCATCGGCCGCCGGAGATCCTGAACAGGAACCTGTCGAGCGGCGTGATGAGCGGTCGGAGCACGTGGCGCGCCGGGCTGCGCATGAGGGCAGCCGTCGCGGCGCGCACTGTGCGATTCATGTCTTGATTCTCCCATCTGTCACGATGGACCCATGAGCACCTTCATCCTGTGGGACATCGACGGGACCCTGATCTACAACACTCCGAGCGCGGGCTCGCTCTACATCGAGGCCATCGAGCAGGTGACGGGAACGCGGCCGACGGTGCCGGTTCCCGACCCGCACGGCATGACCGAGGGGCAGCTGCTCGCGGCGATCCTCGAGGTCAACTCCCTCGACGCCTCACTGCTCGGCGACGTGCTGTTCCAGCTGGACGTGCTGTCGCGCGAGCAGCACGAGCGCGGGCACGTCCGGGATGCGTGCGCGGGGGCATCCGAGGCGATCGCCGCCGTCGCCGCGCGTGGCTGGACCAACGCGCTGCTCACCGGCAACGGCCCGAACCGCGCGCGCTACAAGCTGCTGGCCGCCGGATACGACCCCGAAGCCTTCGACTGGGAGCACTCCTACTTCGGCCACGAGTCCCCCACGCGCCACCACCTCACGGCGGGCGCACGCACGGCGCTCACGGGCCACGACGCGATCATCATCGGCGACACCCCCAACGACGGGCTCGCCGCCGACTCGGCACACATCCCCTTCATCGCTGTCGCGACCGGGATCTACTCGGCGTCCGAGCTCGCCGCGACAACCGCGCGGGTCGTCGTCGAGTCGCTCGCCTCCGGCCTCGACGAAGTCATCGAGGCGATCGCCGCCCTCGCCACACCCGCGGGCGACGAGATCGGCATCGAGGAGTTCGGCGAGAACCCCGACGTCGAGGTTCCCGCGTGATCCTCGCCGTCACGGGAGGCAACGGCAAGCTCGGCCGCGCGGTCGTCGAGCGCCTGCGCGCCGACGGCGACACCGTCATCGTTCTCGATCGGGTCGTCGAGCGCGGCCCCGGCTCCACCACTGTCGATCTCTCCGACTACGGCCAGACCGTGGATGCCCTCCTCGGCGTGCAGGACCGCCACAGCGGCCTCGATGCCGTTGTCCACCTCGCGGCGATCCCCGCGCCCGGCATCGCCCCCGACGCCGAGACCTTCCGCAACAACATGCTCACCACGTTCAACGTGTTTCAGGGGGCGCAGCGGGCGGGCATCCGGCGCATCGTGTACGCCTCGAGCGAGACAGTCCTCGGCCTGCCGTTCGACACCCCGCCGCCCTACATCCCCGTCGACGAGGAGTACGAGACGCGGCCCGAGTCGATCTACTCGATGGTGAAGCGGCTCGAAGAGGACATGGCGCGCACGCTCGTGCGGTGGAACCCGGAGCTGAGCATCACTGCCCTGCGCTTCTCGAACGTGATGTCGCCGGAGGACTACGCCGAGTTCCCGTCATTCGACGCCGACGCGATGCTGCGCAAATGGAACCTGTGGGGCTACATCGACGCGCGTGACGGCGCCCAGGCGGTCAGCCGCGCGCTCGCGACCGCGGGGCCCGGCTTCGAGGCCTTCATCATCGCCGCCGCCGACACCGTCATGTCGCGCTCCAACGCGTCACTCGTGGCCGAGGTGTTCCCCGACGTCGAGATCCGCGGAGAACTCGGCGAGCACGACACTCTCCTGTCCATCGACAAGGCGCGCCGGATGCTCGGCTTCGAGCCCGAGCACAGCTGGCGCTAGAGGCGCCCCGCGAGGGCCGACAGGTATCGCCGCGTGTAAACCTCCTGCGTAATGCGCAGGAACGGCGACCCGAGCCGCCAGAACCAGTTCGCCGGCCGCGAGAACGCGCGGATCGTCACGGTCACCGTGTCGTCATGGTCGAGGCTCACGAGAAACGCCTCCTCCCCCGACTCCGGATGCCCCGGCAGCGTGCCGTAGGCGAAGCCGGCCCGTCGCGGCTCATCCACGACGTACACGACCTCCGCGGGCGCGAACACCTGGAACGGCCCGAACGGAATCGCGAGCCGGACCGTGTCGCCCACCACGAGGCGCTCACCCGTGCCGTTGTCGATGCGCATGCCCGAACCCGTCTGGAGCCCCCAGTTCATGATCGACTCCGCCGCGCGCTCGAAGTCGTCGCGACCCCTGCCGATCGGCGCGGAGCGCTCGAGTGGACGATACCCGGCAGGCGTGCGGGTGAGGTCTCGAGTGGCGCCGACCCCCGTGTAGGTGAGCGTCACTTCGGTGGCTGTTCCTCGAACGGGAACGGCTCCTGCACGAGGCTGCCGGGTGAGAGCCGTCCGGAGTTGCGGAACGCTGAGCTCGCGCCATCCGTACGCTTGCCGCGCTTGCGCCTGCGGCCGCCCGGAGTACCCACGACCCTAGCTCCACTCGGTGTTCGTCATGCTGCAAATCTACGTGAGGCATGAGCCATACTCGGAGGATGACCAGATCCTCGACCGCGTGGCTAGTCGCGGGCGGGGTGTTGTTGCTCGCCATCGGCGCAGTGGCTGGCTTGAACGCCCTCGTGCCGACCCCCGCGGGCGGAGCGGATGCGACCCCGACGCTCTACCCCTCCGTGGCGACGCCCTCCGCCCAGGGCCCCAACTCGGCGGGGCACACCCTCGTGCAGGTCGGGGAAGATCTCGTCGCGAACCCGCCGGAGTACGCGCTCTCGGTCGGTCCGGACGAGACCGTGGTGTCCGCGACGGCGCTCGCGAGGCGCGGCGACGTCCACATCTACGGCGTGCTCACCGAGAGCGACACCGTCTACCTGTCGGTGGCGAATCCGTCTGAGGGCACCGCATTCGGGCAGAAGGTCAGCTACGACGACTTCGTGAAGAAGGGCATCACGCTCGACACGGAACCCGGCACTCTGACCTGGCAGGCCAACGGCACGGTGACCTGGAGTGACTAGCTGGCGCTACTTGGGCTTCTTCGCGGCCTCGACGTCACCCGTGAGGGCGGCGACGAACGCCTCCTGCGGAACCTCGACCCGGCCCACCATCTTCATGCGCTTCTTGCCCTCCTTCTGCTTTTCGAGGAGCTTGCGCTTGCGGGTGATGTCACCGCCGTAGCACTTGGCGAGCACGTCCTTGCGCATCGCGCTGATCGACTCGCGGGCGATGATGCGCGCGCCGATGGCGGCCTGGATCGGCACCTCGAACTGCTGGCGCGGGATGAGCTTCTTGAGCCGCTCGGTCATGAGCACCCCGTAGGCGTAGGCCTTGTCGCGGTGCACGATGGCGCTGAACGCATCGACAGCCTCCCCCTGGAGGAGAATGTCGACCTTCACGAGGTCGGCCTCCTGGTCGCCGGATGGCTCGTAATCGAGTGAGGCGTATCCGGCGGTCTTGCTCTTGAGCTGGTCGAAGAAGTCGAACACGATCTCGCCGAGAGGGATGTTGTACTTGATCTCCACCCGGTCCTCACCGAGGTAATCCATACCGATGAGGGTGCCGCGGCGCGACTGGCACAGCTCCATGATCGTGCCGACGTAGTCCTTGGGCGCGAGGATTCCCGCGCGCACCATGGGCTCGGAGACGTGCGCGATCTTCGTGCCCGACGGGAACTCGCTCGGGTTGGTCACCGTGTACTGCTTCTTGTCTTCGGTGGTGACCTCATAGGTGACGCTCGGCGCTGTCGAGATGAGGTCGAGGCCGAACTCTCGCTCGAGGCGCTCCGTGACGATCTCGAGGTGCAGCAGGCCGAGGAACCCGCAGCGGAAACCGAAGCCCAGAGCGACGGAGGTCTCGGGCTCGTAGTTGAGCGAGGCATCCGACAGCTTCAGCTTGTCGAGCGCTTCGCGCAGCACCGGGTAGTCGCTTCCGTCGATCGGGTAGAGGCCCGAGAACACCATGGGCTTCGGATCGGTGTAGCCGGGCAGCGCCTGCGTCGACGGCTTGTGCGCGTTGGTGACGGTGTCACCGACCTTCGACTGGCGCACATCCTTCACGCCCGTGATCAGGTAACCGACTTCGCCCACGCCGAGGCCCTTGGTGGGCACGGGCTCGGGCGAGCTCACGCCGATTTCGAGAAGTTCGTGAACCGCCTTGGTCGACATCATCTGGATGCGCTCGCGCGCGGTGAGCTTTCCGTCGATCATGCGCACGTAGGTGATGACGCCGCGGTAAGAGTCGTACACCGAATCGAAGATCATCGCGCGGGACGGCGCATCCGGGTCGCCCTTCGGCGCCGGGATGAGCTCGACAACGCGGTCGAGAAGCTCGGGAACGCCAAGGCCCGTCTTGCCGCTGACGCGCAGCACGTCTTCCGGCTTGCCGCCGATGAGACTCGCGAGCTCTTTGGCGTACTTGTCGGGGTCGGCGGCCGGCAGGTCGATCTTGTTGAGGACGGGGATGATCGTGAGGTCGTTCTCGAGGGCGAGATACAGGTTGGCGAGCGTCTGCGCTTCGATGCCCTGGGCCGCGTCGACGAGCAGGATCGCGCCCTCGCACGCCGCGAGACTGCGGGATACCTCGTAGGTGAAGTCGACGTGACCGGGAGTGTCGATCATGTTGAGGGCGTAGGTCTGGGCACCGTCGGACCAAGGCATGCGCACGGCCTGGCTCTTGATGGTGATGCCGCGCTCACGCTCGATGTCCATGCGGTCGAGGTACTGCGCGCGCATGTCGCGGTCGGAGACGACGCCCGTGATGCCGAGCATGCGGTCGGCGAGCGTCGACTTGCCGTGGTCGATGTGCGCGATGATGCAGAAGTTGCGGATGAACGCGGGGTCGGTCGAGGCAGGCTGCAGGGACGTCAGGGCGCGCGGAGACATGATGAGCCATTGTTTCATGGCTGCGCGGAGCCAGCCGACCGTGCTGATCGGGCCGCGTCGGCCCGATCAGCGTGGGAGTGCTACGAGCCCCAACCCCACGCGCCGGCGATGGCGAGGAACGGGAGGAAGGCCACAAATGCTGCAGCACCGATCAGGAGGCCCGCGAGTGAGACGGAGCTCGTGACGATGCCGCCGATGGCGAGTCCGCGGCCGAGAGGCTCGCGCCGCAGGGCCATGATGCCGAGCACGAGGCCCGCGATCGCGACGAGGGGCTGGAAGCCCATCGCAATCGACCCGACGCCGAGCACGAGGCTCGAGATGCCGAATGCTCGGTTGTCCGTCGCGGACACCGGCGCAGGGGTGGTGAGGGGAGCTGTGGTGGTGTCAGGGGCAGTCGTTGTCATGGTTCAAGCGTAGGAACCCGGCGGCGGGAACGACATCGGGGTAACCCCCGACTTCACGGGGAGGGAAGCCGCGCGAGGCCCTCCAGCAGGGCAGTCTGGCTCGTCGCGAGGTTCACCCGGATCCAGCCCTCACCCGAGCTGCCGAACGCACTGCCGGGTGCGATCGATACCCGCTGCTCCAGGAGAAAGGCCTCGGCCCACCCCGCGACATCACCCGCGGTGGCGTGACTCAGGTCGATCCACAGGTAGAACGTTCCGCCGGGGACGAGGTACCGGATGCCCCGGCTCGCGAGCACCGACGTGGCAGCCGTGAGGTTCTCGAGGTAGTGCATCCGTGCCGCCTCGACAGCGTCCTGCGGACCCTCGATTGCTGCAAGCGCCGCGTACTGCCCAGGCTGCGGGGCGCAACTGATCGACGCCTCCTGAACCGTGCGCATGGTGTCGGCCATGCCCGCGGGCGTGACGAGATAGCCGATCCGGATGCCCGTCATGGCGTATGTCTTGGACAGCGAGAACACGGAGAACACCCGATCGCCGCCGTCGAGGCTCGCAATACTCACGTGGGGCTCGCCCCACGTGAAGGCCTCGTACACCTCGTCGCTGATGATCCAGAGGTCGTGGCGCTCGGCGAACGCGAGCAGGTCCCGCTGCAGGGTCTCGGGGATGACCGTGCCCAACGGGTTCGACGGCGAGTTGACGATGAGCACGCGCGTGCGGGCAGTGACGAGCCGCTCGAGCTCCGAGACATCCGGGAGGAAGCCAGCCTCGGCATGCAGCGGATACGGCAGCGGCACCGCGTCGAGCATGTGGGCGTTCATCGTGAACGTCGTGTAACCGGGGTCGGGCAGGAGCACCTCGTCGCCCGGATCGAGCGTGATCGCCATGGCCTGGTGCAGCGCCTGCGTCGCACCGATCGTCACCCAGACCTGCTCGGTGTCGACGTGCACGTGGTTGTCGCGCGAGAGTTTGCGCACGATGGCCTGGCGCAGCGCGGGGATGCCGCCGTTGGCCGTGTAGTTCGTCTCGTCGTCGTCCCACGCTCGCTTGGCCGCGGCGGCGATGTGCGGGGCCACCGCGACATCCGGCTCCCCGACCGCGAGCGAGATCACGTCGTCGAGCCTGAGGGCGATCTCGTGGATGCGACGGATGCCGCTTCCGGGGACGCTGAGGATGTGGGACGCTAGGCGGGGCACGGGATCAGGCTACCGAGGTGGCGGCCGCGGCCGAAACACGGTAATGTTGCCTGTTGGCTTCCGCGCGCTTCTCGCCGCGCGAACAATCTCCATCTCTCTCTCAACGAAAAGGTACAGCCACGTGGCAAACATCAAGTCGCAGATCAAGCGCATCCTGACCAACAAGAAGTCGCAGGACCGCAACAAGTCCGTCAAGAGCGAGGTCAAGACCGCTGTTCGCGCGACCCGCGAGGCTATCGCGTCGGGCGACAAGGCTGCCGCCACGATCGCTCTCGCCACCGCGGGCAAGAAGCTCGACAAGGCTGCCGCCAAGGGCGTCATCCACAAGAACCAGGCCGCGAACAAGAAGTCGTCGATCGCCAAGCAGGTCGCAGCTCTCTAGCTCCGACCCCACGCACGTTCGAAGAACCCCGGCCCACGGCCGGGGTTCTTCTGTTGTGGTCGAGGCTCAGGCGCCGCGGTTGGCGATGACGCCGATCATGCGCTCGAGCGCGTAGACCGGGTCGCGGCCGAGACCCTTGATCTGGGCATCCGTCTCGGCGATCGTCTCGATCGAGAAACCCAGCCCGGACTCGGTCCAGCCCTGCAGGTCGCGGCGCGCGCGGTCGACCTGCCAGGGTGCGAGCCCGAACTTCGACGCGAGTTGCCCCGCAGGCGCCGTCTGTCCCGACAGCTTCGCCATGGTGCGCACCTTCGACGCGAAAGCAGCGACGATAGGCACCGGATCCGCCCCCGATGCGAGGGCGTGGCGCAGCAGCACGAGCGCCTCGCCCCGCCGGCCAGCAATCGCGGCATCGGCGACTTTGAACGCGTTCGTCTCGACGCGCCCGGAGTAGTAGCGCTCGACGGTCACCTCGGTGATCTCGTCCGAATCGTCGGCGAGCAACTGCTGGCACGCCGACGCGAGCTCCGCGAGGTCGTCGGAGAATGCCGAGACGAGCGCCCGGATAGCTCCACCGGTGACCCGGCGCCCTGCGGCCGAGAACTCGGCAGCAGCGAACTCCGACTTCTCCTGGTCTTTCTTGAGCTCGAGGCACGCGATCTCGATGCCGCCCCCGGCTCCTCCACGGATGGCGTCGAGCACCTTCTTGCCCCGGACTCCCCCGGCGTGACGCAGCACGACGTAGGTGTCGTCGGCGGGGTGTGCGAGGTAGGCGATGACCTCCGTGATGAAGGCGTCAGTGCACTTCTCGACGTTGGTGACCCGGATGAGGCGCGGCTCGTTGAACAACGACGGGCTGGCGAGCGTGATCAGCTCCCCCGGCGCGTACTGGTCGGCCTCGAGGTCGTGGATCTCCAGGCTCGGGTCTTCCGCCTTGAGCAGGTCTCGCAGCGTGCGGATAGCCCTCTCGGCGAGGAACGTCTCGGGCCCGCTGACGAGAACCACCGGCGCCGGCCGGATCTTGCTCCACGCGAGTTGGGGGATCTTCGCTGCCGTGGCCATGGGTCAACGCTACCGCTCGGTCCAGACACTCACGGTTCCCGGCTCGGCACCGGGGCTCACGAGGATGAGTCCGTGCTGGTCGGTCCGCTCGGGCACGGTGCCGACCGCAGCGAGGACGTCGAGCAGCTTCTTGGTCGGATGCCCGTACCCGTTGTCGACGCCCACGCCTATGAGCCCGACGGTGGCGCGCAGTTCCTCGTAGAGCGACGCAGATTGATCGGCAGAGCCGTGGTGCGACACTTTGACCACGTCGACGGAATCGAGCGGGGGTAGCCTGCTCTGCGCCGACTCCCCCAGATCTCCCAGGAAGATGCCGCTCAGACAGCCACTGTCGCAGTCCACCCGTACCGTCACGCTCGCATCGTTGCCCGGCTCGACGCCCGCGAGCATCTTCGGCGGCCAGACCACGCGCCAATCGAGCCCGCCGAGTGTTCCGGTAAGTCCCGCGCTCGCCTGCTCGACCTGCGCGCCGCCCGCCGTAAGGTCGGCGATGATCTGCCCCGAGTCCCCGTCGGCGGGACCGACCAGAACGCGCCCGACCCGGCCCAGTACGGCAGCGACGCCTCCGACGTGGTCCTTGTCCCAGTGGGTGAGCACGAGCGTGCCTATGCGGTCGATGCCGAGAGTCGAGAGGCAAGCCCCGAGGAGTGCCGGATCCGGTCCCGTGTCGATGAGCATGAGGTCGTCGCCGCCGCGAACGAGGAACGCATCTCCCTGCCCGATGTCGCAGCCTGCGAACTCCCAGTCCGACGGGCGCGTGAGCTGCTGGCCGAGTCGGGAGCCCCCGACGACGCCGACATAGATGACGAGCACCATCGCCAGGGCCAGGACCGCCCAGCGCCAGCGCAGGGCGAGCAGCACCGCAGCACTCACCACGACGGCGAGGAGAACGCCGAGCAGACCCTCGGGCCACGGGAGCTGGGCGAACGGGGCATGCGCGAAGAAGTGCGCGACAGCCGCGATCCAGGCTGACGGCAGCCACGCGACCGCGCACAGAAGCTCCCCCACCGGCGGCACCACCACGAGTGCGACGCACGCCATGAGGCCGATCACTGTCGCGACGGGTGCGGCGGGCTCGGCGAGGACATTCGCCACGACGCCGTAGGTCGGGATCGTCGCGTTGAGCATGATGATGACGGGCTGGCACGAGATCTGCGCGGCTAACGGAACGGCGATCACGAGAGCGAGCCACCGCGGCAGCCAGCGCTCGAGGCGTCGTGCGATAGGCGACGCGAAGAGCAGCAGCCCCGCGGTCGCGAGCACCGAGAGCACGAAGCCGAAACTCCGGGCTAGCCAGGGGTCGGCCACCAGCAGGGACACCGTCGCGAGCGCGAGGATGGGCATCCCCTGCACAGGGCGCCCGCTCGCGAGGGCCGCGAGCACGAGCAGGGCCATCACCGCCGCCCGCAGCACGCTCGGCTCGGGAGTGACGAGCACCACAAAGGCGACGAGCACGGCGACGGATGCGCCAATCCGCGCCCCTCGCGGCGCCCCGAGTGCGCCGCCCGCGAGCATCACGAGGCCGATGACCACCGCGCAATTCGCACCGGACACGGCCGTCAGGTGAGTGAGCGATGCGGCCTTCATGTCGTCGTCGAGCTGCTCGCTGACGGCGCTCGTGTCACCGATCGCAAGGCCCGCGAGGAGGTCTCCGCCATCGCCCGGCAGCGCCGAGGCACTGCTCAGGAACCGCTCCCGCAGCGAGTTGGCCCAGTCCAGGTACCACGGCGAGCCTGCGACCACCGAGGGCGACCCGCGCGGGAACAGCAGGAACGCGCGATCGTCGCCCGCCTCCGCCTCGCTGAGCGTGCCGGTGAGCGAGAGCTGAGAGCCGATTCCCACGCGCTCCGACGGTGCCTCCCCGAACACGAGCACCGGCACGGACACGGCGACCCCGTCGACCTCGACAAGCGTGACCTCATACGACCGGGCACCGGGCAGGATCGTCTGGGTGGCACTCGCCAGTACGGAAACGCTGCGATTCGCGGTAGCTGCGTCACGCAGGAACTCCGGCTGGCGATGCGCCGATTGTGCGGCGATCGAGGTGCAGCAGAGTGCCACCGCGAGGGCAGCGAGAGCCAGTCGTGGCCTGAGCACGACGAGGAGGGCGCTCACGGCCCATGCGCTGATGGCCACCGGCAGGGAGACGCCGGGCATGCCGATGACGATTGCCGCGGCGATCCATCCACACACAGCTGGAATAGCCAGCGTCATACGGTGACCAGGTCTTTGAGGCCCTCGAAGGTCTTGTCACCGATGCCCGTCACGCTCAGCAGGTCTTCGACGGCGGTGAACCCGCCGTTGGCCTCCCTCCAGTCGAGGATGCGCTGCGCCATCGCCGGGCCGACTCGCGGCAGGGTGTCGAGTGCCGCCTCGTCGGCCGTGTTGAGGTTCACGAGGCCCGAGGATGAGGTGCCCGGCGCCGACGCGGGCACCTCCCCCACGACAGGAACCACAATCTGCTCGCCGTCGACGAGAAGGCGTGCGAGGTTCAGCTGAGACTGGTCGGCGGTGTCGAGGAATCCGCCCGCTGCCGCAACGACGTCGACGCCCCGATCGCCGTCGTTCAATTCATACAGCCCCGGTCGCGCGACGGCCCCCAGGATGTGCACGAAGATCGCGGAGCCCGAGCTGCCCGCGACTGTTGCGGTGGGCGCTGGCGGGTCGACGGATGCCGCCTGCCCGTGATCCCCGAGGGCGGAGACGAGCACGGCACAGCCGAGCCCGACGAGCACGAGCACGGCCACGCCCCCGGCCTTGACCTTCGGGGAGAGAGGAATGTCCACCCGACGAGGCTACGAAGCTGCCGTGCGCTTCGAGGGCCTCAGCGAGCGAACAGTGGCCTACGCGGGTTTGGTCGCGATGTTGACGAGGCGCGGGGCGCGCACGATGACATTGACGATCTCGCGGTCGCCGATGGCGCGCGCAACCGCGACCGAGGCGCGCGCGAGCTTCTCAAGCTCCTCGGTGGAGATCTTCGGACCGACCTCGAGCTTGTCGCGAACCTTGCCGTCGACCTGCACGATCGCGGTGACAGACTCCTCGACGAGCAGGGTCGGATCGGCCTTCCGCCAGGTAACGAGGGCGACGGTGGGCTCGTAGCCGAGGCGCTCCCACATCTCCTCGGCCGTGTACGGGGCGAACATGCTGAGCGCAACCGTGATGACCTCGGCGGCCTCACGCACGGCGGCGTCAGCGGGACCAGCACCGCTGTCGATGACCTTGCGAGTCGCGTTGGTGAGCTCCATGAGGCGAGCGACGACGACGTTGAACTTGAGGCCCTCGGCGAGCCCCGGCATGTCGGCGAGGAAGCGGTGGGTCTGGCGGCGCAGCGCCACATCCCCAGTCTTCCACTCGATCTCGGGGGCACTCGTCACATCGGAGGCCAGGCGGAACGCTCGGGCCAGGAACTTGGCGGATGCCGCGGGCGAGACATCCTCCCAGTTGATGTTGTCCGTGGGGGGACCCGCGAAGGCGAGCGTCAACCGCAGGGCGTCGGCGCCGTGGGCGTCGACCTCCTTGGTGAATGTCGTGCCCTTGCGGCTGCGCTTGGACATCTTCTTGCCCTCGGAAAGCACCATGCCCTGGTTGAGCAGGGCGCTGAACGGCTCCGTGAAACTCACGTAGCCGAGGTCGAAGAGCACCTTGGTGATGAAGCGCGCGTACAGCAGGTGCAGGATGGCGTGCTCGACGCCGCCGACGTACTGGTCGACGGGCAGCCACTTCTCGACCTCCGCCTGGTCGAAAGCCTGCGTCGGGTCATTCGGCGACAGGAAGCGCAGGTAGTACCAAGAGCTGTCGACGAAGGTGTCCATGGTGTCCGCGTCGCGCTTGGCGGGGCTGCCGTCGCGCGGGTCCGGCACGTTCACCCAGTCGCTGGCGGCCTCGAGCGGGCTCTGGCCGCGCGGCTTGAGGTCGAGGCCCTCGGTCGGCGGCAGCGTCACGGGCAGCTGATCTTCGGGCACGGCGAACAGTTCGCCGTCGGAGCCGTGGATGATCGGGATGGGCGTGCCCCAGAAGCGCTGGCGGCTGATGAGCCAGTCGCGCAAGCGGTAGGTCTTGGCGGCGCGACCGGTTCCGGCGGCCTCGAGCTGCTCGATGATCTTCTTGATCGCGTTGTTCTTGCTCAGGCCGTCGAGAGGGCCCGAGTTGATCATCCGGCCGTCGCCGCCGAGGGCGATGCCCGTCGCGGCCGGGTCGAGCGGCGGGAGGTCGTCGGGCAGGATCGCCTGGCCGTTCTCGTCGAGCTCGAGCACCGGGATAGCACCCGTGACCGGGGCGTTGACGTCGAGAACCACGCGCACCGGCAGATCGAACTTGCGCGCGAAGTCGAGGTCGCGCTGGTCGTGCGCGGGCACAGCCATGACGGCGCCGTGACCGTAGTCGGCGAGCACGTAGTCGGCAGTCCAGACGGGGATGCGCTCGCCCGTGACGGGGTTGAGTGCGAAGCGGCCGAGCGAGACGCCGGTCTTCTCGCGCGTGGCATCCTGACGCTCGATCTCGGTGTTCTTCTGCGCCTGGGCCAGGTACTCGGCGAACGCCTCCTGCACCTCGGGAGTCGAGCCCGCGGCAAGCTCGGCCGCGAGGTCGGAGTCCGGAGCGACGACCATGAAGGTCACGCCGTACAGGGTGTCGGGGCGCGTCGTGAAGACCGTGACCTTCTCGTCATGACCCTCGATCTCGAAGTGCACGTCGGCGCCGATCGAGCGACCGATCCAGTTGCGCTGCATGGCGAGCACCTTGGGCGGCCACGAACCCTCGAGCTGGTTGAGGTCATCCAGCAGGCGATCGGCGTAGTCGGTGATCTTGAAGTACCACTGAGCGAGCTTCTTCTTGACGACCATGGCGCCCGAGCGCTCCGACGTGCCGTCGGGCAGCACCTGCTCGTTGGCGAGAACGGTCTGATCCACCGGGTCCCAGTTGACCCAGCTCTCCTTGCGGTACGCCAGGCCCTTCTCGTAGAGCTTGAGGAACAGCCACTGGTTCCACTTGTAGTACTCGGGGTCGCTGGTGTGCAGAACGCGATCCCAGTCGAACGAGATGCCGTAGCGACCGAAGTTCTGCTTCTGTTCCGCGATGTTCTCGTAGGTCCAGCCGACGGGACTTACGCCGCGCTCGATGGCGGCGTTCTCCGCGGGCAGGCCGAAGGAGTCCCAGCCGATCGGGTGAAGCACGTTGAAGCCGCGCAGGCGCCAGTAGCGCGCCGCGATGTCACCGAACGCGAAGGCCTCCGCGTGGCCCATGTGCAGCTCGCCCGACGGGTACGGGAACATGTCGAGCACGTACTTGCGGGGCCGCTTGTCGGCAGGGTCGTTCGTCGCGAACGGCTTAGCACGCTCCCAGTAGGCGTTCCACTTGGCCTCGAGGGCGACGACGTCGTAGCCGTAGTCGTCATCGCTAGTCGGGGGAACGTCGCGGGGGTCAGTCACTGGAGTCTCAATTCATTGTGGGGCTGGTGACGATCGCCGTTGATCGCGGTCAGTCCGCTCCTGCGCGAACGACCCCAACAAGGCTACCGGTGATCGTCGCCGAGAACGTCGAAACCACCCGTCGCGCCCAGTACTTCCAGCAGCACGGCGGCCTTGAGCTTCGCCTCCGCCAGCTCCTCCTCTGGCACGGAGAGGGCCGTGATGCCTCCCCCGGTGCCGATCGTGGAGCCCGCAGCATCCATCACGATCGACCGGATGACCATGGCCAGGTCGATCGCGCCATCGAGCCCCACATACCCGAAAACCCCCGCGTACAGCCCGCGCGCCCGTTGTTCGAGCCCCTCGAGTATCTCGGTGGCGGAGAGCTTCGGCGCCCCCGTCATCGACCCCGCCGGGAAGCACGCCCTGATCGCGTCGATGCCGTCGAGTCCCTCAGCGAGCTCGCCGCGTACGGTGCTCACGAGCTGGTGCACCTGCGCGTAACTCTCGACGACGAGGAGGCTCGTGACGCCGACCGTGCCGGGCGTGGCGACGCGCGCGATGTCGTTGCGCATGAGGTCGACGATCATGACGTTCTCGGCGCGCTCCTTGTCGCTCGTGAGCAGCTCGTCGCGCAGCTTCCAGTCCCTCGCCTCCGTCGCGCCGCGCGGGCGCGTGCCCTTGATCGGACTCGTCCGCACCAGACCCTCGGGCGACACCGCGAGGAACTGCTCGGGCGAGGCGCTCAGCAGCGAGATCTCCCCCGCGCGCAGCAGGGCGCCGTGGTGGGTGGGGCTCGACGCGCGCAGTGCGAGGTAGGTGGTGAGCGGGTCGGGGCTCGAGTCGACCGAGACCTCCGTGGTGAGACAGAGCTGGTAGGCGTCGCCCTCGACGATCGCCGCTTGACACGCACGGATCATGTCCAGGTAGGTGTCGTCGTCGTATGCCCACGTGGCGCTCCCTGAGGCTCTCGAAGGGAGCGCTGCCGCGACGGGCGCTTCGAGAGCCTCGACCACCGTCTCGCGCCAGCTCTCGAGGTCGTCGAGTGCGAGCAGCGTCACCTCGTGCCGGGCGTGGTCGAACGCGAGGGCGCGCTCGATGCGCATCCACGCCGCGAGCGGGTAGCGGGAGTCACGGGTCGCGGGCACGCCCATCGTCTGGCTCTTCAGCTCGTAGCCGAGCCACCCGACCCAGCCGAGAGCGAAGCCGCTAGGGGCATCCGTCGTATCGATGTCGTGCGAACGGAGTTCTGCCTGGAGCCAGTCGAGCACGGGGCCGTCGAATTCGGTGACCACCGACGACGCGACGCCGAGGTAGCTCATTCCCGACCTGGCGTGCGGGCCGCTGTCGAGCCAGAACGCCGCGTCCGATCCCCCACAGACCGCCCGGTAGGCCTCCGCCGGGTCGACCCAGCGGCCGAGAGAAGCCGCGAGGACTCGGGGACGCATAACCTAAGCCTATGAGTGTGGAGTCGATCTTCCGGTGGCGTGACGGCGAGCTGGAGGCCCTCGAGTACTGCGACATGACCGAGAGTCGCATCGTCGCCGCCGACTCGTGGCTCGTGACGGACGGCGTCGCCCTCGCGCTGGGACTGCACCGCGACCGCTTCCTCACGGTTGCCGCGGGCGCTGAAGATTTCTGGGAGGCGGCCATCGCTGCCATCCCGCGCGACGGCGACTGGTTCCCCCGCGTGGAGTTCCACGATCCGCACCGCCTCGTCTTCCGCCTGCGATCCGCTCCCGAACGCACCCGCTCCGCCGTGCTCGCCACGTGGTCGGGCGCCGACCCCCGCACCGAGCCGCGCACCAAGGGACCGGACCTCGCCGCCATGCTGCGCATCCGCACTGCCGTGCAGGCCGAGGGGGCCGATGAGGCCGTCATCCTCACCGACGACGGCTACGTCGTCGAGGGCGCATACTCCGCGCTGCTCTGGTGGCGCGGCGAGATACTCTGCGGCCCGCCCGGCACCTTCGACCGGGTCGACAGCGTGACCGCCAGAAGTGTTCTCGCGCTCGCCCGCGCGCTCGGCATCGACACCCACGAGGAAGCCGTCACCCCCAGCGAGCTGGACGGCACCGAGTTGTGGGCGCTCAGCGCGCTGCACGGCATCCGGATCGTCACGCGGTGGGTGGATGGCCCCGAACTTGCCGAGAAGCCCGCCCGCCTCGCGCAGTGGCGGGCCCGCCTCGACGCCCTGCGCAAACCTCTAGGGTGACCGGATGCTCGACCTCCTGATCCACGCCGCACCCGCGTCGAACCCCCTCGAGTGGTTCGGCGAACTGCTGAGCGGCGCGCTGGGGTGGATCCTCGGGATCGTGCAGTCTGTGCATCCGGTGCTGCGCACGGCGCTTGCCGGGTTCGGGATCCTTCTCGAGACATCGGTTCTGGTCGGGCTCATCGTTCCTGGCGACACCATCGTGATCGTCGCCGCGACAGCGGTGGATGGCCCCGTCGAGTACATCGCCCTCGCGCTCACGGTCATCGTGGGGGCGCTGTGCGGCGAGAGCATCGGGTTCCTGCTCGGGCGGTACTTCGGTCCCCGGCTCCGGGCGTCGCGGCTGGGGCGACGGATCGGCGAATCGTGGTGGATCCGGGCGGAGAACTACCTCGACCGCCGCGGCGGGCCCGCCATCTTCGTCTCTCGGTTCTTGCCGTTCCTGCACTCGCTCATCCCCGTCACCGTCGGGATGAGCACCATGAGCTATCGCAAGTTCCTCGCCTGGACGCTGCCTGCCTGCACCCTGTGGAGCTTCGCGTACGTGTCGGTCGGCACGTTCGCCGCCGGCAGCTTCGAGGCGCTGCTCGACCGGCTGCACTACGCCGGATACCTCTTCGTCGCGATCATCGCGGTGTTCCTGGTCGCGGCCTTCGTCGCGAAGAAGCTCCTCGAGCGCGCGGAGCGCAAGCACCTGGGCGAGTAGCCGCGCGCTCCACGGAGCGGGTCCCTACGTCGACAACTCAGGATATGGCGTGCTTCAGGGCGCGAGATCACCCCGCACGCGGCCCTGTAAGGCCGGGAGTCCTGAGTTGCCAACAGGTGCGCGTCCCGTGAACGGCGAAAGGGCGGGTGCCGTAGCACCCGCCCTTCCTGCGCATCGGAGTTACTTGAGGAGGTCGTTGTCCTCGAGCCACTTCTTGGCGATGTCCGCAGACGACTTCTGGTCGACTGTCGACTCGACGTTGAGGGCGACGAGGCCCTCGGGGGTGAGCTTGGCCTGGACAGCGTTGATGACATCCGCAATGGAGTCGGCGATGTCGGCGTTCACGAGCGGCACGACGTTCGACGCCAGGAACAGGCCCTTGGGGTCGGCGAGGGTCACCAGGTTGTCGGTCTTGATGCGCGGGTCGGCACTGTAGACGTTGGCGATGTTGACCGTGCCGGCGAGGAGGTCCTCGACGGTGGTATCACCGGTGGCGGAGAAGCCCACGGTCGCGCCGTACACGGAGAGCAGGCCTGCGGGGCCGTACGGGCGCTCCTCGAGCTCGGCGTTGCCGCCGAGGGTGAGAGGAGTCGTGACCTTGGCCAGGTCCTCAAGGGACTTCAGGTTGTTCGCGTCGGCGAACTCCTTCGTCACGTTGTAGGAGTCCTGGTCGGTTGCGGAGGCCTGGTCGAGGACCGTGAGGCCCTTGGGCAGCGCATCCTTCAGCTCGGCGTAGACGTCGTCAGACGTGGTGGCCTTCGTGTCGGGGCTGTAGAACTGGAGCAGGTTGCCGGTGTACTCGGGGAACAGGTCGACGTCGCCGTTCTCGAGGGAGGGCAGGTAGGCGTCGCGCTGGCCGATCTGGAACTGTCGCACGACGGTGAAGCCGGCGTTCTCGAGAGCCTGGGAGTAGATCTCCGCGATGATCTCGTTGGAGTAGTAGGCCTGCGAGCCGACAGTGATCGTCTCGCTCGCGCTACCCGATTCGGTGCTTCCCGAGTCCAACGGGTCACCTGATGCGCACCCTGACAGGGCCAATGCCGCCCCGACCACGACTGCACCAAGTGCGAGCCGGCCCTTGTTCCTAGCTGTGAACATGCTTTGTCTCTTTTCTTAGACGGTGGGAGTTTCCACCACCGCACGACGTCGGGATGACGACGTGCGGAGTTCTTTCGGTCGCCCGGCGGTGACGCCGCGGGGAACCACGAAGTGCTGCAGGAGGGCGAAGAGCCCGTCGAGCACGAGGGCGAGGGCGACGATGACGAGCGCTGCTCCCAGGATCGCGCTGTAGTCACGAGTGGCAATGCCCTTGATGATGAAGAGCCCGACACCGCCGAGGCCGATGTATGCGGCAAGCACCACGGTGGCGACGATCTGCAGCGCCCCTGACCGGATACCGCCGATGAGCAGGGGCAGGCCGAGCGGCACCTCGACCTTCCACAGGATCTGCCACTCCGTCATACCGACAGCGCGCGCAGCATCGATGACGCGACGATCGATGGCCTCGAGACCCGCATAGGCGCCCGCGAGAATCGACGGGATGCCCAGCAGCACGAAGGCAATGACTGCAGCAAGGGGCTTCTGGGTGACACCGATCACGAGCACGAGCAGCAGGATCAGCCCGAACGACGGGATCGCGCGCGCAGCGCCCGACACCGCGATGGCGATGTTACGACCGCGACCGGTGTGGCCGATGTAGAAGCCGAGCGGGATAGCGATCAGCGCCGCGATCACCGTGGACAGGAACGTGAAGAACAAGTGCTGGCCGATGGCCAGCGCGAGGGGGGTCGTTCCTGTCAGGCGGTCGGGTGAGAAGATCCAGGCGAAAGCATCGGCAATCAGATTCATCAGGCACCCCCCGCAATCGGAGCGCGGTTGGATATCGCTGCGCGGCGGCCCGCGCCCCGCGGCGCCCACGGCATGAGAACGCGCCCGAGTCGTGCGAGCAGGAAATCGACGATCAGGGCGATGAGCACGACCATGACCACGCCCGTCAGGATCTCGGGAACTATGCGCCGCTGGTACCCATTCGTGAACAGGTAGCCCAGGCTCTCGACGCCGATGAGGATGCCGACGGTCACGAGGCTGATCGTGCTCACCGCGGCGACCCTCAGGCCAGCGAGGATGACTGGCCCGGCGAGCGGGAACTCCACAGCCCAGAACCGGCGCCAGGAGCCGTAGCCCATCGCCGTGGCGGCCTGGCGGACTGCCGGGTCGACGGAGGTGAGGGCATCCGCAATGGATCTCGCCATGATCGCGACCGCGTAGATGGTGAGGGCGACCGTGAGGTTGAGGGGGCTGAGGAAGCTGATGTTCAGCACGACGGGAAGGATCGGCAGCAGCGCGAGCGACGGGATCGTGTAGAGGAGCCCCGCGAGAGTGAGCAGGAGACCGCGCGTGAGCTTGTAGCGGTAGGCGAGCCAGCCGAGCGGGATCGAGATGATGAACCCCAGGATGATCGGCGGGATCGCGAGCTTGAGGTGCTCGACCGTCAGCTGGCCGATGAGATCGAAATTGTCGAAGAGCCAGTTCACGCGGTGGGCCTCTCGACGAGCACGCCCTGCGCGCGGCCCTCACTGTCGACGAGCACGGAGCCGTGGGCAGTCTGCTTCACCGACAGCGCCCGCTTGCCCTGCTCGACTCCGATGAAGTTGGCGACGAAGTCGTTCGCGGGGTTCTCGGTGATCTCGCTCGGGCTGCCGATCTGGGCGATCTTGGCGCCCTTCTCGAGGATGACCACCTGGTCGCCGAGGCGGAAGGCCTCATCGATGTCGTGCGTCACGAACACGATCGTCTTGTCGAGGTCGCGTTGGAGCCGGATGGTCTCGAGCTGCAGCTCGGCACGCACGATGGGGTCGACGGCGCCGAAGGGCTCGTCCATCAGGAGGATGTTGGGGTTCGCGGCCAGCCCGCGGGCCACACCCACGCGCTGCTGCTGGCCGCCGGAGAGTTGCGACGGATAGCGGTTCGCCACCGAGCGGTCGAGCCCCACGGTGTCGAGCAGTTCGAGTGCCTGCTCGCGCGCGACCTTGCGGGGCACGCCGTTGAGCACGGGCACCGTCGCGACGTTGTCGATGACCTTGAAGTGCGGGAGCAGCCCGGAGTTCTGCATCACGTAGCCGATGCTGCGCCGCAACTGCACGGGATTGCGCTCCAGGATGCTCTCGCCGTCGATCTCGATGGCGCCCTCGCTCGGCTCGACCATGCGGTTGATCATGCGCAGCAGCGTCGTCTTGCCGCTGCCGGAGGAACCCACCAGAACCGTGGTCTTGCGGGACGGGATGACAAGGTTGAAGTCGCTCACAGCGACTGTTCCGTCAGGGAATACCTTGGAGACAGAACGGAACTCGATCATGTAATGCGGCCCAATCCTGTTCGACGCAGCATCCCGAAGACGCAGCACTGTTCGATGAGGACTTGGCAGGGTCGGGCTCGCGCGCACGCGGCTCGACCGTCGCCAAGTGATACCCAGCTAAACAGTATTCGGAGCCACTGTCATACCCGGTTGCGGAATATGTCGACGGGCGGTAAGACCCCGCGGATTGCCGGTCGCCCGGCGATGCCCTAGGGGCGGCCGAACTCCTCGGTGAGCATCTGCTTCACGACGTCGCGGCTGGCCTCGAGGAAGGCTTCGTCGCCGCGGGGGTCGCGCGCGAACGCACGTGCAGCGAGGGCATCGGAGATCTCGATGGCCGTCTCGAACTTGAGGCGCAGGGCCGGGGAGTCGGTAAATCCGAAGCGCTCAACGAGGGCGTCGAGCATACGGTCGGAGACGAGGGAGTTGAAGGTGCGCTCGTGAGCGGCGGGGCGCAGGTCGAGCACATCGCCGACACGGATGCCGCGGAATCCGGGCTCGGTCCTGAAGGCGTCGACGAGAACCGAGAAGGCTGCGCCGAGGGCGGTGGCCCAGTTGTCGTTACGAGGGTCGAGGAGGCCGAGCGTGGCGCTCTCGAGCACGCGCTCGAGGTTGCGGGCGGCAAGCGCCTGCAGCACCGCGATGCGGTCGGGGAAGTAGCGGTAGACGGTGCCGATCGAGGCCCCGGCGCGCTCGGCGACCATGGCCGTCGTGAGGCGCTCGTAGCCGATCTCGTCGACGATCGCGGCAGCCGCGTCGAGGAGCGCGGAGAGTCGCGCGGCGCTTCGGGCCTGCACGGGCTCGTTGCGCAGGGTGATGCGGGCGTCGGAGTAGCTCTCGACGATTTCCTGAGCGGCCACTGAGCCCTCCAAAGTCATTACGCGCTTAACTTGCGGCTGAATCATAACCCACCCATTGTGGCAGTTCCGTGACTTTAAGTCACAGGTGCCTGAGAGAATTCGAATTATGTGTGGAAGATTCGTAGTCGCGGGTGCTGCAAGTGATCTTGTCGAGATGTTCGACATCGATCTCACCGCCGACGATATGCCCCAACCCTCCTTCAATATTGCCCCGACCGACCGGGTGCCCGTCGTGATCGACACGGTGCCCAAGGGGGCCGATCCCGATGACCCGCCCGTGCGCAGGCTCGAGGCCGCGCGCTGGGGGCTCGTGCCGCCGTGGGCGAAAGACGTGAAAGTCGGCGTGACGGCGTTCAACGCTCGCATCGAGTCCGCGGCGGAGAAGTCGCAATTCTCGAACGCCGTGAAGAAGCGGCGCGCCCTGGTCCCCGCCACGGGCTACTACGAGTGGAAGACTGTCGACGAGGTCAAGACGCCGTACTTCATCCACCTGCCCGAGGGCGAGCTCTTCGTCTTCGCCGGCCTCTACGAGTGGTGGCGCAATCCGGCCGAGGGAGACGACTCGCCCCACAAGTGGCTGCTCTCGACATCGGTGCTCACGCGCGAGGCGACGGGCGCCCTCGCGGGGATCCACGACCGGATGCCCGTCTTCCTGTCTCCCGAACTGCTCGACGAGTGGCTCGATCCGCACACCGAGGGCGACGACGACCTCCTGGCCGAGATCTCCCACGGCGGCATCGAGATGGCGGAGCGCACCGAATTCCACGTCGTCGACAGGGCCGTGGGCAACGTGCGCAACAACTCGCCAGAGCTCATCCGGCCCGTCGAGTCGTAGGTCGCCACCTAGGCTGGAAGTATGGCCGAACCCGCAGCACAGCTCATGCACTGGGCGGCCCGCATCGAGGACGCATTCCACCACTGGCGCGAGCGCAGGGGCCGCAAGCGGGGCCTCGTGACCACGATCGTGCCCTACGCCGGCTACGGCGCTCCAACCTGGACGCGCGTGCTCTGCCGCGTCGTCCTCGCTCGCCCGAGCGCCACTGCGCGCTCGTCCGTGCGCGGCTGGAGGGCGTTCTTCTCAATCCCCGTCTCCGATGCCTCCGTCATCGTCACCGCGGGCGGCATGGAGCAGCGGCTCGTGCCTCGCCGCGGCGGTGTCGTCGATGAACAGATCGCGCTCGAACTGGATCCGGGCCTGCACACCATCTCCCTGAGCACGGACGACTCGGAGCCCGTCACGGCCCCCGTGTTCATCGTCGACCCGGCAACGACGTTCGGGATCGTCTCCGACATCGACGACACAGTGATGGTTACCGCCCTCCCCCGGCCATTCCTCGCGGCGTGGAACACGTTCGTGCTCGACGAGCACGCTCGCACGCCCGTGGCGGGCATGGCGGTGCTGTACGAGCGGCTGCGGCGGGAGCATCCGGCGTCGCCCGTCATCTACCTCTCGACGGGGGCGTGGAACGTCGCGCCGACCCTCACGCGGTTCCTGGACCGCAACCTCTACCCGGCGGGCGCGCTGCTGCTCACCGATTGGGGGCCCACGCACGACCGCTGGTTCCGCAGCGGGCAGGAGCACAAGCGCACCAACCTGGCGCGGCTCGCGGAGGAATTCCCCGACATGCAGTGGCTGCTCATCGGCGACGACGGTCAGCACGACGAGGCGCTGTACGGCGAGTTCGCTGCGGCGCATCCGCACAATGTCGCGGCTATCGCGATCCGCGAGCTCTCCACGGGCGAGGCCGTGCTCGCGGGTGGCCGCACGAAGGCCGCCGAGAGCGAGAAGCAGTCATCGGTGCGCTGGTTCTACGGCCAGAACGGCGCCGAGCTCTCGCGCGCGCTCGAAAGCGCCGGACTGCTGGAGGACTGATGCCCCTGCCCATCGAGGACTACGCGATCATCGGTGACTGCCACACCGCGGCGCTCGTGGGGCGCGACGGCAGCATTGACTGGCTGTGCCTGCCGAGGTTCGACTCCGCGTCGACCTTCGGCGCGCTCCTCGGCGACGAGGACCACGGCCGCTGGATGCTCGCCCCCACCGATCCGGCGGCGACGAGCACCCGCGCCTACGACGAGGACACGTTCATCCTCGTCACCACCTGGACGACCCCCACCGGCGTCGTCGAGGTGACCGACCTCATGCCCCACGGCGATCGCCGAGCCGACGTCATCCGGCGCGTGCGCGGAGTCAGCGGCACCGTCGAGATGCACATCGACCTCCGCGTGCGATTCGGATACGCGGACGCGCTGCCGTGGATCCGCCAGGTGCCCGAGAAGGGCAACCACGCCCTCATCGCCGTCGCGGGCCCGGACGCGGTAGTGGTGCGCGGGCCGAAGCTCACGGCCCACGGCCACACCCACCATGCGGAGTTCACCGTGGGCAGCGGCGACACCGTCGACCTGACCCTCACGTGGTACCCGGCGCACCGCGAACCTCCCGCTCCGCTGCCCGTGGGCAAGCGCATCCGGTCGACGCGCGCGTGGTGGCGCACATGGGCCTCCGCCTCCATGCAGTCGCCCGTGTACACCGAGGAGGTGCGCCGGTCGCTGCTCGTACTGCGTGCGCTCACCCACGAGGACACGGGCGGCATCGTCGCCGCCGCGACCACGAGCCTGCCCGAGGAGTTCGGCGGGCAGCGCAACTGGGACTACCGCTACGTGTGGCTGCGCGATGCGTCGCTCACGCTGCATGTACTGCTCGACCACGGCTACGTCGACGAGGCCGACGCGTGGCGCAACTGGCTGCTGCGCGCCATCGCGGGCGATCCGGATGACGTGCAGATCATGTACGGACTCTCGGGTGAGCGGCGGCTCGACGAATACGAGCTGTCGGGCCTGCCCGGCTATCAGGGCGCCTCGCCCGTGCGCGTGGGCAATGGGGCGTACACGCAATTCCAGGGCGACGGGTTCGGCCATGTCATGCTCGCGCTGCAGGCCGCTCGCGAGCGCGGGCAGAAGGAGCCCGACTTCTCGTGGCCGCTGCAGCGCGCCCTCATGACGTACGTGGAGGCGAACTGGCGCCGGCCCGACAACGGCATCTGGGAGATCCGCGGCCCCGAACGGGAGTTCACGCACTCGCGCGTCATGCTGTGGGCGGCTGTCGACTGCGCGGTGCGCGCCGTCCACGAGTTCGGGCTCGACGGGCCCGTGCAGCAGTGGGAGGCCCTCCGCGACGAGATGCGGGCCGAGATCGAGGAGCGCGGATTCGACACCGCGCGCAACACGTACACGCAGTACTTCGGCAGCACCGGCGTCGACGCCTCGCTGTTGCAGCTCGCCCAGGTGGGCTACCTCGCCGCTGACGACCCCCGGATGCTCGGAACCGTTGCAGCTATCGAGAACGAGCTGCTCGAGGGCGGCCTCCTGCTGCGCTACCGCACCGAATCGGGGGTGGACGGACTGCCCGCGGGCGAGAACTCGTTCCTCGCCTGCTCGTTCTGGCTGGCCGAGCAGTACGCGCGCTCCGGCCGGCTCGACGATGCCGTCGAGCTGATGGACAGGCTGTGCGGTTTCTCCAACGACGTGGGCCTGCTGAGCGAGGAGTACGACGTGGCCGGCAACCGCCAGGCGGGCAACACCCCTCAGGCGCTCAGCCACCTCGCGCTCGTGCGTGCCGCCGACGCGATAGCCGCGGCCTCCGCCTAGCCGCGACCGGGGTACACGCCGCCCGTGGGTGACCAGCGGGTGAGGCCGGGTGAAATCGGGCGCGCGCGGGGGCAACACGCCGGTTGCCCCCGAAACTGGCTGCAACGGATTCCGCAGTTGGTTAAGCGCGAAACCTAGGTAATCCGCAGCGCCTTCCACTCGATTCGTAGTGATTTCAGCTTGGGAGCGCTCTCATCGTCCGAAACCGCCCCCAAACAGGGGAGGGATTTGCGCTTGACGGTATATCGGTGCGCTGGTAACTTTTCCTCGCTGGTCATTTAGTCCTCATAAAAGAGGACCGGCCGACACCACGGATCCGTACCCGACGGAGCCGGGGCTTCACCCGAAGAAGCCCATTGCACCGCTGCTCAGAACCACGTCGTGCCCTGCCGGTTGGTGATTCGCTTACCCGATCACCAGCAGCAGCGGCAGACGGGTCTGACGGTACCTCGCGCGATACTGGGCGTATGCCTTCTCCCTCCCGCGAGCTGACAGCGCTTCGTCTCGCGGCGCAGCGGATCGCGCATCCGGCCGATCACCGCTCCCCCGTCGAGCTCGTGCGCTGGATGCTCGCGCTGCAGTCGCAAGACCTCCCCGGTGCGCGCTGGTCCCTCGGGCTGCGCTTGGCGGGCTCCACCGAAGCCGACATCGAGGCGGCCCTCGCGAGCGGCGAGATCGTGCGCTCGTGGCCCATGCGCGGCACACTGCACATCGTCGCGCCCGACGACCTCGGGTGGATGCTCGACATCGCCGCGCGCCGGCAGGCGACGTGGGCGGCCAAGCGCCGCAACGACCTCGAGATCACTGACGAGCAGCTCGCGCACGCGGGCGATGTCGCAGTCGGCCTCATGGCCGGCGGGCGCTGGGTGCGCAGGGATGCCCTCCTCGCCGCGTGGGAGGCTGCGGGCATCCCCACCACGGGCCAGCGCGCGTACCACCTGCTGTGGAACCTGGGCCACCAGAAGCTTCTCGTCTTCGGACCGCCCGACGCCAAGCAGCCCACGTTCGCGCTCCTCGAGGAGTGGGTGACCACCCACCGTGAGCTCTCGGGCGACGAAGCGCTCGCCGAGTTCGCCACGAGGTATTTCTCGAGCCACGGGCCCGCGACCGAGCGCGACTTCGCGTGGTGGGCGAGCATCACGCTCGGCGACGCACGGAAGGGCATCGCGGCCGCGACGGGGCTTGCGCGCAGGGAGTTCGGCGGGGTCGTCCACTACCTCGCCGAAGGGGCGGAGGCAGCGGCATCCGGCGTCCATGCCCTCCCTGGCTTCGACGAGTATATGCTCGGGTACTCCGACCGCTCCCCCGCGCTGCCCGCCGAGTTCGCGCAGCGGATCGTGCCCGGCAACAACGGGATGTTCCTGCCCACGGTCGTCGTCGACGGGCAGGTCGTGGGCACCTGGAAGCGCACGGACTCGGCGAAGAGGGTGGCTGTCGACCTGTCGGAGTTCACGAGCATGACGAAGAAGGGTCATGCGGGATTCGAGCGTGCACTCACGCGGTACAGCGAGTTCGTCGGCAAACCCGTCGAGCTACGTGGCTGACTACGCGCCCTACCCGCTCGTCGCGGACCCCGCGGCCTTCGATCTCGTCTCGACGCGCGTGCAGACCGAGCTCGGTTCGGCGGTCGCGCGGCACCGTCCCGTGCGCGAGGGCGCGCGGGCGACAGTGTTCCTCCACGGGGCCGCGGGCTCCTGGACCACGTGGACGCCCGTACTGCTCGCCGCGCGCGACGCGGGCGTGGTCATCCATGATCCCGTACTGTTCGACCTGCCCGGATGGGGCGAGGGCGAGCTCGCGGACGGCGCCCGCACCATCGATGCCGTCGCGGAGCTCGTGAGGGCCACTCTGGAACGCCTCGGATACACGGAGTGGGAGCTCGTCGGACACTCCCTCGGCGGGTTTCTCGCGCTTCACCTCGCGGCGCTGTGGCCCGACAGCGTTCGCTCCGTGACCATGGTGTCGGGCACGACGTGGTCGATCATCGAGCGCACCCTCGCGCCCTACGTCGCGCTCCTGCGGGTCATGCAGGTGCTCGCCGGACTCGGCGGTGTCGGCAGGGCGCTCGTGCGCGGCATGGATCGCGTACACCTGCTGCGGCCCGCCGTGTTCCCGCTGTTCCGGCATCCGTTCCGCGTGCCCGGCACCGTCATCGATGCCCTCGCCCGCGAGATCCGCCCGCGCTCGTTCGTGGCCGCCTCCGCCATCGCGAAGGACTACCCCGCAGATCGGCTCTGGGCGTCGATCGGATGCCCCGTGACCGCCCTCAAGGGCGACCGCGATGTGTTCGTGCGCGACGATGACCTCGCGCGCCTCGCGAGGTTGCTCCCCCAGGCTCAGACCCGCGTCATCCCGGACTGCGGCCACTTCGCCAACATCGAGCGACCGGATGAGGTGCTCGAGTCCCTCACTCGATGACCTTCTCGTCCCTCATGCCAGACGGCCCTCCGGTGCGGGCAGCGGCGACAGGACGCGATTGGCGATCCCCGTGCGCGACGAGAGGTGCCAGCGCGAGAAGATCGCCTGAATGTGCTTCTCGACTGTTTTGTCGCTGATGCCGAGTCGCTCAGAGATTGTGCGGTTGGAGCATCCCTCGGCCACGAGCACCGCGACCTGCTGCTGGCGCTCCGTCAGGCCGGCGAGTTCGGCACCCTCGCGTGCTCGACCGAGGCTCGCGGGGATGGCGGCGCGCGAGGTCGCCCCGAGGGCAGCCAGTGCGCGGGAGAGGTGGCTCTGCACCGTGCGCTCCGAGAGGAACAGCGCCTGGCCGATCATCCGATTCGAGTAGCCCTCGCCCGCGAGCAGGGCGATCTGCTGCTCGCGCTCCGAGAGCGCCTGCCACCCTGCTCCGGATGCGGGCCGCAAGCGTCTGCCGAGGCGGCGCAGCTCTCGCGCCGACCAGGTGCGCACCGCCCCCGCGCCCAGCAGCGTCGCCTCATCGGCGGCATCGCGGAAGCCCGCCACGGCGGCCCCGCGCGCACCGGTAGCGGCCAGTGCCGCGGCCTCCAGGATGCGTGCGCGGGCAGCGTCGAGACGCCCTCCCGCGACGAGGGCTCGCGCCGCCGAGACCGCGGCGCGCTCGACGCCGCTCTCGGAGCGCCCCGTGGCCACGTCGATGCGGCTCAGGGTGCGCTCGACCGCCGCTGCGGCCATGTCGTGGATCTGCAGCGGTGCGGCCCGACGGCCCCATGCGCGAGCCGCCCGCAGGTCGCCGCGCTCGATCGCGCTCGCGGCGAGCATCTCGTAGCCGTAGGCGCGATCGACGGTCTGCAGCCGGGGAAGGGCTGGGCCGCCCGCGGCCTTCAGCACGAGCTCGGCCGCCCTGCCGGTGTTGCCGATGGCACCGAGGCCGAAGGCGCACAGCAGGTGCGATCCGACGGGGATGTAGGAGTTGGGCTCCGGGTCGAGCGCGAGCACGAACGTCGTGAGTCGCTCGGTCTCCGCGGGGTTCTCGCGGAGGGCTTCGACGTACGCGCTCGTGGCGGCGGCGAGCATCCGGGCGGGCAGCGACCCCCACGATTCGGCCTCGGCGACCGCGACACCCACGACCGATGCAGCCTCGGCGACGCGGCCCTGGAAGACGAGGGCCCGCGCGAGGGCGATGCGGGCGAGAAGCGGAGCCTGCGCCGACGACGTCCAGGTTCCGCGCAGGTAGTCCACGGCGAAGGCCTCCGCGTCGACGAGCTTGCCCCCCGACATGGATGCCTCGATCGCGAAGTACCCCGCGATGCAGCCGTCTTCCTCGCCCCACGCGGGGTCGACGACTATCGTGCCCACCGCCGCCGCGCCCTCATCGGGAGGCGCGAGGTAGAAGGAAAACAGAGCCGCGGTCACGGCGATTGCGCGGGACCCCGAGTCGTCGGCCTCCGCCGTGGCCAGGTCGCTCCAGCGCCGGGCTGCCGCATGCCGAGCGGCCAGAGCAGCGCAGAACGCGGCGATGGCGGCCAGGCGCGAACGCTGGCCGGGCCGTGACTCGCGCTCGATCTCCTCGGTGAGTCGTGCGGATGCCTCGTCGAGCCGGGCCCCGAGCACGAGGTCGAGGCACTCGCCGAGCACCGAGGAGGTCATGCCGTGATGCTATCCGGCGGTGAGCCAGGTGAGCGACCCGAATTCCTCGGGCGTGAGTCCGAACTCCTCGGTCGCGTGGGCAACCGTCTTGCGCACATCCGGGCGGTCTGCGCCCTCGCGCACGATGACGTCGACACCCGCGGGCGTGGCGAGCGACTTCGTGAAATGGATGACGGCGATCGTGGCGTCGTCACTCATGCCCGTCACCTCCCAATGGCTCGCGAACAGCCGCAGCAGTTTGCGGCCGCGCCACACGAACTCGTGGCCGTTCCACGTGTCCTGCCCGAGGATGTGCTTCTCCTCCGGCTGCTCGCCGAGCTGCACGTACGATACGTCGTCCGACAGCACGAGCGGGTCGGTGGAGACGAGCTCGTACGTGAACTTCGGTTCGATCTTCTGGCCCGTGAGCCACATCGGGAAGTTCGTCGCAGCGATGCTCCAGGTACCCGGAAGTGTGTCAGCGAACGAGCGCTGATCGAGTGTTGCCCCCATGGCATCCACCCTAGGTGCTGGCGCGAGCGAGGATCATCCCTTGACGGCACCGCCCAGCCCGGCGCTGCGCAGGAACACCCGCTGAAAAGCGAGGAAGAGCACGATGGGGATGATCGTCGAGATCGCGAGCGCCGCGAGGAAGACGTCGAGCTCCACCTGCGACTGGATGGCCGGCAACCTCACCCCGAGCGGCTGGACCGCGGGATCGGGCAGCACGAGCATGGGCCATAGATAGTCCTTGAGCGACGCGATGATCGCGAACACGCTCACAACGCCGAGGATCGGCCGCGACATCGGCAGCACTATCGACCAGAACAGGCGCATCGGGCCCGCACCATCAGTTCGCGCCGCCTCGAACACCTCGCGCGGTAGGGCGTCGAAGAACCGCTTCACGAGCAGGATGTTGAACGCGTTGGTCGCCGCGGGTAGCCAGACCGCGAGGTAGTTGTTGAGCAGCGAGGTGCCGACCGGCGGATGCACGATCGTGAGGTACAGGGGAACGAGCAGCACCACCGACGGCACGAACAGCGTGCCGAGCACCGCCGCGTTGAGGATTCCCGCGTACTTCGGGCGCAGGACCGACAGCCCGTAACCCGCCGTCGTGGCGATGAACAGGCTGAAGAGCCACGAGCCGAGCGCGATGATGATCGTGTTGAGGAAGTACTGGTCGATGTGCACCTCGTGCCAGGCCTGTGCGAGGTTGCCCCAGTCCATGCCGTTCGGCCACAGCTCGATCGGGTGGCTGATCGTGTCCTGCGTCGAGGTGACCGCGGCCTTCGCAAGCCACAGGATGGGCCCGAGTCCCGCAATGACGAGACCGCCGAAGAGGATGACGTGCACCCCGGACATGCTCGCGCGCACGCTGCGCTTGCGGCGGTCGAATCCGGAGAGGATGCCGCGATCGGCGTCAGTCAAGTGTTGCTCCAGCGCTCGGTGACCTTGAAGTAGACGAAAGACAGCACCGCCAACACGAGGGCGAGCATGACGCTGAGCGCCGTGGCCTCGCCGTAGTTGCCGCCCAGGCTGTTCTGGAACGCGTAGCGGTAGATCAGCATGAGGATCGTGACCGTCGCGTTGTTCGGCCCGCCGCCAGTGAAGAGGAAGGGCTCGAGGAAGATCTGCGCGGTCGCGATCACCTGCAGGATCAGCATGATGAACACGACGCCGCGCAGTTGCGGCAGGGTGACATGCCAGACCTTCCGCCACACGCTCGCGCCATCGACCTCCGCGGCGTCGTAGAGCTCGGGGGGAACGCTCAGCAGGGCCGCGAGGTAGATGATGATGCTGCCGCCCGCCGCCGCCCACGTCGCCTCGATCACGAGAGAGGGCATCGCGGAGGCCGACGACTGCAGCCACGGCTGCGGTGCGATGCCCACCCAGCCGAGCATCGTGTTGAACACCCCGGTGGGGCTCGCGTCGTAGAAGAACTTCCACAGCAGCACGGCGACGACCGGCGGGATGACCACGGGAAGGTAGGCGAGTGCGCTGTACAGCCCCTTGCCCCTTTTGACCTCGCTCATGAGCACCGCGAGCAGCAGCGGGATGGGGAATCCGAAGACCAGCGCCAGCACGGCGAAGTACAGGGTGTTGACGATCGCGATGCCGAGCAGAGGATCGGTGAGCACGTTCTCGAAGTTGTCGAGCCCCACCCACGACGTCGTGATGAGGTTCGTCTTCTGGAAGCTCATGATGACCGACCGGATGATCGGCGACCAGCTGAACACCGCGAAGACGATGATCATGGGGGCGAGGAAGGCGAGGGTGGAGAGTCCACCGCGGCGTACCCAGGACTTCATGGGGCTGCTTTCGTGAGGGTGGGGCCGCCGCACTCGGGCGACGGCCCCACAGGGAGTTACTGGCTAGTTGCCGTCGAGCAGGGCCTGGGCATCCTTGTCCGCCTGCGTGAGGAGGGCCTTGATGTCGGCGTTCTGGTCGGTCAGCACGGCCTGGACCACGGCGTCGAGCAGGGCGTAGATCTCCTGCGTCTTGCCCTTCGGCTCACCGACCGGGGTCTGGTCGAAGATGCCGTTGAAGAAGCCGGACATCTGGTCGAGCGGCACGTTGATGTACGGCTCGATCCAGGTGCGGCTCTCCTCGTAGGTCTCCTTGTCGAGCACGGGCAGCACGGGGGTTCCGACGGCCTGGCCCTGGTCGAGGAGCGCCTTGGCGTCGACGATCGCGGCATCCTTGTCGAGCAGCTTCTGCATGTAGTACCAGTCGATCCACTTGACCGAGGCGGCCTTCGTGGCGTCATCCACCGCGGGGCTGATGACCGCGATGTCGCCGCCGCCGAGGGCGCCGGGCTCGTCACCCTCCGTCGGGATGACCGTGAGGCCGTACACGTCAGAGTCGAGCGAGAAGTCGCGAACGAGTGCCGTGTAGAGGTCGGATCCACCGGTGTACATACCGATGTTGCCCGCGGCGAACTCCTGGTTGATGGTTCCCCAGTCGAGCAGGAAGTTGCTTCCCATCGAGTTGTCCTCCCAGCGCAGTGCCTTGAGGAACTCGAGGTCAGCCACGGTGCCGGGGTTGTTGATGGTCGACGTGTACGTGCCGTCGCCGTTGTCCGTCTGCAGGCGTCCGCCGTGGGCGACCGTGCCCGCGGTGAGCTGCCATCCGCCCGTGTTGTTCATGGTCATCTGCGCGTAGCCGGCCTTGCCGGTCTTCTCGGAGATGATCTTCGCGTCGGCGCGCACCTCGTCCCACGTGGTGGGCGGGCTGTCGGGGTCGAGCCCGGCCTGCTCGAACAGCTGGCGGTTGTACTGCAAACCCATCGCGTAGGCCTGGCGGGGGAATCCGAAGATCTTGCCGTCGGCGTCCTTGACCGCGTCGAGGATGATCGGGTTGAACTTGTCCGCGTAGCCGAGGTCGGTGACCTCCTTGGTGACGTCCATGAGCTGCCCGTTCTCGAGCAGCGTCTTGGCGTCGGTGAACGGCACCGTGAACACGTCGGGAAGGCTGCCGCCGGCGAGCTGCACGGCGAAGGTCGGGCCCGTCCACTCGTACTCGACACCGATCACGTCGATGTCGGGGTTGAGCTTCTCGAACTGGGCCTCCTGTGTGGCGAAGGCGGCGTAGGCGGCCTCGTCGGCGCCCGCCGGGAAGGTGGCGACACGAATCTCGGTCTTGCCGCTTGCGCTGCCGCCCGTGCTGCAGGCGGCGAGTGAGGCAACGACTCCGAACACGGCGATACCCGCGACGAGAGCCCTTCTTCTTGACATCATTGTCTTGCCTTTCGTTGTGATTGTTAGTGGTGCGCCGTCAGCCATGCGGTGGCATCCGGGGGTAGCTGGCCATCGACCAGCTCGGTGCTGCCGAGCAGGTACTGCGTGTGCTCGGGCAGGTCTATGGGGCGGTCGGAGAGGTTCGTGACGCTCACGAACCCGCCGCCGCGGCCGAAACAGAGAACGTCGGGGGCCGAGTCGAGCCAGCGGAAGCTCTCGTCGCCCCGTAGCGACTTCCGCAGGCGGAGCGCCGCGCGGTAGAGCGACAGCATCGACGCCGGGTCTGCGGCCTCCGCCTCGACGGTGTACCGGCCCCAGTCGTCGGGCTGGGGCAGCCACGGCTGCTCCCCCGAGTCCGAAAAGCCGAACGGCGGCCGGATGCCCGACCAGGGCAGCGGGACCCGACAGCCGTCGCGTCCGGGGTCCACTCCGTTCGACCGGAAGTGCATCGGATCCTGTCGCGCGCCCTCGGGCAGTGCCTCCACCTCGGGGAGCCCCAGCTCGTCCCCCTGGTAGATGTAGAGCGAGCCGGGCAGTGCCGCGCTCAGCAGGGCGGCCGCCCGCGCGCGGCGGGTGCCCAGCTCGAGGTCGGTGGGCGTGCCGAAGCGCTTGGTCGCGAAGGCGAACGAGCTGTCCTCCCGCCCATAGCGCGTCACGGTCCGGGTCACATCGTGGTTGGAGAGCACCCACGTGCTCGGGGCACCGACGGGGGCGTGGGCCGCGAGCATCGAGTCGATCGACTCGCGCAACTCGGTGCCCTTCCAGGGGCGGGCCATGAAGTCGAAGTTGAACGCCGTGTGCATCTCGTCGGGGCGCAGGTAGTTCGCGAAACGCACGGGGTCGGGCATCCACACCTCCCCCACGAGCACGCGCGTTCCGGGGTAGCTGTCGGCCACGGCGCGCCACGAGCGGTAGATGTCGTGCACCTCGTCGCGGTCGGTGTTGGGGTGCTCGCCGGGAGCCTCGTCTCCCGTGACATCCGGAAGTCGCGGGTCTTTGACGAGCAGGGCCGCGGAGTCGATACGGACGCCTGCCACGCCCCGGTCGAACCAGAACCGCAGCACGTCCTCGTGCTCGCGGCGCACGTCGGGGTGGTTCCAGTTCAGGTCGGGCTGCTCGGGCGTGAACAAGTGCAGGTACCACTGGCCGTCGTCACCGTGCTCATCGGGAACCTGCGTCCAGGTGCCGCCCTGGAAGTTCGACACCCAGTGGTTGGGCCGCTCGTCCACGAACCAGAACCGCTCGCGCTCGGGGCTGCCCCTGCCTGCCGCCAGTGCCGCCCTGAACCACTCGTGCTCGTGGGAGACGTGGTTCGGTACGACGTCGATGATCGTGCGGATGCCCACCGCCAGCGCTTCACGGATGAGCGCCTCCGCCTCCGCGAGCTCACCGAACGCGGGGTGGATGGTCCGGTAGTCGGACACGTCGTACCCGCCATCGGCGAGTGGACTGGCGTACCACGGCGTGAACCACAGGGCGTCGACGCCGAGTTCCTTGAGGTAGCCGAGGCGGGCGCGCACGCCGGCCAGATCGCCCGTGCCGTCGCCGTCGCCGTCCGCGAAGCTGCGGATGTAGAGCTGGTAGATCACGGCGCTGCGCCACCACAGGGGGTCGGCGGTGCTCGGCGCGGGGGTCGCGCGCTCTACCTCGGTATCGAGGACGGGAACGTCCACAAACAGCTCATCTCAGTCAACGCCAGTGTCGGCTGAGATGAAAAGTAGCTTTATTGACAAGATGATGCAAGAACTAAACAAATAGTAAGAAACTTACGTATTCTTGCGCGCCGTTGACCCTCGGACGACAAGCTCGGGCTCGAACAGGTACTCGTCGGTGGCGACTCCGGAGCCCTTGATCTGGCTCACGAGCAGCTCGATGATCATGCGCCCCATGGGCTCGATCGGCTGGCGGACGGTAGTGAGTGGGGGGTCCGTGGCGTTCATGAGGGCCGAGTCATCGAAGCCCACGATCGAGACGTCTCCGGGCACCGTGAGTCCGGCCCGCCGGACCGCCCGGATGGCGCCAAGCGCTATCGGGTCTGACATGCAGATGAGCGCCGTGACGCCCCTGGTGAGGAGCCGAGCGGTTGCCGCCTGCCCCGCCTCGAGGGAGTAGTGCGAGTGCGCGACCTCGAGCGGGAGCCCCGCGGCGTCCGCGGCGCGCCTGGCGGCCGCGAGCTTGCGCTGCGAGGGCACGTGATCCTCCGGGCCGAGCACGATGCCGATGCGTTCGTGGCCCAGCTGCCTCAAGTGATTCCAGGCCTGTTCTGTGGCCACCGCATCATCCGTCGACACGGTCGGGAAGTGCAGGGAGTCGACAGGGGCGTTGACGAAGACCGTCGGGAGATTGAGGTCGGCGAGCCGCGCATAGTGCTCGTGGGGCGCCCGCTCCTGCGTGTACTGCCCGCCCACGAAGACCACGCCAGCAACCTGTTGCTGCAGCAGGAGCTCGATGTAGTCGGCCTCCGAAATGCCGCCGGCGGTCTGGGTGCACAGCACGGGCGTGTACCCGTTCTGGGCGAGACCCGCCGCGACGATCTCGCCGAACGCGGGGAATATCGGGTTCTGCAACTCGGGCAGGAAGAGCCCCACGAGCCGCGCGCGCTCGCCCCGCAGCTTCGTGGGGCGCTCGTACCCGAGCACGTCGAGGGCGGTCAGGACCGCCTGGCGGGTGGCATCCGAGACCCCAGGCTTCTCGTTGAGCACACGGCTGACCGTGGCTTCGGACACCCCGACCTTGCGGGCCACTTCGGCGAGTCGTTGCGACATGCTCGCAATTCTACGCAAGAGTGCGCAAGATCTTGCATGGAATCCGCGACTAGCATCAGCCCATGCGAAAAATCCGGGCGTTGGCGCTCTCCACCCACCCCGGCCCCGGCCTCGCCGTCACCCTTATCGCCGTGGTCCTCGGCTTCGGCGTGGGCCTGGAGTGGTGGCGACTACTGCTGCTCGGCCTCGCGTTCCTCACCAACCAGGCCTCCGTGGGCCTCTCCAACGACTGGATCGACGCCGACCGCGATCGCGCGGTGGGGCGCACAGACAAGCCCGTGGCCGCTGGCCGGATCAGCGCGACCGCGGTCCGCAACGCCGCCTTCGTGTGCGCGGCTCTCGCCGTGGCTCTCACTATCTTGCTGGGCTGGAGGGCAACTGTCGTTCACGCCGCCTTCATCATCTCCGCCTGGAGTTACAACGCCGGGCTCAAGAACTCCGTCCTCTCCGTCGCCCCCTACATCGTGAGCTTCGGGCTGCTGCCCCTCATCGTCACTCTCGCCCGCGCCGATCCCGCCCTCGCCTCCCCCTGGGCGTTCGCCGCCGGTGGGCTGCTCGGCATTGCCGCCCACTTCGCCAACGTGCTCCCCGACCTCGACGACGACCGCGCGACCGGGGTGCGCGGGCTCGCCCACCGGGCGGGACCCCGCACGTCAGGGCTCGTCATCGCGGGAGCGCTGGCCGGGGCATCCGGCTGCATAGTCTTGGGCCTGGGCAGCCCGCAGGTGTGGGGCTGGGCCGGGCTCGCGCTGAGCCTGCTGCTCGCTGCGGTGTGCGCCGTGCTTGTGCTGAGGGGGCGCTCGACTCGGCTGATCTTCCGCCTAATCATCGCGGGAGCCCTCATCGACGTTGTGCTGCTCGCCCTGTCGGGCGCGCGCATCCTCGCCTGACCACCTGCTGCGCCTCGGCAGCTCAGGCCGCACCACGGCCCCCTTCGGCAACTCAGGACCCCCGGCGCCGCCACCCCGGACATCCGCCTGCAGGCGGGCCGACCGGGGTACAACGGCGCCGGGCCCAGCCGCGCTGTCCTGAGTTGTCGAGACCGGGACCCCGCGGAAGGCGCCAACGCGCGCGCTGACCTGTGGCTGGCGGCCGGTCAGGCGGTCGGGGCGGCCTCGGCGGGCAGCGACTCCGGCTGCGGGTGCTTCGGGTTTCGAATGCCGACGAACGCCACCACGCCACCGAGGATGAGCAGCGCCGCGGTCACGAGGATGACCCGGTGGAAGCTGTCGACGTCGAGGGTGCCCGCGATGATGACGCCGATCATCGCCGTCGCGACGAGGCCGGCGACCCGCGAGACCGCGTTGTTGGTCGCAGAGCCGATGCCCGCCTGGCTGGACGGTATCGAGCCGAGGATCGCGGCAGTCAGCGGTGCGACGGTAGCCGAGAGCCCCACGGCGAAGATGATGACACCCGGCAGCACGTTCCACCAGTAGTTCACGTCGGAGCCCATCGTGAGGAACCACAGATACCCGAGCCCGCCGACGATCGGCCCGAGGGTCATGAAGAGGCGCGGCCCGTACTTGCCCGCGAGGGTGCCGAACACCCCGGAGAGGAAGATGTTGCCGAACGAGATCGGCAGCAGGGCGAGCGCCGCGAGGGTGGCCGGGTAGCCCGCCACCTGCTGCAGGAAGACGACGATGATGAACCCGCCGATCGAGAGGGCGCCGTAGACGAACACCGTCGAGAGGTTGCCCCACGCGAAGTTGCGCACGCGGAAGATCCCGAGCGGGAGCATGGGCTGTCTGGCCCGGCGTTCCCACACGACGAAGGCAACGAGCGAGAGGATGCCGATACCGAACGGCAGGAAGATCGCGGGGCTGCCCCATCCGTAGTTCCCCTGCTCGATGAGGGCGAACACGGGACCTCCGAGGCCGACGACCCCGAGCACCGCGCCCAGGTAGTCGATCTTCACGCCCTCCTCGCGCACGTCCTTCTGCTTGAGCACGAAGAGCATCCACAGGGCGACCGCGATCGGGATGACGTTGATGACGAACACCCAGCGCCAGCTGAGGTAGTCGACGAAGAGCCCGCCGAGGATGGGGCCGGCCAGAAACGAGGCGCTCGTCCAGGCCGTCCACAGGCCGATGGCCTTCGACTGCGCCGCATCGCGGAACGTCGAGATGATGAGAGCGAGCGAGCTCGGGACCAGCAGCGCCCCCGCGATGCCCTGCACCCCGCGCAGGATGATGAGGAACTCGGCGGTCGGCGAGATCGCGATGAGTAGCGACGAGACGCCGAAGGCGATGAGCCCCACCCGCAGGATCACGATGCGGCCGAAGACGTCGGAGAACGACCCCGCCAACAGGATGAGCGAGCTCAGGGTGATCAGGTACGCGTCGACCACCCACTGCTGGGTGCTGAGACCGCCCCCGAGCTCCGCGCTGATCGCCGGGAGTGCGACGTTGATCACGGAGCTGTCGAGAAACGCGACGAACGATGCCAAGACGGCGATGATCAGGACGAGGCGCTGCTGGCGGGTCATGGTTCATTCAACACCCGCGACGCCCGATCATTCCGGATCGATCGCCGCCACTATCGCGTCGAGCACGCGCGGGTCGGACAGCAGGCGGAAGTGGCCGACGAGCGGCACCTCCACGTTGGTGGCTCCGTCGAGGCGGCTGCCGTTCGGGATGACGTGGTCGAGCTCGGGGTAGATGGACGTGATCCGGGAGTTGAGCTCGAGGTTGGCGGCGAGCGTGCCGAGCAGCGGGTTGTCGGGCAGGAAGGGGCGGATGGTTCGCACGGGCACGTACTTGGCACGGGCGGATCCGGAGAACGGGCTCGCGATCGCCACCAGGCGCTCGATGCGATGCTGCAGGTCGTCGAAGGCCATCATGTGCTTGCCGACGATGCCGCCCTTGCTGTGGCCGACGATCGTCACGCCACGCAGGTCGCGCTCGTCGAGGTACCGCTGGGCGACGGCCGCCGTCTCCTCGATGGAGGCGAGGTTGATGCCGAGACCGGGCAGCGCGTGCACGGGGTGGCCGAGGGCGTTGAGCCTGCGGCCCACCGTGAAGAGGTAGCGCCAGGGTTCGTAGACACCGGGGATGAGCAGCACGGGCGTTCCCGCACCCTCGGAGAGCCACGCGGGCGGCTGCTTCTCACGCAGGTATCCGGCGCGAGTCGAGAAGGCCCACGCGTAGTCGAGGCCTATCCCCCAGGCGATTGCCCTGCGCAGCTGTGGCATGTCGTCAGTCTAAGCAGGAGAGAATTGCGGGGTGAGCATAGGAACCAACTGGGCCGGCTACTACGAGTACCGCGCGATGACGCTGCACGCACCGGAGACGGTCGAGCACCTGCAGGAGATCGTGGCGGCGGCGCCGAGGATCCGAGCGCTCGGCACGAAGCACTCGTTCAACGACATCGCCGACTCCGCTGAGCTCGTCACGCTCGCGATGCTCGAGCGCGACATCCAGATCGATGACGACAGCGAGACCGTGTCGTTCGCCGCGGGGGTGCGCTACGGAGACCTCGCGACGGCCTTGCACGCGCAGGGCTGGGCGCTGCGCAACATGGGCTCGCTTCCCCACATCTCGGTGGGCGGCGCCATTGCGACAGGCACACACGGCTCGGGCGACCGCAACGGCACACTCGCGCGCGCCGTCTCCGGGCTCGAACTCGTCACCGCCGACGGTGCCCTGCGGACCATCACCCCTGTCGACGAGGAGTTCGACGGCGCGGTCGTCTCACTCGGCGCGCTTGGCGTCGTCACGCGCGTCACCCTCGACATCGAGCCGAGCTACGAGATGAGCCAGCAGGTTTACGCGGGCCTGCCGTGGGAGCGCCTCCTGGAGAACTACGACTCCATCACGTCGCGCGCCTACAGCGTCAGCATCTTCACGAACTGGGTGGACGACGCGAAGACCACGGTGTGGCTGAAGACGCGGACGGATGAGCGCGCAGCACCCCGCGAGCTCTACGGCGTCGCACCCCTCATCGAGGACGTGAACCTCGTCGAGGCGAACACCACCCAACAGGGCGGCGTTCCCGGACCGTGGCACGAGCGACTGCCGCACTTCAAGCTCGGCTTCACCCCGAGCAACGGCGACGAGCTGCAGACGGAGTACCTCGTGCCGCGCATCCACGCTCTCGATGCCCTGCGCGCCGTGCGCGAACTCGGCCCGCGCATCGCGCCCCACCTGCACATCACCGAGCTGCGCTCCATGGCCGCCGATTCCCTCTGGCTGAGCGGCGCCTACGAGACGGATGCCACGGCCATCCACTTCACATGGAAGAACGAGCCCGAGACCGTGCTCCCCCTCCTCCCGGTGATCGAGGAGGTGTTGGCGCCGTTCGCCGCGCGCCCGCACTGGGGAAAGCTGTTCCACTCGGTCGACCGCGCGCTGTATCCGAAGCTGCCCGACTTCGTCGCGCTCGCGCAAGACCTCGACCCGACCGGCAAGTTCCGCAACGGGTTCCTCGAGAGGCACGTCTTCTAGAGCATCCCGACGCTCGTCACGCGCACGACCGCGAGGCCCTGCTCGACGGATTCGGCGAGGTCGACTGTCGCGCTGATGCCCCAGTCGTGATCGCCCGCCGGGTCGTCGAAGATCTGCCGCACCGTCCACTGCTGCGCACCCTCGGTGATCATGATCATCGCGGGACCTCGGGCATCTCCCCCGGTGCCGAGGGTCCCGTGCTGATCGAAGTACAGGTCCATGGCGTCAGCCCACGCGTCGGCGTCGAAACCCGCGGCCGCGTCGAGCTCGCCGAGGGCATCCCAGTTCTCGAGGGCCGCGAGCTGCACTCGCCGGAACAGCTCGTTGCGCACGAGCACCCGGAACGCGCGCGGGTTCGCGAGCACGCTCGGCGGTGCGGGAGGCACCACGGGCGCCGTGGGGTCGGCCGACGGATTGATCATCGCCTCCCACTCGTCGAGCAGGCTTGAGTCGACCTGGCGCACGAGCTCCCCGAGCCACTCGATCACGTCGCGCAGCTCTTCGGTCTTCGCGTCATCGGGGATCGTCTGACGGGCCGCCCGGTAGGCGTCTGACAGGTACCGCAGCACGAGCCCCTCGCGCGGCGCGAGCTGGTAGAAGCCCGTGAAGTCGGCGAAGGTCATGGCCCGCTCGTACATGTCGCGCACGACAGACTTGGGGCTCAGCTCGAAGTCACCGATCCACGGTTGGGTCGCCGAATACTTGCGGAACGCGGCGTCGAGCAGCTCCTCGAGGGGCTTGGGCCACGTGATCTGCTCCAGCAGCTCCATGCGCTGGTCGTACTCGATACCCTCGGCCTTCATCGCCGCCACGGCCTCGCCGCGCGCCATGAACTGCTGCTGTTGGAGCACCGGCCGCGGGTCGTCGAGCGTCGATTCGAGGATCGAGACCATGTCGAGCGCATACGTAGGCGACTCGGGGTCGAGCAGTTCGAACACGGCGAGCGCGAACGGCGAGAGCGGCTGGTTGAGCGCGAAGTTGGGCTGCAGGTCGACGGTGAGCCGGATGTCGATGCGTTCGTCGAGCGTCTCGACGAGTTCCCCGTCGTACAGTGCCATGATGGGCACGCTCACCTGTTCGACGACGTCTGCAGCCCTCAGCGTGCGGTAGATCGCGAGCGCCTTGCGCGCCAGGGCGAGCTTGTTGTTCCAGCTCTCGTGGCTCTCGAAGATCAGGTCGCGCATGTTCTGGAAGGCATCGCCTCCCCTGGCGATCACATTCAGGATCATCGAGTGGCTCACCTGCATGTGGCTCGTGAGCAGCTCGGGCTCGGCGTTGATGAGCCGCTCGAAGCTCGGCTGGCCCCACGACACGAAGCCCTCCGGCGCCTTCTTGCGCACGATCTTGCGGATCTTCTTGATGTCGTCGCCGGCCTTCGCGACGAGGCGCGCGTTCTCCGCCTCGTGCTCGGGGGCCTGTGCCACGACGGATCCTGCGGTGTCGTACCCGGCGCGTCCTGCCCGGCCGGCGATCTGGTGGAATTCGCGGGCGCTCAGCTGGCGCATCCGGGTGCCGTCGTACTTGGTGAGGGCCGTGAGCAGCACGGTGCGGATCGGCACGTTGATGCCCACGCCGAGCGTGTCGGTGCCGCAGATGACGCGCAGCAGGCCGCGCTGGGCAAGCTGTTCGACGAGCCGGCGGTACTTGGGCAGCATGCCCGCGTGGTGCACGCCCACTCCCGCCCGGATGAGGCGACTGAGGGTCTGCCCGAAGCGCGTGGTGAAGCGGAACCCACCGATCGCCTCCGCGATCTCGTCGCGCTGCTCCCGGCTGATCACCTTGATGCTGGTCATCGCCTGAGCCCGCTCGAGCGCTGCCGCTTGGGAGAAGTGCACGATGTAGATGGGTGACTGGCCCGTAGCCAGCAGGTCTTCCACGGTCTCGTGCACCGGGGTCGTGACGTACGAGTAGTGCAGCGGCACCGGGCGGTCGACACCCGTGATGAGCGCCGTCTCCCGGCCCGTGCGCCGTGAGAGGTCGTCGGCTATCGGCTTCATGTCGCCGAGAGTCGCCGACATGAGGACGAACTGCACCTTCGGCAGGGTGAGCAGAGGAACCTGCCACGCCCAGCCGCGGTCGGGGTCGCCGTAGAAGTGGAACTCGTCCATTACTACCTGCTGCACGTCGGCATCGGCGCCCTGACGCAGGGCGAGATTCGCGAGGATCTCGGCCGTGCAGCAGATGATGGGGGCATCCGCGTTGACGCTCGAATCGCCCGTGACCATGCCGACATTCTCGGCGCCGAAGATGTCGACGAGGGCGAAGAACTTCTCGCTCACGAGCGCCTTGATGGGCGCGGTGTAGAAGGTGCGCTGTCCCTGCGCGAGGGTGGTGAAGTGCGCGGCGATCGCGACGAGCGACTTGCCGGTTCCCGTGGGGGTGGAGAGGATCAGGTTCGCGCCCGAGACGATCTCGATGAGCGCCTCATCCTGCGCCGGGTACAGCGGCAGGCCGCGACCCTCCGCCCAACCCGCGAACGCCGTGTAGGCGGCATCCGCCTCGAAGGGGCTCGGCGCGAGGTCGAGAAGATCAGGCACGGTGCTCGGCCGCGACCCGCGCGTACACGCTTTCCACGTAGGCCCAGAAGCCATCGACGTCGAGCTTGGTGGCCACGAGCGCGTTGGGGGTCGACGAGTCGAAGTCGACCACGGTCATGCCCGCCGTGAACTCGCCGCGCGTCTCGATCTCGACGCGCGCGGGCTGGGTGAGGAACAGGTCAGGGCGGGTGACGTACGCAACCGCGCAGACGTCGTGCACGGCCTGGCCGTCCCAGTCGGGCATCGTCGGGTTGAAGTAGAAGGTCGCGAGCGGCACGATGAGCTCGTCGGCGAGCGCGCCGAGCTGCGCGAGACGGTCGACCACTGTCGAGTTGGCCTGGGCCTGCAGGGTGAGGTCGAGGCCGATCATCGTCACGCGCCAATCGGCATCGAACACGATCTTCGCGGCCTCCGGGTCTGCCCAGATGTTGAACTCGGCGGCGACAGTCGCATTGCCGCGCGTGTACGAGCCACCCATGATCGTGAAGGATGCAGCCCAGCGGGCAAGAGCGGGTTCACGCTCGAGTGCGATCGCGATGTTGGTGAGCGGACCGGTCGCGACCAGGTGGATCGCGCCGGGCTTCGCCTTGAGCGTCTCGATGATGAAGTCGGCCCCGTGGATGCCCGTCACCGGCAGCGTCGCCTCCGGCAGCACGACGTTGCCCAGCCCACCGGCACCGTGCACGTGTGCCGCATCGCGCGCCTCGCGCACGAGCGGTCCCGCGGCGCCCGCGGACACCGGCACGGCAGGGAACTTCAGGTATTCGCGCAGCTGCAGCGCATTGCGCGTCGTGTTGTCGAGCTTCACATTGCCGCCGACGGTGGTCACACCCACGAGGTCGATGTTCGGGTCGCCGTGCGCGAGAAGCAGCGCCAGTGCGTCGTCGAGTCCGGGGTCGCAGTCGAGGAGAATCTGGAAGCCACTCATGGAACGAGCGTACGGCTTAGCTCAGCGCCAACAGCACAGATGCCCCGATCGCGAGCACGACGCCACCGAGTTGCACGAGCGTGAGCTTCTCGCGGTACACGATGCGGGCGAGGATGATCGTGCCCACCGGATAGAGGCCCACGATCACCGACACCACCGCGAGGCTGCCCGACTGCAGGGCGAGCAGCAGAACGCCGTTCGAGATTCCCAGCAGCACGCCTCCCACCGAACTCGCGACCACGGCGCGCGCCGCAGACGGGATGCGGTCCGCCTCCTGCTCCTCGTCGAGCACTGCCAGCGCCCGTTTAGCCCCCGCACTCGCGCGATTCGCGAGCAGCAGCACCCCGAGCAGCACGACCCCCACCGTGATCTCCACGACGGCGGCGGTCACACCCGAGTCCTGCGGCGCGCGGTCGAGCGCCGCGATCGAGCCTCCGAGCCCCAGTCCCGCGAGCATCGAGAGTACGACGGTCTTGCGCGGGATACCCGTACCCGCACCGCCCCGTGTCACCGAGATGAGCCCGCCGCCGACAAGGGCCAGCACGACAGCGATCCACGCGAGCACCGGCAGCCGCTCTCCGAGCAGGAGGGCGATCACCACCGGCACGAGCGACCCGATCACAGCGATGAGCGGTGAGGCAAGGCTCATCGGCCCGGCGGCGAGCGCAGCGAAGAAGGCGAGGAAGCCGACGATGGCGCTCACTCCCGCAACAGCACCCCACAGCACCGTCTCGCCGGACCATGCCCCGCCGATGATCGGCAGCATGACGAGAAGCGTGAGCAGGGCGAATCCGTATGTCACCGCGGTGCCGGGGAGAACCTTCAACCGACGCGCGCCCACCGCACCCAGGAAGTCGGAGACGCCGTAGGAGGCCGCAGTCACGAGCGAGAGGACGACTGTCACGAGCATCCCACCAGCGTGGCACGGGTCGAGGCGTTGGCAATTCAGGACCGCCAGCCGTATTCGGGCCTCTGCTGCCGCGAGATGTCCCCGATTCGCCCTCGACTCCTGAGTTGCCAAAGAAGAGGCGAGCCCCCGTCGCGGCGTAGAATCTCGTGTGCCCTCCCAGACCCCACCGAACGGACTCGACCCCGCCGACCTTGAGGTCACCCTGCGCGTACTGCAGCAGATGGCGGAGCTCGACCAGGAGCATCCGGATTTCGTGACCGTGCGGCAGGCGACGGCCAAGATGTTCAAGGCCGTCAAGAAGGAGCGCAGGCTCGAGAAGCGCGCGGGGATCGCCGAGGCCGACCGCAGCGTGATCGCCGCCACCGCCACGGGAGCGCCCGACCGCATCGATGATGAGACGCGCGGCATCCCGATCGCGACCAGGCTCGAGACGCCCACTGCCGGCACGCTGCTGAAGGCGCGCGCGTGCTACATCTGCAAGCAGCCGTACACGCTCGTCGACGCCTTCTACCACCAGCTCTGCCCCGACTGTGCTGCGCTGAGCCACGCCAAGCGCGATGCCCGCACCGACCTCACCGGCAAGCGCGCCCTGCTCACCGGCGGCCGCGCCAAGATCGGCATGTATATCGCCCTGCGCCTGCTGCGGGATGGCGCGCACACCACGATCACGACGCGGTTCCCGCGCGACGCCGTCAGGCGGTTCACGAGCCTGCCCGACTCCCCAGAGTGGATCGACCGCCTCAAGATCGTCGGCATTGATCTGCGCGACCCCGCTCAGGTGATCGGCCTCGCCGAGGATGTCGCGGCCGCCGGCCCGCTCGACATCCTCATCAACAACGCGACCCAGACCGTGCGCCGCTCCCCCGGCGCCTACCAGCCGCTCGTCGACGCCGAGCTCGCGCCGCTACCGGATGGCCCGCTGCCGGAACTCGTGACCTTCGGGCACACCAACGACCCGCATCCCAAGGCGTTGGAGAACTCGGTCTCCGCTCACCCGATTCTGGGTTCCGTCGACCTCGTACAGGAGGCGATGGCGGCCGGGTCGAGTTCGCTCGAGCGTCTCGCGGCCGGAACCGCCATCGACGCGGGCGGTCTGTTGCCCGACCTCGACCATGTGAACTCGTGGACGCAGCACGTGCAGGAGGTCGACCCGCTCGAGATGCTCGAAGTGCAGCTCGCCAACACGACGGCGCCGTTCATCCTGATCTCGAAACTGCGGCCGGCGATGGCCGCATCCGAGGCGCGCCGAAAGTACGTCGTCAACGTCTCGGCGATGGAGGGCGTGTTCGGCCGCGGGTACAAGGGGCCGGGGCATCCGCACACCAACATGGCCAAGGCCGCCGTCAACATGCTCACCCGCACGAGCGCGCGCGAGATGTTCGAGACCGACGGCATCCTGATGACGAGCGTCGACACCGGATGGATCACCGACGAGCGCCCGCACCCCACGAAGGTGCGGCTCGCCGAGGAGGGCTTCCACGCTCCCCTCGACCTCGTGGATGGCGCCGCCCGCGTGTACGACCCGATCGTGCGCGGCGAGGCCGGCGACGACGTGTTCGGCGTGTTCCTGAAGGACTACGCGCCGGGCTCATGGTGATCGAGCCAGTCGAGATCGGCATGCGCGTGGTCGTGCGCTACCGCTTGGCCGACGGACGGGCGACGGATGCCCTCGGGATGCTCCTCGAGGCAACGCCCACGCACCTCGTGGTCGACGGCAAGCGCGGCGTGGAGACCATCCCGGTGGACGACGTCATCGCCGCGAAGCAGGTGCCGCCAGCGCCTACCCGGTAGCGCTGCGCTGGATGTTCTTGACATCCACGGGTCCCACCACGGGCGAGCCCTTGCTCTTCGGCCGGTCGATGACGAACCACGCGAGGTTCTCGACGACCAGAAACGGTAGGTAGGCGAGCACCGAGAACACGGCGACCGGCACCATGAGCGCCCCGGCGTACGCGAGCCACAGCTGCAGACGCCAGTGCCGCCCCGCGACCGCGCTCGTGGCCACGGGCAGGATGAGCATCAGGAGCGCAACCGGCCAAGCCAGGCCGACGATGAGCGCCACGACCGACCCGACGACGAGCCCGAGCCCGAGGGCGCCGAGCGCGATCATCGCGAGGAAGCGCGGAATGGAGTGCTTCTGGTACCGCTCGAGTGACACGAAGGTCCACATGAGCCACGCCATGAACGGCGGCACGGCGAGTTCCCTGAGGCCCAGGCGGAACGCGCGGTCGATCCGCTCACGGCGGCCCAGCGCCTCGGTCGGCGTGATGAGGCGGGCACGAGCATCCACCCGCACCTTCCAGCACTCGCTGTCGTGCAGCACCGCGGGCGCCGTCTGCCGCCCGTAGGAGGCGATCACGCCCCAGAAGATGGCGGGCACCGAGGCGAGGTCCGTGCGATTACCGGGCCCCGGATGATCCGACGGAACATGCGCGTCGGCCCACGTGATGCCACCCTCGTCGGGAACGGAACCGTCGTCCGTCTCCTCGTAGTACCCGAAGCGTCTACGCAACTGGAAAGTGGGAGCGGCCAGGGGCGCCTGCCCCAGTTCCACGGTGAGCAGCTTGGTGCGATCGGAGTCGACGAACGGCATACGTGCACCGTACCGTCTACCCCCGATGCTGCTCCAGAGGGCTCCGTCGGCGGCGCAGAGCCGCGGCGGTGAGAAGGATGATGCCGGTCAGCACGATGAAGGCGCCCACGGTCGCGGGCCGCCGCACGTCAACGGCGGTCGCCGCGAGAGACGGGCCGGATGGGGCAGCCGCGGGTGCCGGAGCGGGAGCCGGGGTGTTCGCTGCGCGCTGGGCGGCGGCGGCCGTGAACGACTGGGCGGCCAGTGCCGTCACCGTCGTCATGGTCGCGGAACTGATCGGCGTTCCCGCCGCGCCCCCGGTCAGCCCGCTCGTCGCTGCTGTGCAGCTCGAGGGCTTGCCGATCACGTTGCTGTCGAGGGTCACCGAGCCGTCGAGGGCGAGCAATCGCGCCCCCTCATCGGCGCCGGAACCCACTGTCGCATTCGTCGTTGCGCTGACCGAGGTGCGGGCGATGAGCGTACCGGCGAACAGAGAGTCCGTGCCCAGGGTCGCCGAGCTTCCGACCTGCCAGAACACGTTGCACGCGCGCGCTCCCCCGACGAGGGCGACGACGCTCCCCGCTCCGGTGATGATCGTGGAGCTGGACTGGAACACGAAAACGGCATCCGGTCCGCCGTTGAGCACGACAGTTCCCGTGAGTTGCAGGGTGCTCGCCGCGGGTGCCCCGTGGTAGACGCCGGGACCATACTCGAGGCCGCCGAGTTCGGTCGGAACCGGGGTTCCGACGAGCGCCTCGAGCGCGTCATACGCGTTGCTCGCGTCCGTCTGCGCCGTGACGGCTTGCGCCGCGGGCGGCACGTAGATCGAGCCGTTCACGAGGCCGGGCGGGAAGCCGGTGACGGAGAGACCGGGGGCGACGGCGACATCCCCCGTGATGACCGACGGCCCCGTGTTGGTCACCGTCTGGTTGCCGAGCACCGCTAGCGGCGCGGCACTCCCGAGGAAGTCACCGCTGCCGGGAGCGCCGGGAGCGGCAATTGCCTGCAACGCTCCCGTCGTGGCGACGAGGACGACAGCGAGGGCTGCAGAGCCTGCGAGGATCCGAAAATGGGTGCGGTGACGTGTCATGGCGGGTGCCTTCTCTCGAGGGGATCGATGCACCGTTCATGACCGGCGGGGATGTGCTTCCCACAGTTTTCTAGACCAGTCCTGCCTTCAGACTGATCTGTCTACCCCTTCAAGTCAAGGATCCGGCCATTCTGGGGGTACGCGGCACGGGCCCGTATCATTGCAGTGACGAGGGGAGAACACGTGACTCAGGCAACCGCCGCCCGTGCTCCCCGGCACCCCGAAGTCGACGGTCGCATCTTTGACGCAGCACTCGACATCCTGCGCAGCCGCGGGCCGCTGGCGGTGTCCGTCGAGTCTGTGGCCGCCGCATCCGGGGTCGCGAAGACGACGATCTACCGCCGCTACGAGAACCGCGAGTCGCTGCTCACCGCCGCCATCGCGTCGACCGCGACGACAGTCGAGTTCCCGTCGGGGATGACCGCGCAAGACTCACTGCGCTGGGTGCTGCGCCACGCCCGAGACACCATCGAGAACGTCGTGGGCCGCGGCACGATCGCCGCCGTCATCATGAACGAAGACCCTGAGTTCACCGAGCTGCTGCTCGGGATGATCCGCAACTCCACCCGCCCGCTGCGCGCAGACCTGCGCGAGCGCGCCCTCGCGGGCGAGATCAGGGCAGATGTCGACGTGGAACTGGCGATGAGCATCCTCCTGGGCGTCGTCGTCGCGGAGTTGATCCGCGGGCGTCCCACCGGCGACGAGTGGGTGGAGTCGCTGCTCGAGCTCCTCTGGCCGGCGTTCCGCGCCTAGCGCGAGCTCGCCTGCCCCAGCGTGCGCGCACCGGCATGCCCTGCCCACGCCTCCGAGGCCCGCGACGTTTCGATAACTCAGGAGCTCGGCGTCTGCAGGGGTACGACGCGCCGAGCTCGGACCGAGTCGCGTCCCCCGAGTCCTGAGTTTCCGACGCGCTGATCGCGCCTGCGTCACGAGTGCACATCACCCGCGCATCCTGCGGCCGCATCCTGCGGCCGCATCCGCTCGACCTCGCAACCCTTCGACAACTCAGGAGGCCGGAGCCATCGGGGTACCAGGAGGCAGCCTCTCCGTACCCGAACCGGGCCGAGTCCTGAGTTGCCGAAGCGCGGGCCGCGCCGGGCACGCGAAAGGCCAGCTACGGCGCACAGGGCGGCGCAGCTGGCCTCGCGGCACTACTTGCTCGCAGGAGCCTTGGCAGCAGGCGCGGCCTTGGCGGCAGGCGCCTTGCGCGCGGGCGCAGCAGCCTTCGGGCGCGGCAGGATCTTGCCGGGGTTGAAGTTGTTGCCGGCGTCGCCCGACGCGAACAGACCCGCCATGATCTTCACGCCCTCGGCGGAGATGTCCTCCTCGAGCCACGGCGAGTGCTCGACCCCCACTCCGTGGTGGTGCGAGATCGTCGCGTCGTTATCGACGAACGACTGCTGGATGGCGTTCTTCACGACGTTGTACTCGGCGATCGGGTCTTTGTCGAAGACGAAGGCGAACGTGAAGTAGAGGCACGCGCCCGAGTGGTACGAGTGGCTCATGTGCGACATAATCCAGCCCTTGATACCGATCTGGTCGTACGCGCTCTGCGCTGCGGCGTAGGCCGCGTCGTGCACCTGGTTGAGCTTCGACCACGGAGCCGCGGTCTCCGACACGTCGCCCGCGGCGCCCATGTCGAGCAGGAAGTCGCGCAGGTACGGGGTGTCGAACTTCTTCTGGTCGTAGAGAATACCGGGGCCGGTGCCGATGATCGTGAGACCACCATTGGCGCGGATCATCTTCTCGACGAGCTTGCGCTGGCGCTTCGCGTGCTCGGGGCTGCCCTCGTAGGCGATGAACGAGATACAGATCTGGTCGAGGTTGTCCTTGCCCCACTTGCGTCCCATGATCCAGGGCAGCACGGTGCCCGCCATGAACTTGTCCAGGCCCTTGCGGTCCTTGCTCGTGGCGAGGGTGAAGGCGGTCTCACGTGCATCGCTGATGCGGGTGATGGAGGGAGCGGCGTCCGACTCGGAGATCTGCCGCATCGTCTCGATGCCCGCCTCCCAGTTCGGGAAGAAGTAGGCGTACACGTCGCGCTTCTCGGGAACACGGTGCACCTGCACGGTCACCTCGGTGATGACCCCGAGGCGTCCCTCCGAGCCGAGAATCATCTCGCGCACCGACGGACCGCTCGAGGTCGACGGCAGCGGGCGCAGCACGAGGGTACCGCCGGGACGTACGACGCGCAGGCCGCGCGCGATGTCGGCGATGTCGCCGTACTTGTCCGACTGCATGCCCGACGAGCGGGTGGCGACCCAGCCGCCGACCGTCGAGTGCGTGAAGCTGTCGGGGAAGTGGCCGATGGTCCAGCCCTGGGCGTTGAGCTGCTCCTCGAGGTCGGGGCCCTGGGCGCCGGCCTGGATGCGGGCAAGGCCAGACTCCGCGTCGATGGAGATGACCTTGCGCAGACGACCGAGATCGAGCGACACGATCGTGCGCTTCTCGTCGGGCATGGGCTCGAGACTTCCGGCGATGTTGCTGCCGCCGCCGAACGGGATGATCACGGCATTGGCCGCGACCGCGGCATCCACGACCTTCTGAACCTCGGCCTCGTCGCCGGGGTAGATGACGACGTCCGGGCTGCGCAGGATGAGGTTGCCACGAACCCGCATGAGGTCCCGGATGCTCTTGCCGTACGTGTGCACGACGCGAGCCATGTCGTCCGTGGTGACGTTGTCGGCACCCACGATCGCGGTGAGCGCCTTGACGAACGCTGCAGTGGCGACGGACTTGCCGACCTTGAGGTCGGCGAAGGCGGGCTCGCCCGCTCGCGTGGCGGTGAGCAGGTCGAGGCCGACCGCGTACTGGACGAACGGCGCGAAGCCCGGCTTGTCCTCGTAGTGGAACCCGACACCGTCGACGCCCCAGCCCCACCACTTCATGTGCTTGACGTCAGTCATGCCTGTCCCTTCTGAGAGTTCGCCGGCATCGGCGACACGGTTTCATGCAGTCGGCGAACTTCGCTCGCCAGTCGTACGGAGAAATGCTCTGCCGTCTCGCCCTCGTCGGGCAGCATCGGCGCGCCAAAGACTACCGTGACGGGGTACCGGCCGGGCTTGGGCCAGTTGCGTCCGCGGGGCATGGCCGTCCTCGCCCCGACGAGGGCGATCGGCAGGCACGGCACTTTGGTGTTGATGGCGAGCGCGGCGGCTCCGGGCTTGAACTTGCCCATGACCCCGGTCTTCGAGCGACCGCCCTCCGGGAAGATCAGGAGGGGCACATCGCGCTCGAGGAGCGCCTTCGACGACCCGCCGCGCTTGCCCTCCGAGTTGCGCTCGATCGCGAAGGCGTTGAAGAAGAGCGTGGTGAGCCATTTGCGCCACTGGACATCGAAGAAGTAGTCGGCGGCAGCACCGGCGGCGAGGTATCGGGCGAGGCGGTAGGGCAGCGCGCCGATGACGAGCGGGGCATCGAGGTGGCTGGAGTGGTTGGCGACGACGATGAAGGGAGCCTTGAGGTCTTTGATGTCCTCCTCGCCCTGAGTCGTCACGCGCACGAGGCGCCACACGAGGGGTTTGAGAAGGCCGCGCTGTGCAACCTTGCGCACGCGCGCCACACCTGGGGAGGTGAAACGGTCCATCAGTTCTTCTCCGTCGTCACAGAGGTCTCTTCGGAGCGGTCGTCAGATCGGCTTGACGAGATACCTGCGGATATCCAGCGAATCGTGGTCAAAGGCAGGTGCCGGGCAAACCACCCGAGCACGCGGTAGCGAACAGTCGGTATGGAGACGACTTTGCCGCGCCGAGCATCCCGCAGCGCTATCCGCACCACCGTCTCGGGCTCGCTCCACAGGAAGCCGGGCAGCGAACTGCGCTTCACGCCCGAGCGCTCGTGCCACTCGGTGCGCACCCATCCGGGGAGCACCGCCGTGACGACGACCCCGGTTCCGCGCAGCTCGACCGAGAGAGCCTGGCTGAACGCCGTGACCCACGCCTTCATCGCACCGTACGAGCCGGTGGCGAGGTACGTCTGCAAGCTGGAGATGTTGATGATGGTGCCGCCACGACCCCTCATGGAGCGGCCTGCCGCTCCCCCGAGGATGAGCACCGCGCGACACATGACGTCGAAGGCATGTTCGTGGTGCGACGTGTCCACCGCGGTGAGCGGGGTGTGCACGCCGAATCCCGCGTTGTTGATGAGCATGTCGAGGGGCCGCTCCGGGTCCTCGATGCGGGCCACCACGCGGGCCACATCCTTGCGATCGCCGAGGTCGGCGCTCATGGTCTCCACGTTGATGCCCGAGTCGGCATACAGGGCGGCGGATGCGGCGAGCCGCCCTGAATCACGGGCGACCAGTACGAGGTCCCACCCGTCGGCGGCCAGCTGTTCGGCAAATGCGGCACCGATGCCGGATGTGCCGCCCGTGATGAGAGCTGTCGCCATAGCCCATACATTACGCTACGGGCTCCGTAGCGCTCCTCAGGTAGACTTCACTGGACTCTTCACCACTCTCGGAGGTAATACGGATGCCAGAGCATAAAGAGGCGTCCGTGGACATCATGCGATTCCCGGCCCCCGACTTCGACGTGCGCGAGTACGCGCGCGACGCCGCAGCCTCACACCGCGAGGAGCTCGGCCTCGATGAGTACCGCACGAACCCGCTGAGCCCCGAGGGCCTGCGCATCCTGCGCTACCTGCAGATCATCGAGCGCGCCACCATGACGCACCTGCGCAGCGTGCTCGTGACGGCAACCCACAAGGACGCGCGGATCACGGCGTTCCTCACGACGTGGGCGTTCGAGAAGTACTGGATCGCCGACGCCTTCGAGCAGATCGGCCTCGCCCACCAGCCGGAGGGCACCGACGTCGACCGTGCGCCCTTCATCACCCCGGCCGAGCGCACCATCCGCGAGTCGATCGTGGCGAACATCATCGGCCTGCCGATGATCGCCGTGCACATGACCCTCGGCACCATCGACACGTGGCTGAGCCAGGCGGCGTACGCGCGGCTCGCCGCTCTCGAGAACCACCCCCAGCTCGCGAAGACACTCGAGCGGTTCACCGAGCTCAAGGAACGCCAGCTCTCTTTCTTCGAGGCGCAGTCCCGTTACCGCCTCACCGAGTCGAAGCAGGCGCGGGGGCTCACCCGCAAGCGACTCGCCAAGACCCCGTGGCCGATCGGCGCGAAGGCAGAACCCCAGGACGAGACGGAGTTCTTCTTCGACCGTCTCTTCGGGTCCGCCCGCGAGCTCGTCGCCGAACTCGACGCCCGCATCGACACTCTGCCCGGCCAGTCCGGGCTGTCGCTCATCCGAAAGGCCGCCCAGCTGTGACGACCTCCCCCACCGGCAAGACTCCCGTCCGCAAGACTGCTGTGCGCAAGGCGGCGCCGCAGAAGGCGGCCTCCGGGCACGTTCTGACGAACGAGCACATCTTCCTCACGGGAGGCACGGGCTTCGTCGGACAGGCGATCCTCGAGCGGCTTCTGGCGTCGCATCCGGGCACCCGCATGACGCTGCTCGTGCGCGGCAAGGGCAGCCAGACGGGCGAGGCGCGTCTCGTCGGCCTGCTGCGCAAGCCCGTGTTCAAGAGCTGGATCGAGTCGGTTGGCGGCGAGGAGAAGGCGCGCAAGGAGTTCGCGAAGCGCGTCACCGCGCACGAGGGCTCCCTCGGCAACGTCGGTGTGCTTCCGGATGACATCGACGTGGTCATCCACTCGGCCTCCACCGTCTCGTTCGACCCGCCCATCGACGAGGCGTTCGACACCAACGTCGGCGGAGCGTACGGCGTCTACGGCGCACTCCTGGCGAGCAAGAGCGACCCGCACGTCGTGCACATCTCCACGGCGTACGTGGGCGGTATCCGCAAGGGCATCGCTCCCGAGGCATCCCTCACCCACAACGTCGACTGGCGCGCCGAGTACGAGGCCGCCAAGTCGGCCCGCGCCCGCGTCGAGCTCGAGTCGCGCGAACCGCAGGCACTGCGCGAGCAGCTCAACCGCGCGAAGGCCCGCCACGGCAAGACCGGTCCGCAGGCCGTCGCGGGGTTCGCCGAGACAGCTCGCACCGAGTGGGTGCGCGAGCGCCTCGTCGACTACGGCCGCACGCGCGCCGAGAGCCTCGGCTGGACCGACGTCTACACGCTCACCAAGGCCTTCGCCGAGCGTGCAGCAGAAGAACTGTGGTCGCAGGCCGGCCACCGCCTGTCGATCGTGCGCCCGAGCATCATCGAGAGCGCCCTCGTGCACCCGTTCCCCGGCTGGATCGACGGCTTCAAGGTCGCCGACCCGCTCATCATCGCCTACGGCCGAGGCCAGCTTCCCGACTTCCCCGGCCTGCCCGACTCGATCCTCGATGTCATCCCCGTCGACTTCGTCGTGAACGCCGCCCTTGCCGCCGCAGCGCGTCCGGCCAAGCCGAACGATGCGCAGTACTTCCAAGTGGTCTCCGGCAAGACCAACCCCTTGCCGTTCCACCGCATGTACGAGAACGTCAACCGCTACTTCACCGAGAACCCACTGCCCGACGAGAAGGGCGACATCATCGTCCCGAAGTGGCGCTTCCCCGGTGGCCAGAAAGTCGAGAAAGCACTCGAAAAGCGCGAGAGCCAGGTGGTGCGCGCCGAGAAGCTCATCGAGCGGATGCCCACCACGAAGCGCACGCGCGAATGGCTCGACACCGTCCGCAAGGGCAAGCACGGCCTCCAGCAGCTGCGCGCCTTCACCGAGCTGTACCGCGCGTACGTGCAGACGGAGATCATCTTCGACGACACCAACACCCGCGCGCTGCTCGCCTCCCTGCCGGAGGACGTGCAGAAGAACGAGGGCTTCGACGTTCTCGACATCGAGTGGGAGAAGTACTGGCAAGAGGTGCACTTCCCCGCGGTCACGACGCTGACCCGCGCGTTCGGCAAGCGCCCGTCGGCCAAGGCCCGCTCGCAGAAGGTGCTGCCCGTACGCTCCGACGTCGTCGCGGTGTTCGACCTCGAGGGCACCGTGCTCGAGTCGAACCTCGTGAAGCAGTACCTCACGCTGTGGGCCGGGACGGTCCCCCGCGCGCGCGTCGCCCACGACCTCGCGAATTTCACGTTCTCACTGCGTAAGTACTGGCGCGCGGAGCGCCGTGACCGCGGGGAGTTCATCCGCACGTTCATGCGTCGCTACCAGGGCTTCAAGGTCAGTGAGATCGAGCGCCAGGTGCGTGGCCCGTTCGGCCGTGCCATGCTGCGCCGTGCACTTCCGGATGCCCTGCGCCGAGTGCAGGAGCACCGCGACGCCGGGCACCGCACGATCCTCGTGACAGGCTCGATCGACCTCACCGTAACCCCCTTCCTGCCGTACTTCGACGAGGTCGTGGCCGGCCGGATGCACGTGCGCGACGGTGTGCTCACCGGGTTCCTCGCCGACCCGCCGCTTGTCGATGAGGCCCGTGCCGCATGGCTTCGCCACTACGCCGCGCAGAATGGGTTCGATCTCGAGCACTCCTACGGGTACGGTGACAACCATGCAGACCTCGTCTGGCTGCAGCTGGTCGGTAACCCCAACGCCGTGAATCCCGACATCAATCTCTACCGTCACGCCAAGGAGAAGCACTGGAACGTGCTCGACTGGAAGCGTCGGGGTACCACCGCTTCGGCGGTCGACTCCGAATCACCCGAGGCACTATCCCCCAGCACGGAAGGAGTCGGCAAGGCCTCGTAGGCCCTGCCGCAGCATCCCATGGCATTTGATATCGACAAGTACACCAGTACCTCCAAGAAGGTGGTCTGGGGAGACCTCGACTTCACCGAGTTCGAGCGCAACCCGCTCCCGGAGTCGACGCTGCGCAGCCTGCGCTACATGGCGGATATCGAGTACCACACGGTCTGCTACCTGCGCGACCTGCTCGTGACCCCGTCGCACAAGGAGGCCGATGTCTCGGCGTTCATGACGATGTGGAACCGCGAGGAGTTCTGGCACGGCGAGGCGCTCTCGGCAGTTCTCGCCGCCCACGGCATCACTCTCGACTTCGACGAGCTCAAGGCCACGCGCCTCAAGCTCGGCTGGAAAGACCGCCTCGACCCGATCAAGCAGTCGCTCCTCGGCAACATCGTCGGCAAAGACTTCATCGCGGTCCACATGATCTGGGGCGCCGCCAACGAGTGGTCAGCTGTCGCCGCCTACAACCGCATGGCCGACCTGGAGAAGCACCCCGTGCTCGCCGAGCTCCTACGCCGCATCGCCAAGCAGGAGGCCCGCCATGTCGCGTTCTACGCGACCCAGGCGCGCGACCGCCTCGCCAAGAGCAAGAAGGCCCAGGTTCTGGCCCGCTTCGCGCTCAAGAACGCATGGGGCCCCGTGGGTTCGTCCGTCATGGAGCCCGCCGAGGTCACCCACGTCATGAGCCACATCTTCGCCGGCGAGGAGGGCCTACGCGAGGTGCGCAAGCTCGACGAGCACATCTCCCGGATGCCCGGCCTCGAGGGCCTCAAGATCGTCGAGAACTCGCTGCGCAACAAGTACGGCTACGTCGACACGGAGCCTGCCGCCGCCTGATGAGTGTTCGTGTCGAAAGAGTAGACCTCCCCGGCATCGGGGTCCGTACGGATGTCATCACCGCGAGCGGTCGTCGCGTGAGCGTCGTGTCGCAGCGGTCGGGTGAGCGCGACCTCGCGCTCTTCGACGTGGACGACCCGGATGCCAGCACCGACACCGTCGCGCTGACCGACGACGAGGCGGCCGCCATCGCCGAGCTGCTGGGTGCCTCGATCGCGCTCAGCCGCCTCTCCGGCCTCAGCGACAAGGCGCCGAGCCTCTTCACCGAGGAGATCTCGCTGCCCTTCGACTCCAAGTTCGTGGGCCGACCCATGGGCGACACCAAGGCGCGCACGCTCACGAGTTCATCGATCGTGGCGATCTCGCGCGGCACCGAGATCATCGCCTCCCCCACCCCCGACGTGCTGTTCGAGCACGGCGACGTCATCATCGCCGTCGGCACGCGCAAGGGCCTCGACATGCTCAGCAAGCTCATCGACAAGGGTCCGAGCTAAGCCGCCCATGCACGATACGACCCTGCTACTCATCGAAGTCGGAGCGCTGCTCCTCGTCCTGAGCTTGCTGGGTCGCCTCGCGATCCGGTTCGGCGTCTCCCCCATCCCGCTCTACCTGCTCACGGGGCTCGCCGTGGGCCACGGCGGCTTCTTCCCGCTCGATGCCAGCCAGGACTTCTTCGAGGTCGGCTCCGAGATCGGGGTCATCCTGCTGCTCGCGATGCTCGGCCTCGAGTACTCCCCCACGGAGCTCGTGCGCAACCTCAAACAGGCGCGCGTGGCGGGGCTGCTGGATGCCCTCCTCAACGCCCTCCCCGGTGCAGCGTTCGCCCTCATCCTCGGTTGGGGACCGGTGGCCGCGGTCACGCTCGCCGGAGTCACGTGGGTGTCGTCATCCGGCGTCATCGCCAAGGTCCTCCGCGACCTCAAGCGCCTCGGAAACCGCGAGACACCGGTCATACTCTCGGTGCTCGTCATCGAAGACCTGGCGATGGCCTTCTACCTCCCGGTGCTCTCCGCCCTCGTCATCGGTGAGGGCGTGCTGCGGGGCGCCACGACCGTTGTGATCGCCGTGGGCGTGGTCGTCGTCATCCTGTTCGCGGCCCTGCGGTTCGGCAAAGTGCTCTCGCGCCTCTTTCCGGCGCACCTGCCCGAGCCGCTCCTGCTCGGAGTGCTGGGCCTCACGATGCTCGTGGCGGGCCTCGCCGACCAGGCTCAGGTCTCGGCCGCGGTGGGCGCGTTCCTCGTGGGAATCGCGATCTCCGGTCAGGTCGCCCACAACGCGACGATCGTGCTCACTCCCCTGCGCGACCTCTTTGCGACGGTCTTCTTCGTCTTCTTCGGCATCGCCACCGACCCAGCCGATATCGTGCCTGCGCTCGTTCCCGCGCTCATCCTCGCGGCCCTCACGATGGGGACCAAGACGCTCACCGGCTACTTCGCCGCCAAGCGTGCCGGGATCGGCATCCCCGGCCGCTGGAGAACCGGCTTCGCCCTCACCCCGCGCGGCGAGTTCTCGATAGTCATCGCGGGGCTGGCGGGCACGGCGGTCGAACCCCAGCTCGCGCCGCTGGCCACCGCGTACGTGCTCATCACGGTGATCGTGGGGCCGCTGCTCGCCCGCATTCCGGATGCCGCGTGGTTCAAGACCGCCGTGCGCAACAAGCGGCTCGCCGCAGAGGCCGCCTCAGCGGACGCTCCGGTCGCCTAGCGGAACGCGGGGATGCCCGTGATGTGGTTGCCCAGCACGAGGGTGTGCACCTCGTCGGTTCCCTCATAGGTACGCACGCTCTCCAGGTTGTTGGCGTGCCGCAGCGGCGAGTAGTCGAGGGTGATGCCGTTGCCGCCGAGGATGGTGCGGGCCTCCCTGCAGATGGCGAGAGCCTCGCGCACGTTGTTGAGCTTGCCCACCGAGATCTGGTGCGGCTGCAGACGGCCGGCGTCCTTGAGCCGTCCGAGGTGCAGGGCCAGGAGCATGCCCTTGTTGATCTCGAGCGCCATGTCGACGAGCTTCTGCTGGGTGAGCTGGAAGCCCGCCACGGGCCTGCCGAAGGGCGTGCGGCCGAGCGAGTAGTCGAGGGCAACGAGGTAGCTGTCGCGCGCGGCACCCATCGCTCCCCACGCGATGCCGTACCGCGCCTCGTTGAGGCACTCGAAGGGGCTCCGCAGCCCGCTCGAGAGGGGCAGAACCGCGTCGGCGGGTAGATGCACATCGTTCAATTCGATGTCGCACTGGATCGATGCGCGCATCGACAGCTTGCCGCCGATGGGAGTAGCCGTGAAACCCTCGCTGTCGGTCGGCACGACGAAGCCCCGGATGCCCTCCTCGGTCGCCGCCCAGATCACCGCGACGTGGGCGACGGACGCCAGGCCGATCCACCGCTTGGCACCGCTCAGCACCCATTCGTCGCCCACGAGACGGGCCGACGTCGTCATCGCTGCCGGATCAGAACCCGCCGCGGGCTCGGTGAGGCCGAAGCATCCGATCGCCTCGCCCGTGGCCATGCGCGGCAGCCACGTGCGCTTCTGCTGCTCGGAGCCGAACTTCGAGATCGCGGTCATGGCGAGCGAACCCTGCACGCTCACGAAGGTGCGCAGGCCCGAGTCGCCCGCCTCGAGTTCGAGCGCCGCGAGCCCGTACTCGACCGCCGAGCGGCCGGGGCAGCCGTAGCCCTGCAGGTGCATACCGAGAACTCCCAACGCGCCGAGCTCGGGCACGAGCTCGAGCGGGAACACCGCGTCCTCGAACCAGCGGGCGATGTTCGGCCGGATGCGCCGCCCCACGAACTCGCTGACGCGCTCGCGCACGGCGAGCTCATCCGCGCTCAGCAGCGACTCGATGTCGAGCAGGTCAGACGCGTCGCTCATCGCTCGTACGTGCCCACGAGTCGGCCCCTCGCCACGACCTTGCCCGCCATGGACTCGATGGCCGCGCGCGGCGACGTCACATCAATGTCCCCCTGGACGGCGAAGAGCATGAACCGATAGCGGTGGATGCCGTGCCCGACGATGGGGCGCGGACCCTGGTACCCGATGCCGAGCATGCCCTTGAGGTGCTCTACATCGGGGGCGTCCTCGGCCAGCGCGCCCTCCGCGAGGGACGTCGCATCCGGGCTCAGGATCGTGACGTCGTGGATGATGGGCCGCGCGAAGGGCGAGTCGATGTCCTCGAGCACGAAGACGAGGTGATCGGCCTCGACGGGCACGCCGCTCCACTGCAGGGCGGGCGAGATGTTGTCGCCCACGCCCCTGCCCGCGAACCGCTGCGGGAGGGGCTCGCCGTCGACGAACGACGGACTCGTGAGGGTCAGGTCGGCGTCGGATTCGAGAAGTGTCCACGCGCTCAACGAGACGTCTGCGCGGCGACTGGTGAGGAGGGAGCCGAGCCAGCGGGGTGCCATGCGATCAGTTTAGGGAAGTCGCGTCATAGCCGGCCTGTACCCCGGTCTCTTCTCATAGGTAGACAACCCGCTGCCCTCTGTTCCCCGACAGGGAGATACCCGTGCTCGACCCGCAAGAAATCGAATCCGTGCTGCTCACGCGCGTCGCCGACGGCGACACCAGGGCGTTCGAGCAGCTCTACGCCCTCATGAGCCCTAGGCTCTTCGGGCTCATCCTTCGCGTGCTGCGCGACGGGCACCAGGCCGAGGAGGTGACACAGGAGGTGTTCCTCGAGACCTGGCGGTACGCGGCGCGATACGATCCCGACCGCGGTTCGGCTGCGGCGTGGATGCTGCAGCTCGCGCACAGTCGGGCCATCGACCGCGTGCGGGCCTCAGAGGCGAGCTCAGCGCGCGACCTGCGCGTGGGCATCCGGGATTTCGGAGTCGTGGACTCCCCCGAAGACGTCGTGGCCGCCCGAATCGACAACGTCGCGGTCGAGCGCGCCCTCGCGGAGTTGTCGGAGGCGCAGCGTACCGCGATCGTGCTCACGCACATCGCCGGCTACACGCAGGTGCAGGCCGCCGAGCTGCTGCACGTGCCCCTCGGCACCGTCAAGACGCGCGTGCGCGAGGGCCTGAACCGGATGCGCCAGCACCTCAGCGCCGCCTGACGACACGCCGTGGCGACGTGACGCGAACGGGGGGCACGAAAAGGAGTATCGTTCCCGTCATAACCGGCGTGAAAACCGGTCTCTTATGGTGAGGGAGGCAGTCATGGAAACCAACCGCTGGACAAGCAGGCTGCACACGCCCGACCGTAACGCACAGCAGGCGGCCGAGCTCACACGAGAGGCCCTGAGCCGGATGCTCGACGAGTCGCTGCGACTCGACGCCGAGCAGTGGCCCGCCCTGCGCGCCGTCAGCGCCGGCTAGTCCGCGCCCTCCACACTCGCGCTCTTCGCGCCCCGCTCTTCGCGCCCCGCTCTTCGCATACCCTCGCTGGCGCCCACCGGCGCGCGCGAGAGTGCAGTTGCGGCCAGTGCGCCCTCCGCGGACTGTGCTCACGTGCACTCTCGTGGGGCACGGGCGCGGCGAAGCGGCGAAGCGCGGCAGCGGAACGCAAGAACCCCGTCCAGGAGATTCTCCTGGACGGGGTTTTGTTGTGGTGGATCCAAGGGGATTCGAACCCCTGACCCCCTGCATGCCATGCAGGTGCGCTACCGGGCTGCGCCATGGACCCCGGACTTTCCTCGCGGAAAGCAACTCCACAAGATTACTACAGATCGGGCGAACACCTAACCGCCGAGAATAGTGGGATGACCGAACAGCCGATCACCGTCTCGATCACCCGCATCGTCGACCCGGAGAGAGCGAAGGAGGTCGCGGCGTGGGCACGCGCGGGCCAGGACCTCCTGAGCGCCTCCCCCGGCTACTTGGGCTCCGGATGGGTGCGGCCAGACCCCGACAGCCCCGAGTGGCACATGCTCTTCCGCTTCGCCGATGCCGCCTCGCTCGAGCTGTGGCAGAAATCGCCGGAGCGGGAGTGGTGGGTAGCATCCGCCCTCGGGATGGTGGAGCACGCGCCCGAGGAGCGTAGAACCGGGATCGAGGGATGGTTCGATGCACCGGCCTCCGTCGAGGTCATCACGCCCGCAGCATCCGGACCGCCCCGATGGAAGCAGATGATCGCGATATTCCTAGTATTCTACCCGCTGAGCTTGGCGACCAACTGGGCGATCGCGCCGATCACGCACGACTGGCTGCTGCCGCTGCGCGTGCTGCTGCTCGTCGTGATCGTCTCGCCGATCATGACCTACCTCGCGCTGCCGTTCATCACCCGCGCCCTGCGGCCCTGGCTCATGCGGGGGCGCTAGGAGCTCTCTGCGTCCCGGATCTGCTCGTCCGCCGACATGTCGTCGAGCTCGGCCTCCAAGAATGACGCGACCTGCGGCAGCGTCAAGTGGAAGTCGGCGTACGCCTCCATGGTGAGCGTGCCGGCGGTGAGCGCGAAGTCCATCACGTGGCCGCCGAAGCCGCGGGCGTCGTCGAGGTAGTGCAGGTGGTAGTCGGCGACGCTGAGCCCCTGGAAGACGTCGGGGCCCTTGAATCCGAGCATCGTGCCGGTGGTGGCCGCGATCGTGTTCTCGTGCTGGCTCTTCACCGCTTCGGCGAGGCCGGGGAACGGCCGTTGCTGCCGCACGGCCTCCCGCACGGTCATCCGGTCGAATTCGGCCTCGACACGGATCGCGTAGAACAGGTTGCCGCTCGGGACGAGGTCGTCGACGAAGGCTTCGAAGGCCTTCTCGTCGAGGGCGGGGAGGTCGACCGTGAGGGTCGGGCGGAACGTGACGACCTCCGCGAACGGCAGCAGGGTCTCGGGGAGAACCCGGTTGACCTCGCCATCGCCGCGGCACAGGTACGCGGAGCCGTCGACGAGAACGAGCTCACCGTCGAGCGCGTCGCCGCACCCCACGCCCAGATCGCCGGCGGAGAGCACCTCCGACGCCCGGAAGGCGCCCTCGTAGAGCCCGGCAACGAGCGCATCGACGAACGAGAACTGGTGGACAGCCGTGGCTGCCCGAGGAAGGAGATTCCCGGTCACTCGGCGGTCTTGGCGACCGGGAGCTCGATGGGAATCGCCGGGCAGTCTTTCCAGAGACGCTCGAGCGAGTAGTACATGCGATCTTCCTCATGGAAGACGTGCACGACAAGGTCTCCGAAGTCGAGGAGAATCCAGCGCCCCTCGGCGCGGCCCTCGCGTCGCAGGGCCTTCGCACCGACCTCGAGAAGCTTGTCTTCGATCTCACCGGCGATGGCCTGCACGTTGCGCTCGTTGCGGCCCGTGACAAGGAAGAAGATGTCGGTGAGGGGCAGCGGCCCCGAGACGTCGAGGCCGACGAGGTCTTCGCCCTGCTTGGAGTCGGCGGCGAGAGCAGCCGTCTGAAGTAGTTCGCGCGCGCGCGAGGATGCAGTCACTGGGTCCTTAGTGGGAGAGAAGAGGAGATCAAGCGAATCAGAACACGTTGAACGCGAACGCTGCCACGAGCAGGCCTGCGACGACGACAGCCATCGAGGATGCAGCGATCAGCAGCGCTGTGAGAGCGCGCGTGCCCTTGGGCTTCTGGGTGTGGGTGACGCCGTGACCCGAGGTGTGGGTGCTGACGGCACGGATGGCGCGAACCGGCGACGAGTCGGTGGAGATCACTTCGGCGTCGCTGAGGTCGAACAGCTCGTCGATGCCGCCGTTGTCGAAACGGTCGGACTGACCGGTGGCCGCGAGGTTGCGGGGCAGGTCGATCGAGCCGGTGAGCATGATCTCACCAGTGCTGGTCAACGGCCCCCGGATGTCGTTGCCGAGGGGAATTGACGGCAGCACGAGAGCGCTAGTAGCGGTGGTGCCGCTGCCGATGCGACGGCTGATCGTCGTCTCGATCTCGTCGTCGTCGACATCGAGTTGCGTGGACCAGTGGCCGGTCGGCGGGGTCCACGGGGAGGGCGCGTCGACGACGGGCGCGGGCGCGATCTCGGCGGGAACCTGAGCGACGGGCTCCGGGCGCACGGGGGTGACCGACGGAGCGCTGAACAGTGAATCGAACGGCGACGAAGCCACGGGTGCCGACGGGACCACCGGTGCCGAGGGCACGAAGGTCGGTGACACGGTGGGAGCCGGCGGAGTGACGGGCTCCACCAGGGCGGGAGGCTGCACGGATGCCGTCGGCTCGACGAGCGGGTATGCCTGCTCGGGAGCCACCGGGGGAACGAAGATCCGGGGAGCGGCGGGCTGCTGCGACTGGAGCGCGGCGGCCTCCTCCGCCTGCTGCATGGCGCGCAGCTCGCGACGGGTGAAGGTTTGCTCGAGCGGGAAGTCCGTGGACACGACCGCAGGAGGGGCGTCGACGACGGGAGCCGGGGTCGGTGCCGCCCAGAGCTTGTTGATCGGGGCGACGGAGGCCGGAACCTCCGAGATGGGAGCCAGCGGAGCTGCGGCCGCGGCCGCGCGGAAGCGGGCCTCGGTGTGGTAGTCGAGGTCGCTCGCGGGAGCCAAAGGCACCGTGGGGGCCGGTTCGCTCCAGCGTGAGGCGTCGCCGCGCGACTCCGGGCTGAAGTCGCGAACACGGTACGCGGGCTGGTCACCCTGCGAGCTGGAGGTCACGGCGCTCGTGTCAAAGGGCACCGGCTGCGGAGCCGAACCGCGCGAGCGGAAGCTGGGGCCCTCTGCACCGGCGATCGGCCGCGACTGCGTCGAGTAGTTCAGGGGCTCGGGAAGCGGTGCCGGCGGGGTCGCAGCGCGGCGCCCGGCGACGGGCTCTTCCTGCAGCGACACGGGAGGCAGCTGGGCTGCACGACGGGAGGTCGTGTCCCACATGTCGCCCGTGAAATCGCCCTGGGCCCGGACTTCGTCGGCACGAGCAGCGTCGCCACGCTCACTCTGCCGCACCGCGCGCCGCGAAGACGGCTGCTGGTCGTGGAAGGTGGTCATGACATACTCCGATACAAGTGGTGCTTGGCGATGTACTGAACTACACCATCGGGAACCAAATACCAGACGGGGAACCCCCGACTGACCCTGCTTCTGCAATCCGTCGATGAGATCGCCAGTGCCGGCACTTCCAAGGAGCTTACGCCTTGCTCCGGTAAACCGCTAATGGTCAGTGGGTGTCCGGGCCGTGACACGGCCACGAAATGGGCGAGCGACCAGACCTCCTCGACGTCCTTCCATTCGAGGATCTGGGCCACGGCGTCGGCCCCGGTGATGAAGAAGAGGTCGGCATCCGGTCGCGCTTTCCGGATGTCGCGCAGGGTGTCGATCGTGTAGGTAGGGCCGGCCCGGTCGATGTCGACACGAGAGACGGTGAACCGCGGATTCGCCGCCGTGGCGATGACCGTCATGAGGTAGCGGTGCTCCCCCTCGGTGACGGGACCCTTCATCCAGGGCTCACCCGTGGGGGCGAAGATCACCTCGTCGAGATCGAACTTCTGCTGGACCTCGCTCGCGGCCACGAGGTGGCCGTTGTGGATCGGATCGAAGGTTCCCCCCATGACACCGATTCGCGCACGGCGTTGTGCTGTGTCGGTCATGGAGTCGGAGAGCCCTAGTGGCCTGCGCCGTGGTGGGCGTCGCCCTTACCGGTCTTCGTGTGGCGGTTCGAGACATCACGGAAGCTCCAGGTGACGAATCCGATGAGGAGGAAGACGGCGACCGCGATTCCCGCGAAAGCGAGGGGCGGCATGATGAGGGGCGCGAGCTCCTCGGTCTCGGCGACCAGGGTGGCGAGAATCGACATAGGGAGATTCTAGCGGCGGCCGCGGCTAGCCACGGACATGACCCGCACCCCGCACAACCCACTTCGTGCTCGTGAGCTCGGGCAGGCCCATGGGGCCGCGGGCGTGGAGCTTCTGGGTCGAGATGCCAACCTCGGCGCCGAAGCCGAACTCGCCGCCGTCGGTGAAGCGTGTGGAGGCGTTGACCATGACGACCGCGGAGTCGACTTCCGCCAGAAACCGCTCGGCCCGCGCGAGGTCGTTCGTGATGATCGACTCGGTGTGGTGGGTGGAGTAGGTCCGGATGTGCGCGAGCGCGTCGTCCAGATCGTCGACGACGCGCACGGCGAGGTCAAGGGTCATGTACTCGGTCGACCAGTCGTCCTCGGTCGCGGGGAGCGCATCCGGGAAGATCGCGCGCGTGCGCTCATCGGCGTGCAGCACGACGCCGGCCTCGCGCAAGCGCGCGAGCACGGGCGGGAGCAGGCGAGGGGCGGATGCCGCACTCACGAGCAGCGTCTCGAGCGCGTTGCACACGCTCGGGCGCTGGACCTTGGCGTTGTGCACGATCTCGACGGCCATGGTCTCGTCGGCGCTGTCGTCGAGGTACACGTGCACCACGCCCGCACCGGTCTCGATGACGGGAACCGTCGACTCGGCCACCACCGAGTTGATCAGCTGCGCACTGCCGCGCGGGATGAGCACGTCGACGAAGCCGCGCGCCTGCATGAGCTGCTTGGCACCCTCGCGGCCGAACTCGTCGATGGTCTGCACCGACTCCGCAGGAAGACCGGCCTCGACGAGAGCCGACTGGATGACCTCCACGAGCACGCGGTTGGTGTTCTCGGCTGCAGAGCCGCCGCGCAGCACGGCCGCGTTGCCGCTCTTGAGCGCGAGGGCGGCGATGTCGATGGTCACGTTGGGGCGGGCCTCGTAGATGGCACCGACGACGCCGAACGGCACGCGGGTCTGGGTGAGCTGGAGACCGTTCTCGAGGGTCGAGCCACGCACGACATCCCCCACGGGGTCGGGCAGGGCGACGATCTCGAGCACAGCCTTCGCGAGGGCCGCGAGCCGCTTCTCGTCGAGCCTCAGGCGGTCCTGAAGGCCCTCCGCCATGCCGTTCTCGCGGCCATTGGCCAGATCGAGCTCGTTGGCGGGCAGGATGCGGCTCTCATTGCGCATGACGGCGTCGGCTATCGCCTCGAGGGCGGCGTTCTTCTGCCTGGTCGTCACTGTCGCGAGCACGCGCGCCGACTCGCGGGCGGCGGTGAGCTTGTCGGTGAACGAGGGCGCGTCGAGGAGGGTGTCGGCCATGGGACGAGTTTACGAGCTAGAGCGCCGACGCACCGCGCGCCGAGTCGACGGGGAACTCAACGAGATAGCTGTTGTGGATGACCGCGAGGCTCGCCACGAGCGTCGCGTAGTGGGCCACGAGGTCGGCGGGGTCGATGCTGCGGGTGCCCGCGAGGGCGGCGGCGGTGTCTTCGGGGAAGAGTCCGGTCACCTCGATGAGCAGCCTGCGGTGAGCGTCGCGGCCGAGGGTGCCGAACTGGTCGAGCGCGGCGGCGAGGCGGGCATCCGGAGCAGGCTGCGTTGCCGCGCCAGCGCCCGAGTTGATGATGTGCACGAGCACGCGGGCGATGTCATCGACCTTGAGCGCCCGGATGAGCGTCAGCAGGTCACTCGAGAGCCGCACCGTGCCCCGCCCCAGCAGCTTGCCGCGCGGGCTCACCAGCTCGACCACGTCCCCCGCGACGAAGCGGCCCTTGACGCGCTTGATGCCCGACGCGAAGAGGCTCGATCCCGCGGCGATGCTCTGCTCGGCTTCGACGTTGATGGAGAGCTCGCCGCGCGCGATGGCGCCACCCGAAATCCACTTGCGAGAACCGGAGCCCGCGTCGCTCGCGGCCGCGCGGATGAGCGTGCCCACGCTCTGGCCCGCCACGAGGGCGCCGATCGCACGATGATCGCGAGCGGAGCCGATCCGGGTCTCGATGCCGTTGCGCGCGGCGTTCTCGGCGGCGCGGAGCTTCGACTTGATGCCGCCCGTGCCCGAACCCGACGCGTGCGACTTGATCGCGTGGATGCCGTCGACGTGAAGTTCTTCGAGGGGTGCGCCGTCGCCGGGCGTTCCCTCGTAGACGCCGTCGACATCCGTGAGCAGCAGCAGGTGCGACGCCTGGGTCATGAGGGCGATGCCCGCCGCCACGAGGTCGTTGTTGGTCTTGCCGTCGTCGGTCGGGTCGTTGCCGTTGACGATGGGGATGATGCCCGCGGCGAGCGAATCGCGCAACACGGCGGCGATAGCCGTCATGCGGCTCGACGAGCGGAGGTCGGACTCGCCGATGAGCACCTGGCACACCTGACTACCGCGGCGCGCGCTCTCCGACCGGTAGAACTCCATGAGGATCGGCTGGCCGAACGCTGCGGCGAGCTTGGGCGTGACGCCCGTGATCCCACCCTGTTCGAGCACGGCCCGGCCCACGGACTGCGCGCCGGACGACACGAGGATGACCTGCCAGCCCTGCGCCATGGCCTCGATGGCCTGGTCGAGCGCGTCGGTGAGGATCGAGGTATCCGGCCCCGCATCCTGCGTGACGGAGCTCGACCCGAGCTTGACGACGAGCAGGCGGTGGCTGTCAGTGACCGGTGCGTGCGTGCTCATCGTGACCATTCTGCCAGCCCGCCGGGTCAGCTCTCGTCGTCGGTCTCGGTGCGCTCGATGGCGAAGCCGTCGTCGTCGGTCCACATGCCCGCGTTGCGCTCGGCCTCGAGCTCCGCGCGGGCCTCGGCCTTCGCATCCATGCGGTCGAGGTAGCTCTGGCGGCGAGTCTTGTAGGTCTCGCGCGTGCGGTCGCCGAGGCGCTCGTCGGTACCGCGCGGGCTCGTGATGAGCTCGGCGGCCGACGACAGCGTCGGCTCCCAGCCGAACTCGCGGCCCGCGATCGAGACTGTCGCACCGGGCACGGCACCCACCTTGAAGAGCTCGTCCTCGACGCCGAGCTTCGCGAGCCGGTCGGCAAGGAAGCCCACGGCCTCATCGTTGTTGAAGTCGGTCTGGTTGACCCAGCGCTCGGGTTTCTCGCCCTCGACCGTGTAGAGGTTTCCGAACGAGCCGCCCGTGACGACGACCGTGAAATCCTTCTCGTTGACCGCGCGCGGCCGGATGACGATACGGGCCTTGGGCGCTTCGAGCACCTTGACCGCCCGATCGGCGACGACGAGGTCTGCGAGGGCGAACGAGAGCTCGCGCAGGCCCTTGCGCGACACCGCGGAGATCTCGAACACGCGGTAGCCGCGCGCCTCGAGCTCAGGCCGCACGAGGTCGGCGAGCTCCTGGGCCTCGGGAACATCGATCTTGTTGAGCGCGATGAGCTGCTGGCGCTCGAGGAGCGGCAACTGACCCTCCGGCACCGGGTAGGCGGCGAGTTCGCCGAGGATCACATCGAGGTCGCTGATGGGGTCGCGGCCGGGCTCGAGAGTCGCGCAGTCGAGCACGTGCAGGAGAGCCGTGCAGCGCTCGACGTGGCGCAGGAACTCGAGGCCGAGCCCCTTACCCTCGCTCGCGCCCTCGATGAGGCCGGGAACGTCGGCGATCGTGTAGCGGGTCTCCCCCGACTCGACGACGCCGAGGTTGGGGTGCAGCGTCGTGAAGGGGTAGTCGGCGATCTTCGGCTTCGCGGCACTCATGGCGGCGACGAGGCTCGACTTTCCCGCAGACGGGTAGCCCACGAGGGCCACGTCGGCGACGGTCTTGAGCTCGAGGAAGACGTCCCCCTCGAATCCGGGGGTGCCGAGCAGGGCGAAGCCGGGGGCCTTGCGCTTCGTGGTCGCGAGCGCGGCGTTGCCGAGGCCGCCCTGGCCGCCGGGAGCCACGACGATGCGCATGCCCGGCGCATCCATGTCGAGCAGTTCGTTGCCTGCGGCGTCTTTCACGACCGTGCCGACGGGAACGGAGAGAAGCATCTCCTCGCCGGAGGTGCCCGCCTTGTGGTCGCCCTGGCCTGGCTGTCCGTGGCCGGACTTGCGGTGGGGCGCGCGGTGGAAGCCGAGCAGCGTGGTCACCTGGGGGTCGCTCACGAGGACGATGTCGCCGCCGTCACCGCCGTTGCCGCCATCCGGTCCCGCAAGCGGCTTGAACTTCTCCCGCTTGACCGAGACGCAGCCGTTGCCGCCGTGCCCCGCGAGGAGGTGGAGGGTTACCTGGTCGACGAATGACGCCATGGCACTCTCCGTTCTGTGTACTGATCGCTTAAACGGCGAAAGCGAGCCGAAGCTCGCCCTCGCGGTACTGCAAGAAAACTAGTCGGCAGCGACGATGTTGACGACCTTGCGGCCGCCCTTCGCACCGAACTCGACCGCACCGGCGGCGAGGGCGAACAGCGTGTCGTCTCCGCCACGGCCGACGTTCACGCCGGGGTGGAAGTGGGTGCCGCGCTGGCGGACGAGGATCTCGCCCGACTTGACGACCTGGCCACCGAAGCGCTTGACGCCGAGGTACTGCGCGTTGGAGTCGCGACCGTTACGAGTGGAGCTTGCGCCCTTTTTGTGTGCCATTAGTCGACTCCTTAGGCAATCGAGGTGATCTTGATACGCGTGAGCTCCTGGCGGTGGCCCTGGCGCTTCTTGTATCCGGTCTTGTTCTTGAACTTCTGGATCACGATCTTCGGGCCGCGCTCGTCGCCGAGCACCTCCGCGACAACCTTGATCTTGGCGAGGTCCTTGGCCGCGTGGGTGATCTTGTCACCATCGACGTGCAGCACGGGAACGAGCTCCACGTTGCCCTTAGCGTCTGCCGCGATGCGGTCGAGAACGACGATCGAGCCGACCTCGACCTTCTCCTGACGCCCACCGGCGCGCACAACTGCGTAAACCATTTGGTTTCCTACCTCATTTTGAAAGCTGACGGTGTTCGAACAGCGGGCTCAGCCCAGCAGACACCAAGGGTCAATCATACGTGGTCTCGGGGCCCTTGGTCAAACCTCGTCGATGAGCCCGGAGAGGGGACGCTTCGGCGGGTGGTCCCTGCGCCAGATCCACAGCAGCACTCCCGCGAGAACGCCCAGCGGCAGGTTGTTGACGAAGGCGAAAGCCGCGCTCATGAGGGCGCGGCCGATCGCCCCCGGAACCCCGTCGAAGCGGGGCGTCGGGAAGTACTGACCGAACAGATAGCCGTCGAAACTGACCACCGTGACGATGCCGACCACGGCCAGAGCGATGAAGACGACGGTCGAGGCCACCCCGGTGGCGAGGATGGCCCGCGTCACCACGTGCGGGACCCTCAGCTCCTCCGCGATGGGAGCGATGATCCACAGGCTCACGAAGAAGCCGAGCACGAACGGCACGATCCCGACGAGAACCTGCAGGATGGGGAATCCGTCGAACTGGCCCGTCGCGACGAGACCGATCAGGTACTGCAGCAGCTGCGCGGCGATCATGGCCACCCCGACCAGCAGCGCGGTGACGGCGGAGACGAAGGCCCCGTGCCGGTTGACGATCTGCTTGACGGTGAGAGCCATGGCGCCAGCTTACAATCGGGCCATGACGGTGTTGATAGACCAGCCCATCTGGCCGGCGCACAACACCGTGTGGGCGCATATCGTGAGCGACACATCGCTCGACGAGCTGCACGCGTTCGCGGAACTCGCGGGCATCCCTCGCCGGGGATTCGACCTCGACCACTACGACGTTCCCGCCCACAAGTGGGAGGAACTCGTGGCGCTGGGGGCGCATCCGGTCGGCGTACGGGAGTTCGTGGAGCGCCTGCGGGCGAGCGGCCTGCGGGTGCCACAGCGCGACCGGCATGGGCACTGAGCCAGTGCTACCAGCGGAGGCCGAAACCCTCCACGCTGCGGGTCTGGGCACCGGTGGACACGTCGACGATGACGGTCGTCACGCTGGTCGCCCTGGCGTCGAAGAAGTAGCCGTCGCTGACGGCGGCTGAGGCATCCGGAACCGTCTCGATGGCGACGTACTGCCCGTTCGGCGAGACGGTGAAGTCGGAAATGCTGCCGCCGTCGTCGGGCGTCATGTACAGGATGCGCGCGCTCGAGCCGTCGTCGTAGACGAGGAGGCTGCTGAACCGACGACCCGTTGCATCGGGCACGACGACCTTCTGGATGCGATCCCCGCTCGGCAGCACAGCAGTCGAGCCCTGAAACGCCTTCAGCCCCTCCACGGGCGAGGGCTCGAGGCGGCGCACGTCGCCGTTGGCCAGGGTGAGCGAGACCTCGCCGAACGAGTCCTCCAAGGTGGTGCTGAGGCCGTCCGCGGCGATCTTGTCGAGCCCCATGAATTGGCCGAGCGGCGAGATGACGCCCGAGACCGGATCGATCAGCAGAAGGCTGCGCTGGAACGTCAGTGCCAGCAGAGACGCCGAATTGGGCAGGTACTGCCACCCGAGCACGTTGATCGGGTCGCCGTTCAGCCCCGCCACCGCGGTGGGTGTGCGGCCCTTCGAGAGGTCGATCGTGTAGAGCGTCGAGTTGTTCTTCTGGCCCACCCCGGCGGCGGCGCTCGTGAGGGTGAAGCCCACGGAATTGCCCGCGGCCGAGGCATCCAGCCCGGAAATGGAACCCACGTCGGGCAGGCGCACGGCCTCGACGACCTTGGTGTCGGTGTTGACGAAGCTGAGCGAACTCGTGTGGTCGTCGTTGAGGGTCACCACGGCGAGGAAGTCGTCGAGCACGGCGAAGTCCTGGATGTGCGGGGCCGAGTAGATGATGGTGCGGTCGGAGCCTGTCAGGCCCGTCGTGACGATGTCGTCGGTGGTGTCGCCGCGGTCCAGGAAATGCAGCGTGGGCGACGCTGTGGTGAACTCGTAGCTCAGGGTCGACGGCTGCGCGAGGTAGACGCTCGTCACGCCCTCCACGCTCACGCGGTAGTCGGTGGCGTAGTCGAGGCGCGAATCGAACTGGACAGCGATGATGTCGCCCTGCGTCGAGACCGTGAAGCCCGTGCTCGGCGTGATCGTCACTTGGTCGGGCGAGACCTGGGCGACTTGCTGGTTGGCGAAGAGACGCACCTGCTGCCCGCTCTGTTCGACAACTCCCCTGGGGTCGACCTGGGCGCTCGAGAGTTTGGGGCCCTGCAGGTAGCCGAGGGCGAGGAACACGGAGCAGAGGAGCACGAGAGCGGCAACCGTGAAGGCGAGAGCCCTACGGAAGCGGCCGTCGTCAGAAGAGGTACGGCTCACTGGGCTGGTCCACCTTGGCGACGGCATCCGGGTTCAGCGCTACCGACTGCGAACTCGCGGTGCTCGGGTTCGTGCCGAACTGCCCCGTCAGCTGCACCCAGTCGTCGGTCTGGTACGTGTCCTGCCAGTTCGCGAGGAACACCGGCACGCCCACGGGCTGCGCATCCACGGCGCAGCACGTGACCACGAACCGCGAGACGTAGAACATGTTTGTCGGGTCGTCTTTGTCGGGCGTGATGAAGCCCACGACGTCGACGGGCTTGCCCGCGTAGAACGACAGGTCGCTGGTCTGGCGCAGCAACGACGACCAGTCGGCGACGGTGAAAGTGGCGAACGTGGCGACGGATGCCCCCGCCGCGGCACTCACCGACTGAGTTTCGGAGCCGAGGGTCGTGCTGTTGATGTCGCGCTGGCTGGCCGTGGCGCTCGTGAGTGTCGCAGGCGGGACCACCACCATGGCCGCCGCGATGACCGCGGCGACCGCGAGGCCGATCATCGACAGCACCTTCGCGGCCCGACGCGGCTCCTCCTCCGCTTCGGCATGCGTGCGCACCACGAGGCTCGCCACCACGAGAACCAGGGCGATCACCCCCATGATCATCGTGAAGACGATGTACCGCGGGTGGATGTAGAGCACGAGCTGGTTGCCGAACGCGAGCCAGATCGTCGCCACCACGGCCACGCCGATCAGGACGACGCCGCGCCAGCGTTGGACGTTATGCCACATAGTTCACCACCAAGCCCACGAGCGCGCTCAGGAGGCCCACCACCACGGTGAGCTGAATGAGCACGCGCGTCGTGAACGTCGTGCGCAGGATCGCGAGCATCTTGATGTCGATGATCGGACCGAAGACCAGGAATGTCGCAATCGAGCCCGGCATGAACGTGTTCGCGAACGGGAGGATGAAGAAGGCGTCGACGTTCGAGCACACCGCGATGACGAAGGCGAGCACCATCATCGCGAGGATCGACCACAGCGGGTTGCTGCCGAGCGCGACGAGCACGTCGCGCGGCACGATCACCTGGATGGCGCCCGCGACGAGGGCACCGATGAACAGGGCGGGCATGATCACACTCGCCTCGCGGATGAAGATGTCGGCGCTCTTGCTCACGCGCGAGTGCTCGTGCTCGTCGGCGGGGCGCCGGCACTCGGCGGCGAAAGAGGGTGCGAGGAGGGCATCCGGTCGCGCGTGGAGGCTGAAGAGCCAGCCGATGATGTTCGCGATCGCGAGGCCGCCGAGAAGGCGCGCCACGAGGATGCCGTCGTCGAAGCCGAAGGCCTGGTGCGTCGTGATGATCGTTATCGGGTTCACGATGGGAGCCGCGAGCAGGAACGTCATGCTTTCGGGGACCGTGAAGCCGCCGACGATGAGTCCGCGCGCCAACGGCACGTTGCCGCACTCGCACACCGGCAGGAAGATGCCGAACAGGGAGATGCAGAAGCGGCGCAGCACGGAGTTGCGCGGCAGGTACTTCATAAGAATGCCGTCGGGAAGCCACACCTGCACGACTATCGATAGCAGGATGCCCAGAATGACGAACGGGAGCGACTCGATGACGACGCTGATGCTGAGCGTCAGGAGGTCTTGCACCTCGTTCGGCAGGGAAAATCCGCTGCCGTCGAGGAGGGCACGAGCACCGAAGAGAGCGGCGAGACCGACAACTCCGATGCCGAGCCAGACAAGCCGGGTACGGCTACGCGGGGCGCTGTGCTGATGGTCGTGTTCGACCTCTAGAGCGCGCGCATCCACCACTGAATGGTACGTGGGCGGCGCCGGACGACCCTGAGGGATCGCCCGGCACCCACCAACTAGGAGTTGTTGTCGGTCGTGATGATCGGCGACGACACACGGCGCGAACCGCGCGAGCGGCCCTGGCCGGGCTGCTTGGGCTCGGGCAGCGACTCGAGCACGGAGTCGAGGATCTGCTCGGCGTCGTGCGTGGAGATCTTGCGCTGCTGGCGGGGAGCCTTCGCGACGGGGATGTCGAGGATCGCGACAGGAGCCTCGATCACGGACTCAGCAGTACCGGTCTGGATCGGGATCTCGGTGGTGTGCACGGTGCTCGCCGCGACGCGGGCAAGAGCGTTGCGCACGTCCTCGGTGATCGCGTGCGTGCCCGTCGAGCCGACGCCGTTCTTCACGGTCGTGGAAGGAGCCGACTGCCCTCCCCCGTTGCCGCCGCCGTTGCCACCGCGGTTGCGACCACGACGGCCGCCCCCGCTGATCTCGGGCTGGGCAGTCTGCTGCTGCTGGCGGTGCTTCGTGACGGGATCGTGGTGCACGATGATGCCGCGGCCCGCGCAGTGCTCGCACGGCTCGCTGAACGTCTCGAGCAGGCCGAGGCCCAGCTTCTTGCGCGTCATCTGCACGAGGCCGAGGCTCGTGACCTCCGCCACCTGGTGCTTCGTGCGGTCGCGCGACAGGCACTCGACGAGACGGCGCAACACGAGATCGCGGTTCGACTCGAGCACCATGTCGATGAAGTCGACGACGATGATGCCGCCGATGTCGCGCAGGCGCAGCTGGCGCACGATCTCCTCAGCGGCCTCGAGGTTGTTCTTGGTGACCGTCTCCTCGAGGTTTCCGCCGGAACCGACGAACTTACCCGTGTTCACGTCGACGACCGTCATGGCCTCGGTGCGGTCGATCACGAGCGAGCCACCCGAGGGCAGCCACACCTTGCGGTCGAGCGCCTTCTCGATCTGCTCCGAGACGCGGTACTGGTCGAACGAGTCGACGTTCTGGTCGTCATAGCTCTCCACGCGGTCGGCGAGGTCGGGAGCGACGGCGCTCAGGTAGCCCTGGATGGTCGCCATGGCATCCGCGCCGGCGACGACGAGCTTCTGGAAGTCCTCGTTGAAGACATCGCGCACGATCTTGATGAGCAGGTCGGGCTCCGAGTGCAGGAGCGCAGGCGCCTGCTGCGTCTCCACGAGACGGCTGATCTCGGCCCACTGGTTGGTGAGGCGCTGCACGTCGAGCGTCAGCTGCTCCTCGGTGGCGCCCTCGGCAGCAGTGCGCACGATCACGCCCACGTTCTCGGGCAGTACCTCCTTGAGGATCTTTTTGAGGCGGGCGCGCTCGGTGTCGGGCAGCTTGCGGCTGATGCCCGACATCGAGCCGTTGGGCACGTAGACGAGGTAGCGGCCGGGCAGGGACACCTGGCTCGTGAGGCGGGCTCCCTTGTGTCCGACCGGATCCTTCGTGACCTGCACGAGAACGCGGTCGCCAGGCTTGAGCGCCAGCTCGATGCGGCGAGCCTGGCTCTTGCCGTCGCTGTCGAGCGCTGCGGCATCCCAGTCGACCTCACCGGAGTACAGCACGGCGTTGCGGCCGCGACCGATGTCGACGAAGGCGGCTTCCATGGAGGGCAGCACGTTCTGCACGCGACCGAGATAGACGTTGCCGATGAGGCTCGCGTCCTGCGACTTGGCGACGTAGTGCTCGACGAGCACGCCATCTTCGAGCACGGCGATCTGGATGCGGTCGAACTTGCTGCGCACGACCATGACACGGTCGACGCTCTCACGACGGGCGAGGAACTCGCTCTCCGTGACCACGGGACGACGGCGGCCTGCATCGCGACCGTCACGGCGGCGCTGCTTCTTCGCCTCCAGGCGGGTGGAGCCCTTTACTCGGGTGGGCTCGTTGCTGAGCACGGGCTCGGGGCGCGGCTGGCGCACACGCACGACGGTGCCGGGCGCCTCGTCACCGGGGCGCGACTCCTCACCGGGGCGGCGGCGCGAGCGACGGCGAACGGATCCGCCCTCCTCGGGCAGATCGAGGACGGGACCGTTGTTCCCGCCACCGCGGGGTGCGCGCACGGGCGGCAGCGGCGGCAGGTCGGGTGCCTGGAAGAGCAGCGACGTCGTCGGACGCACGGGAGCCTTGGGCTGCGCATCCGGCTCGCTCGCGGTCTCGGCGGGCTCGACTGCTGCCTTCTTGGGCACACTGCGGCGCTTCGGGGCTGCAGACTCGCTCTCCTCCGTTACGGCAGGCAGGCCCGTGGCCGCGGAATTCACGTGGTCAGCAGCACTCTTGGCGGGAGCTGCAGCCTTGGGTGCGCGCGTGCGCGGGGCCTTAGCGACCTCGGGTGCCGCAGCCTCGGCGTCGGGGGTCTCGACAGGCTCGACCACCGCCTGCTTCTCGACTGCCTGCTTCTCGATTGCCTGAGCGGCCTTGCGACCACCGAACAGGCGACTTCTCTTCTTCGGGTTCTCGTCTTCATTCACCATTGCTGGTGTACTCCTAGCCCGTGTGGGCAACCGCGCCACCCACCGGGTACTCTCTCGTGCGCTATCCCGCTGTCTCAGCGGAACCGCTACTAATCCTTCAGGTCTGCAAGCGGGCTACGTGCCCCTGGTGGGCACTGCTCACGCTTGCCTTGCTCTGTCACAGCAATACTCCGGAACTGGCTATCCGGCTCGGCCACGTGTAGGGACTTGCCCCTACTCGGCACTGGTCCGGTTCAGCCCTGCGTGTTCGTTGCAGGTCCAGCCCGGTAAGCACTGTTTGGCGTCGTGTCGAGCGCGGCTCGACTGACTGCTTGTCATTATCGCACGCATTCCCAGTGAGCCATGTTTTGGCGCGTGCAATAATCCGACCATGACTGACGCGGTCGCTTCACGACGCCCTCTCTCGCTCGCCCTCGTACTCATCGTCACGGGGGTCATCGGCTGGTACGCGGCCTTCAGCCTCACGCTCGACAAGCTCGCGGTTCTCGAGAACCCGCAGGCCGATCTCGACTGCAACTTCAGCGTGATCGTGCAGTGCGGCGTGAATCTGGGCTCCTGGCAGGGCTCGTTGCTGGGGTTCCCCAACCCGTTGCTGGGGCTCGGCGGCTTCGTCGCGCCGATCGCCGTTGGCGTCGCCCTTCTGGCCGGGGCGTCCTTCGCCCGCTGGTTCTGGATCGCCTTCAACGTCGGAGTTCTCGGCGCCTTCGCGTTCTGCCTCTGGCTCGCCTACCAGAGCATCTTCAACCTCGGCACGCTGTGCCCGTGGTGCATGCTCGTGTGGTCGGTGACCATCCCGATGTTCTGGACGCTCACCCTCGCGAACGCACGGGCGGGCCGCCTCGGGGCGGGGCTGCAGCCCCTCGGCGAGCGCCTCTACTCGTGGGTGCCCGCCATCACGGTCGTCGGATACCTCCTCATCGCGGTCATCGCGCAGCTGCGCCTCGACGTGCTCGCGACGCTGCGCTAGCTGGCGCGACTAGAACCAGAGGGCGAGCTCGCGGGCTGCCGACTCGGGTGAGTCGCTGCCGTGCACGAGGTTCTGCTGGACCTTGAGGCCCCAGTCGCGGCCGAGGTCGCCGCGGATGGTGCCGGGGGCCGCCGTGGTGGGATCCGTCGTTCCGGCGAGCGAGCGGAAGCCCTCGATGACGCGGTTGCCCGCCACGCGGACGGCAACGACCGGGCCGCTCTGCATGAACTCGACGAGGGGCTCGTAGAAGGGCTTGCCCTGGTGCTCCTCGTAGTGGGCAGCGAGCAGGTCGAGGTCGGCCTGCACGAGCTTGAGGTCGACGAGCTGGTAGCCCTTCGCCTCGATACGACGCAGGATCTCGCCGGTGAGGTTGCGGGCGACGCCATCCGGCTTGACGAGGACGAGGGTTTCTTCGACGGTCATGAGTTCTCCAGTAGTGATCGTTGGTGGTCGATCTGCCGCCCCTTGACGAAGCAGTAGACCCAGATCGCGACGAAGGCCGCCGCGATGACGAACATGATGGGCAGCAGGATGCCCGTGGCCACGAGTGCCGCCTGCAGCACCCAGCCGAGCCACACTCCCCAGCGGAACCGCAGCAGACCCGCGACGAGCACGAGCAGCACGATGAGCACTCCCCCGCCCAGGAACGCCGTGGCTGCGGGCAGGGCCTTGAGGCCGAACGCCGTGAGCGTCACGAAGAACGTGAGAATCGCCTCGAGCCCGAGCACGATGCTCAGGAGTGATTCGCTCGTGCTCCGGATGCGGCGGGGCCTGGGCTGCTTCGGCTGGCTCACGGCTTCCACTTCTCGAGGGTGGCGAGCTCGATGGCTTCGCCCACGAGCGTGATCGACCCGGTGACGACGACCGCGCGACGCGGGCCGTCGTTGGCCCACAGGCGCGCATCCTGAACTGCGTGCTCGAACGATGCGTACTGGTAGGTCGCGTCCTCGTGGGTGACCTCGAGCACAAGCTCGGCGAGCTGCTCATACGGGATGGCGCGCTCCGACTGCGACTGCGTGACGTGGAAGCGCTCGGCCACGGGGGCAAGAGCCTCGACGATCCCGCGCGCGTCCTTGTCTTGCAGCACGCCGATGACTATCGCGATCTCGTCAAAGGTGAAGTACTCCTTGAGGGCCGTCGCGAGAGCAGCGGCTCCGTGAGGGTTGTGCGCCGCATCGACGAGCACTGTCGGCTCGGTGCCGATGATCTGCAGGCGGCCAGGAGAGGTCGCCGTGGCGAGGCCCTCCGCGAGGACGTCGCCGACGAGGGGCTGCGTGCCACCGCCGAGGAACGACTCGACCGCCGCGATCGCGAGCGCCGCGTTGTGACCCTGGTGCTCGCCGAAGAGCGGGAGGAACAGATCGCGGTAGGTGCCCGCGAGGCCGCGGACGGCGATGACCTGTCCGCCCACGGCAACCGTGGAGGTGAGCAGCTCGAACTGGTCGGACTCGACGGCCAGCGTCGACTCGGTGAGCTCTGCGGCGCGCTCGAGCTCGGCGAGGGCATCCGGCGACTGCTTCGCGGAGACGACCGCGGCGGCCGGCTTGATGATTCCCGCCTTGGTGCGCGCGATCTCGGCGATGGTGGAGCCCAACCGCTGCGTGTGGTCGAGCGCGATGGGGGCGAAGACGGCGACCTGGCCGTCGCCGACGTTCGTGGAATCCCACTCGCCGCCCATACCGACCTCGATGACAGCGACATCGACGGGCGCGTCGGCGAAGCTCGCGTAGGCGAGAACCGTGAGGGCCTCGAAGAAGGTCAGGGGCTCCTCGTCTTTGGCGACGAGCTCGGAATCGACGAGGTCGAGGAAGGGCCGGATGTCGTCCCAATTGGAGGCGAGCGCGCGGTTCGAGATCGGCAGGCCGTCGACCACGATGCGCTCGTTGACGCGCACGAGATGCGGACTCGTCATGAGGCCCGTGCGAAGCCCATAGGCGCGCAGGATGCTCTCCGTCATGCGGCTCGTGGACGTTTTGCCGTTCGTGCCGGTGATGTGCACGATCGGGTACGACCGCTGCGGATCACCCAGCAGCTCGAGCGCCCGGCGGGTCGCGTCGAGGCGCGGCTGCGGCTGGGCCTCGCCGATGCGCGCGAGGAGCTCCTCGTACACGCGGTCGGCGTCTTCCTGGTACTCGGCGTCTTCCAGCTCGTAGTCGGAGTCTTCGTCGAGGTTGGTGCCCTCATTGCCATCCGCGAAGGGGCTGAGGTCGGCCAGCGGGTTCTCCGAGGGGTCGCCCGCGTCGAGCTCGTCGTACTCGTCCCGATCAGACATTGACTGCTCCCGACTTCCACACATCGATCACGAGCACTCCCGCGTTCGCGTATTGCCCAGCCTTCAGGGTCGCACGTTGCGCGGCAACCATCGAGTCGAGGGCCGCTGCTGTCTCGGGGTCGGCAGAGACCTCGAAGCTCGACTCGATCGCCAGGGTCTCCCCCGCGATGGTTTCGGCGAACGACGCGAGGGCCGCGATGTCGGCCTCCGACGAGCCCCTCACCGAGAGGGTGATCCGGTCACTCACCTCGAGGCCGGCGGCCTTGCGCGTGTCTTGAACTGCCCGGATGACGTCGCGGGCGAGCCCCTCGGCCTCCAGCTCCGGCGTGGTGACCGTATCGATGAGCACGAAGCCCCCGTCGGCGAGGAAACCGATCGCGCTCGCCTCGTCTGCAGCCTCCAGCTCGAGGTCGAACTCGCCCTCGAACAACTCGATACCGTCGACCGTCACCGTCGAGCCCGTGGAGACCCACGTGCCCGCCTTCGCGGCCTGAATGACCTGCTGCACCTGCTTGCCGAGGCGCGGGCCGAGGGCGCGCGCGTTGATCGTGAGCTTCTGGGTGATGCCGAAGTCACCGGGGTCGGCCGCGGCGAGGAACGTCACGTTCTTCACGTTGAGCTCGTCGCGCAGGATCTGCTCGGCGCCCTCGAAGCCCTCGCTGGCCACACCCACGACCGTGAGCTGGGCGAGCGGCAGGCGCACGCGCAGTCCACGGGCCTTGCGAAGGGCGAGACCGGCGGAAGCGATGTCGCGCACCCGGTCCATGGCTGCCACGAGTGTGGGGTCGTTCGGGTACTGGCGGGCATCCGGCCAGTCCGTCAGATGCACGCTGCGGCCGCCCGTGAGCCCGCGCCAGATCTCCTCGGAGATCAGCGGAAGCAGTGGAGCCGCGACGCGCGTGACAGTCTCGAGCACCGTGTAGAGAGTGTCGAACGCGTCTTTGTCCCCCTGCCAGAACCGGTCGCGGCTGCGGCGCACGTACCAGTTGGTGAGCACGTCGCCGAAGTCGCGCAGCGTGGCTGCGGCCACGGGACTGTCGAGGTTCTCGAGGTCGATGGTCACAGCATCCACGAGTTCACCGGTCTTGGCCAGGATGTACCTGTCGAGCACGTTCGTGACGTCGGACGTGAGCTTGGCCTCGTAGCCGTCGGCGTTCGCGTAGAGGGTGAAGAAGTAGTACGTGCTCCACAGCGGCAGCAGCAGTTCGCGAACCCCGCCCCGGATGCCCTCCTCCGTGACCACGAGGTTTCCACCCCTGATCACCGAACTCGACATGAGGAACCACCGCATCGCGTCGGCTCCGTCACGGTCGAATACCTCGTTCACATCCGGATAGTTGCGCAGGCTCTTCGACATCTTCTGCCCGTCGGAACCGAGCACGATGCCGTGGCTGATGACGTTCCTAAACGCGGGGCGGTCGAAGAGCGCGGTCGACAGCACGTGCAACAGGTAGAACCAGCCGCGCGTCTGGCCGATGTACTCGACGATGAAGTCGGCGGGGTTGTGCGCCTCGAAGAACTCCTGGTTCTCGAACGGGTAGTGCACCTGCGCGAACGGCATGGAGCCCGAGTCGAACCAGACGTCCAGCACGTCCTCGATGCGGCGCATCGTTGAGGCGCCGGACGGGTCGTCGGGGTTCGGGCGTGTGAGGTCGTCGATGAACGGCCTGTGCAGGTCGGGCTCTCCCGCGGCGTTGCGCGGGAGTGTGCCGAAGTCGGCTTCGAGCTCGGCGAGCGAGCCGTAGACGTCCACGCGCGGGAACTCGGGGTTGTCGCTCTTCCACACCGGGATGGGGCTGCCCCAGTACCGGTTGCGGCTGATCGACCAGTCGCGCGCGTTGCCGATCCACTTGCCGAACTGGCCGTCCTTGACGTTGTCCGGTACCCAGTTGATCTCCTGGTTGAGCTCGCCCATGCGGTCGCGGAACTCCGGCACGCGCACGAACCAGCTCGAGACCGCCTTGTAGATGAGTGGATTGCGGCAACGCCAGCAGTGCGGGTAGCTGTGCTCGTAGCTCGCCACGCGCAGGAGCCGGCCATCGGCGCGTAGCTTCTGGATGAGGGGCTTGTTGCCGTCGAAGACCTGCAGGCCCGCGACATCCGTGATGACGGGCAGGAACTTGCCGCCGTCGTCGACCGACAGGATGACGGGGATGCCCGCCGCGGCGCACACCAGTTGGTCGTCCTCGCCGTAGGCGGGAGCCTGGTGCACGATGCCCGTGCCCTCGCCCGTGGCCACGTACTCGGCGACGAGGATCTGCCACGCGTTCTGCGTGCCCCATTCCTCGGTGTCGGCGTAGTAGTCCCAGAGGCGCGCGTAGCGCACACCCTCGAGCTCGGCACCGAGGATCGTGCGACTCACGACTACCTCGGCGGGCGAGGCGTAACCGAGGTCCTTCGCGTAGGCGCCGACGGTGTCACTGGCCAGCAGGAACTCGGCAACGCCCTCGGCCGAGCCATCCGCCGCACCGAGCGGGCCGGAAGGCACTACCGAGTACTCGATGGCGGGGCCCACGGCGAGCGCGAGGTTCGTGGGGAGCGTCCAGGGGGTCGTCGTCCAGGCGAGCGCCTTGACCGCGGTGAGGCCAAGCGCCTCGGCCTTGGCACCGTCGAGCGGGAACGTGACCGTCACCGACTGGTCTTGACGCATCTTGTAGACGTCGTCGTCCATGCGCAACTCGTGGTTCGAGAGCGGCGTCTCGTCGTGCCAGCAGTACGGCAGCACGCGATAGCCCTCGTAGGCGAGGCCCTTCGTGTACAGCTGCTTGAAGGCCCAGATGACCGACTCCATGTAGCTCACGTCGAGCGTCTTGTAGTCGTTCTCGAAGTCCACCCAGCGGGCCTGGCGGGTGACGTACTCCTCCCACTCCTTCGTGTACTCGAGAACAGACTCTCGCGCCTTCGCGTTGAAGGTCGCGATGCCCATCTCCTCGATCTGCGCCTTCTCGGTGATGCCGAGCTGGCGCATGGCCTCGAGCTCGGCCGGCAGGCCGTGGGTGTCCCACCCGAAGCGGCGGTGCACCTGCTTGCCGCGCATGGTCTGGAAGCGCGGGAAGAGGTCTTTCGCGTAGCCGGTGAGGAGGTGGCCGTAGTGCGGGAGGCCGTTGGCGAAGGGCGGCCCGTCGTAGAAGACCCACTCGGGCGCACCCTCGCGCTGGTCGACGGATGCCTGGAAGGTGCCGTCCTGCTTCCAGTGCGCGAGAACCTGCTCCTCGATGGCGGGGAAGCGCGGCGACGGCTGGACGGGCTCATCCGGGGTGTGCTGCGGGTACGGCATGTGTGGTCTCCTCGGTGCTTCACGAGGACGACGTGTGTGAATAAGCACTACGCCGCGGTACCACCCCGCTTGCGCCCTGGGGCGCCACTCAAACTGCTTCCCGGGTCTAGTAGGCCGCAGCCGTTCTTCCGGAGGCTCCCCGTCGATAGCGGATCACTGCCTGTGCACCCATTCTATGCGCGACGCGCCAGCGAATTCAGCAGCGCTGCAGCCCGTTCGCTGTCGGGGGTCGTGACGACTATCGATCCACCGCTGCGCTTGCGTACTTCAAGCGCCTCGCCAGAGCCGAGGATGATCCCGACGCGACCCGCTCCGCCCCAGCGCAGCCCCCAGCCACCGAAGCCGGCAGTGGCACCGGTGGGCACGGATACTGCGGCCTCGACATCCTCGAGCGGCACGGTGAACCGCGGCACCCCGAGCACGGACCGCGCCACGAACCCGCGGGAGTCAATGCGCACGGTCCAGAACAGCGCCCCCGCCGAGGCGAGAACGACGAACCCCATGATCACGAGGTAGGTGATGAGTATCGGGGTCGACCCCGCGAACCAGATCGCCACACCGCCGCCGACGAGGGCGGCGACGCCGACGACCACGAGGACGACGCCCAGCCACAGTGCGGGCTCGAGGCGTGCGAACCAGGTAGCCCGCTCGCCGGCGGCGAGGTCGAGGGTGGGTACGTCGCTCAGAGGGGCGACAGGGGCGGGCTTGGGCAGCACGAACCACGAGATGACCGCGAGCACGATCCCCGCACCGAACCCGATGCCCACGACGGGCAGCAGCGACGGGGCGTCGTGCGCGTCGGCGAGCCCCTGCTGCAGCACGAGGCCGCCGGCCGTGATGAACCCCAGCACGGTCGCGAGGAACGGGGAGACCGCGAGCACGATTCGCGCGTTGACGGTCTCCGACCTGGCGAGCACGAAGGCGAAGACGCTGTACGCGATGACCACGAGGCCGACGAGCAGGATCGCTTCGAGAGGCGAGCCGAAGCGGTCAGGGGCACCGGACGGTCCCCAGTGCACGGCAACAGGAGTGGGCAGGCTGGGCAGCGTGGACAGCATGACCGCCACCGCCCCTGCCGCGATGAGGAGGGGGACGATGACGCCCACTACGAGCATCCGGGTGCGTGCGTTCATTCGAAGGCCTTCCTGATCATGGCGGTAAGGGCTGAGGGGGTGAGGTCGAGGCGGCGGGCCTCGGCAACGACCCTGTCGATGTCGCGCGCGAGCTGCGCGTAGTCGTGGGAGCGGGTGGCGACGACTGCGCCGCGGCCGCGGCGCAGGTCGAGGAAACCCTCGTCGCGCAGAACCTGATAGGCGCGCAGCACGGTGTGCACGTTGACGTCGAGCGATTCGGCGAGGTCGCGAGCCGCGGGCAGACGCTCGCCCTGTGTGAGCGAACCGTCGATGACCTGCGCACGGATGCCCGCCACGAGCTGCTCGAACAGCGGCAGCGCCGAGCCGGCGTCCACGGAGATGTACATGCTTTGATTGTATTGTTCTATTCGAACTATATCAATAGCGGGAATGAATCCCGTTTCCTGATGATTAACTGTGTGCGTGACTATCACCAGTGGCAAAGCGCCAACCACTACAGAAACAGCAGCACCCGCCCCGCACTACGAGCCCGCCAAGGCCCGCAAGGCAGTCTGGGCCGCACTCGTCGGCTCCTCCCTCGAAGCGTTCGACTTCTACGTCTTCGCCTACTTCAGCGCGATCTTCGCACCGGCCCTGTTCTTCCCGGAGCTCGACCCGGCCGCGGGTCTCCTCGCGGCGTTCGCCGGTATCGCCGTCGCCTTCGTGGTACGCCCCCTCGGCGCCATCATCTTCGGCAACCTCGGTGACCGCATCGGCCGTAAGCGCGTCCTGATCATCACGATCACGATCATGGGTCTCGCTACGGGCGCCATCGGCCTGCTGCCGGACTTCGCGACCATCGGGCTTGCGGCGCCCATCCTGCTGCTCCTGCTGCGCGTGGTCCAGGGGCTCTCCCTGGGCGGCGAGTGGAGCGGCGGAATCCTCGTCGCCGTCGAGCAGGTCGAGCCCAAGCGACGCGGCTTCTACGCTGCACTTCCGCAGCTCGGGTCGCCCGTCGGCACGACGCTCACCGCGGCGCTGCTGATCATCCTGCCGCTGCTCATCTCGGGCGACGACATGCTCGCGTGGGGCTGGCGGATCCCGTTCCTGCTCGCCTTCCCGCTGCTCGCGGTCTCGCTCTACCTGCGCCTGGCCATCGACGAGACACCCGTCTTCACGAGCATCATCGCGGCCGACAAGCGCGAGCGCGTGCCCGTGCTCTCGGCCTTGCGCAAGTACCCGATCGCGATCATCGTCGCGATCGGCGCAGCGCTGCTCGGCATCGGCTCCTACTCGCTCATGAACACGTACACGATCGGCTACGGCATCAGCGTTCTCGGGTTCTCCTATCCCGACCTCGCGGTCGCGACGCTCATCGGGAGCCTCCTGCAGTTCGTCACGATCCCGCTGTTCGGGCTTCTGGCGAACCGGATCGGCTCGGCCCGCGTCGTGCTGATCGGAGCCATCGGCACGCTCGCCATCGCGTTCCCGATGTACTACATCCTGCAGTTCGCCACCTTCCAGATCCTCGTCGGAACGATGATCATCGGCGGCATCCTCCCCACCCTCGCGTGGGCAGGACTCGGCGGGCTCATGGCGAACATCTTCGGCGGCCCCGTGCGCTACAGCGCCATGGCCATCGCCTACGCCATTGCGGCCACGATCTCGGGGTTCATCCCGCTCGTCACGCAGGCGCTCGGCAGCTCGACGGACTTCGCGTGGTGGCATCCGGGCATCGTGCTCGCCGTCATCTCGGCGATCACGCTTGTGGCCGCCCTCGTGGCGTCGCGCTGGAAGCGACCCGTCGACGACGTCGCCGAGTAGACCCCCGTTGTCCCCGGATGGGCCAGCGCCTAGGCTGGCCCAGTCCGGGGACATTTCCGCTTTCTGAGGGGCGATATGAGCGACGACACTCCCACCCAGCGCTTCGAGACTCCCGCGCCGACGCTTCCGCTGGACGTGCAGGAGCAGCGCACGTCGAGGCGACTGGTCATCATCCTCGCGTCGATCGGCGGGGCGCTCCTGCTGGCCGTGCTCATCGTCCTCATCCTGCTGCTGACACGCGGAGAGGGCACAGTCGCACCGACCTCGTCACCGACACCCACCGCGAGCGCGACCCCCACGACGACGCCGACAGCCTCAAGCACGCCGACGCCGACCCCCACGCCCACGGAGAACACCCCAGCGCCGCCGCCCAGCACGGACCCCGCGGTCGCGAGTTTCACGATCAACCCGATGACAGTCGACTGTTCAGAGGGAGACCCCGTCATCACAATCCAGTGGGCGACCGCCAACGCCAACTACATCTACTTCGGCGTGGATACGGGCGGAAACGACGCGCAGGAGGCACCGTTCTTCGGCGATTCACTCCCGGCCAGCGGCACCTCGACCAACGACTTCCCCGACGGATACCGGCCGTTCACCTACACGTGCGGCACCGGTAGCCACACCTACGTGATCACCGCCGTGGGCTCCGACGGCAGTAAGGCCAGCAAGATCATCAAGGTGACGGGCTAGGAGCCAGCGCAGGGTTCGGCACCCACGCCGTCACGACGACAGATGCCGTCCACAGTTCATCTGCCCCCAGCGGGTGAGCCGCTCCCGCCTTTCGACCCGAGACGCCGTTCGGGCCCGTGACTACGGCTATCTCAATGACCTCGGTCGAATCGTGATTCCTGCCGTGCACGCTGCTCCGAGGCCCCCGACATCCAGGAACTCTCCACACGCCCTAGCGGAAGCGCCCCGCGAGCAGGGGCAGCCACGGCGCCCGATAGCTGAGGGCCGGGGCATCCGTCGGTCGAAGGGTCACGGATGCGCGCCCCCAGGTGACCCCGAACCGGTAGAGGAACACGGCAACATCCGCGTCGCTGTCGGCGGGGAGCTGCCAGGTGCCGACGCCCCACTGGGCGGGTTGCGCGCGGCCGGCGATCACGATCGTGGGCTTGATGCCCACGAACCCGAGCGCTCCCCCGCGCAGGTCGATCGAGACGCGTCGGGTTGGGGTGGGCACGGTACCATCGAAGCACAACCCCACACTCAGGCACCTCCACTTCTGACTCGGTGCCGCACATATCGAATCGGAGCACCGCCATGTCACTCATCCCCGAGAAGCCCGTTCTCGAAGGCCTCGAAGACAAGTGGTCTCCCGCGTGGGAGACGCAGGGCACCTACCGGTTCGAGAGGGATTCGGCCGTGCGCGAGAACGTGTTCTCGGTCGACACTCCCCCGCCGACGGCCTCCGGCAGCCTGCACATCGGCCACGTGTTCAGCTACACGCACATGGACCTCGTGACGCGATTCCAGCGCATGCGCGGCCGCGACATCTTCTACCCGATGGGCTGGGACGACAACGGTCTGCCCACCGAGCGCCGCGTGCAGAACTACTACGGCGTGCGCTGCGACCCCACCCTTCCCTACGTCGAGAACTACGTGCCGCCGCTCGAGGGCGGCGACAACGCGTCGTCCAAGGCCGCCGACCAGGTGCCCATCTCGCGCCGCAACTTCATCGAGCTGTGCGAGGCCCTCACCGCCGAAGACGAGAAGCAGTTCGAAGACCTGTGGCGCCAGCTCGGCCTGAGCGTGGACTGGTCGCTCACCTACCGCACCATCGGTCGTGAGGCCCAGCTCGCCGCGCAGCGCGCCTTCGTGCGCAACCATGCGCGCGGCGAGGCCTACCAGGCCGAGGCGCCCACCCTGTGGGACATCACGTTCCGCACGGCAGTGGCCCAGGCGGAGCTCGAAGACAAGGAGCAGCCCGCGGCGTACCACCGCCTGGCGTTCCACGCCCCTGACGGCAGTGATATTCACATCGAAACCACGCGGCCCGAGCTGCTTCCCGCGTGCGTGGCGCTGGTGGCGCATCCGGATGACGAGCGCTACCAGTCGCTCTTCGGCACCACCGTCACGACGCCCCTCTTCGGTGTGGAGGTGCCGATCCTCGCGCACCACCTCGCCCAGAAGGACAAGGGCTCTGGCATCGCCATGATCTGCACCTTCGGCGACGTGACCGACGTCGTGTGGTGGCGCGAGCTCGACCTGCCCAACCGCACGATCATCGGCGCCGACGGCCGGATTGTGGCCGACGCCCCCGAGGTGCTCTCGCCCGCCGCCGTGGAGATCTACGCCGAGCTCGCCGGCAAGACCGTGTTCAGCGCCAAGGCGCGCGTGGTCGAACTGCTCAGGGAGTCCGGCGAGATGATCGGCGACCCCAAGCCCATCACGCACGCCGTCAAGTTCTTCGAGAAGGGCGACAAGCCCCTCGAGATCATCTCCACGCGCCAGTGGTACATCAAGAACGGCGCGCGGGATAGCGCACTGCGCGATCGCCTGATCGCCGCCGGCCAGCAGATCAATTTCACACCCGACCACATGCGCGTGCGCTACGAGAACTGGGTGGGCGGCCTCACGGGCGACTGGCTCATCTCGCGGCAGCGCTTCTTCGGCGTGCCGATCCCGGTGTGGTACGAGCTCGGTGCCGACGGCGAGAAGGGCGCGCCCATCCTTCCGACGGAAGACATGCTGCCCGTCGACCCGTCGACCGACGTGCCGCCCGGCTACGCCGAGTCCGACCGCGGCACGACCTTCGTGGGCGAACTCGACATCATGGACACGTGGGCGACCTCGTCCCTGACGCCGCAGATCGCGGGCGGATGGGTCACCGACCCGGCTCTCTGGGAGCTCGTGTTCCCCTACTCGCTGCGCAGCCAGGGGCAGGACATCATCCGCACCTGGCTCTTCTCCACGGTGCTGCGCGCGGAACTCGAAGAGGGCAAGGTGCCCTGGAAGAACGCGGGGATCTCCGGGTTCATCGTCGACCCCGACCGCAAGAAGATGTCGAAGTCGAAGGGCAACGTCGTCACCCCCAAGGGCATGCTCGACGAGCACGGGTCCGACGCCGTGCGCTACTGGGCGGCCTCCTCGCGTCTGGGTACCGATGCCGCGTTCGACCCGCAGAACCCGAAGCAGATCAAGATCGGGCGCAGGCTCGCGATCAAGGTGCTCAACGCGGCGAAGTTCGTGTACTCGTTCCCCGAGGTTGCCGGCGACATCACCGAGCCGCTCGACCTCGACATGCTCGCCGAGCTCGGCCGGGTCGTCACTACCGCGACCGCAGCGCTCGAGGAGTTCGATCACGCGAAGGCTCTCGAGAACGCGGAGCAGTTCTTCTGGACCTTCTGCGACGACTACCTCGAGCTCGTGAAGGAGCGCGCGTACGGCGCAAGTTCCCCCGAAGCCCAGGCGAGCGCCGCGACCGCGCTGCGCACCGCCATCGACGTGCTCCTGCGTCTCTTCGCCCCCTACCTGCCGTTCGCCACCGAGGAGGTCTGGAGCTGGACCCACGAGGGCTCCATCCACACGTCCGCCTGGCCGACGCTCGACGACCTGGGCGTCACCGCCGAGCCGTCGGGGCTGCTCGGAGCGGTGAGCGAGGCGCTCATCAGCATCCGCCGCGCGAAGACGGATGCCAAGGCGTCGCAGAAGACCGACGTGGTCTCGGCGACGATCACGGGCCCCGCGATCCTCGAGGGCGGCCTCGGCGATCTCCGCGCGGTCGGCCGCATCGCGAGCGTAGAGTTCGTGGTGTCAGAGTCGATCGAGGTGCGGGACATCGTGCTCGCGGAGGTAGCGGAATGACCGAAGTGCGCGATATCCACGAGGGCGACGAGGATGCCTGGCGCAGGCTCTTCCGGGAGTATGGGGTCTTCTACACGACCGACTTCAGCGACGCGGTGCTCGACGGCGTGTGGCACTGGCTCATGAACGCCGAGTCGCCGCTGGAAGCCGTCGTCGCCGTCGACGACGGCCGCGCGTTCGGCTTCGCGCACTACCGCAGCCTCCCTGACACGTTCACGGCGGCGAACGAGTGGTACTTGGACGACCTCTACGTCGAGCCCGGCCATCGCGGCTCGGGGGCAGGCTCTGCACTCATCGAGGCCGTGGCGGAGCGCGCATCATCCGACGGCGGCGGCAAGCTGCGCTGGATCACTGCGGCCGACAACACCACGGCCCAGAGCGTCTACGACAAGCTCGCGACCCGCACGACGTGGGTCACCTACGAGAAGCAGACCTGATGCAGCTCGGTACGCGCTGGACGGTGGGCGACCAGCCACCCGCGCGCCTACCCGAGGCCGTCGTGGCCGCGGTTGCGCAGGTCGAAGACGAGCTCGCGGGAGTGGCGACCGACGGGTGGCGCTGGACGCTGACCTGGTTGGAAGGGCGACCCGTCGTCGAGCTTGACGACGGCACCGTCATCCGGGTGGACCACACGGGTGCCGCGGTCATCGAGGAACCCGCCTAGTCGTTCGCCTTGCTGCAGGTCGCCTGCGCGGCGGTCTGACCGCTGATGTTCGACGGCAGGGCGACCGGGGCAGCCTCGGGCGCCGCCGTGACCACAGGAACCGGCTTGCGCAGTACGTCAGCCACCGACGGCGTTGCGGAGGGGGTGGGGAGCGGGACCGGCGGCGCCGGGTTATCCGCCGCCCCCACTCCGAGCGTTCCCGTGAGCTGCAGCGGGTCGTCACTCGCGAGCGCAGCGACGAGCGCGCTCGCGGCATCGTCGTCCGGGATGACGCGGTTGGGGTCATCTGGATCCGCCACCACCGGGTACTGCAGGAAGACGATGTCCGAGAGGCTGATGTCCTTCAGCGAGAGAGCCATCGACACCATCGTGGTCGGACTCGCGAGCGACGCCGACGCCTGGATGCTCGTGGCCGCCGTGCTCGCGAGGCGGTAGAGCAGCACGGGGTTCGACAGAACTCCTCCGCTCATCACCTGGCGCACGAGGGCCGACAGAAACACCTGCTGATTGCTGATCCTGCCGAGGTCGCTGCCGTCACCCACGCCGTAGCGCGTGCGCACGAACCCGAGCGCCGTTGCCCCGGTCAGCACTTGTTCCCCCGCGGCGAGATCGAGTCCCGCCGACGGGTCGAACACCGGGGCGTCGAGGCAGACGGTGACCCCACCGACCGCGTCAGCCATCGCGATGACGCCGTCGAAGTCGATGGTCGCCGCGTACTGGATGTTCAGGCCGGTCAGCTGCTCGGCAGTGAGCACCACGCACGAGAGCCCTCCCTCGGAGAGCGTCGTATTGAACATGGCCTGGCTCTGCGCGTCGATCGTGCCACCCGAGCCATCCGGGCATTCCGGGATGGGCACCTCGAGGTCGCGCGGGATGCTGATGACCGCGGCGCTGCGGTGGTCGGCTGAGATGTGCAGCACCATCGTGACATCGTTGCTGCCGGTGCCCGAGCTGCCGTCCAGCTGGTCGTCTGAGCTGAACTCGCCGCCCTGGCCCGTGCGGGTGTCTGTGCCCGCGAGGAGGATGTTCGCGCCGCCGACGAACGCACCCACGGACGGCAGCGGTGCCGCCTCCCCGTTGGCCTGGAGCAGCGGGATGCCCGGCTTGATGTGGCTCGTGGTCGCCACGACGACCACCGCGGTGATCGTGAGCGCGCTCACCAGCAGTACACCCACCGACGTCAGCAGGAGCCGGACGATCGTGCCGAGCGGACCCGCCGGCGTGCCGCCGCGGTGGGCGACTGTGCGTGCCGAGAGGCGCCGGCGGGTCATCCGGTCGGGTTCGAGGGCGCTAGACACTCGGAGAGGCTAGCCCGATCGCGGTAGACCTCCGCCAGCAGCGCGCGCTTTGACAGGGAGCCCCCAGCAAACCTGCAGGCGGGATTCGGAGACCGACCCCGATCGCCACGAGGAAGCGCACAGGAGGATGGCGCTAGGACGCCGGTGTGTACGTGGTCATGGTCGACCGGGGCCGGTGGCGTAGGGCGCGTTCAGAACACGCGGTGGTTGAAGCGGGAGACCTGCGCTTCGCGACGGTCGCGCGCGAGGGACTCCTGATGCCGCAGGGTGTGCTCCTCGTACGAGATCGCCGTACGGTCGGCGTGACGACGAGCCCACAGCAGCATGGCAAGGCTGGCGCGCATGAGCGCCCGGTCGAGGCCGTGCGGACGGGCCCGCCGCGACCTCATCGGGGCATACATCGTCTGTGCTGAAGTCATCGTCTCCACCTCTTCCTGTGGTTCAAAAATACGGTCGGCCACCGACATCCTTCGGGGCGCTTCGAGCAGGTCAGTCATGGTGTCGTGGTCTCCTCACCATCGATGACGGGGAACGCGTTGAAGTGGATCTGGACCGGTCGTGAGCCGGGCAGATTCTGGCCGCGGTAGCGCGCGAGCTGGTCGTCGATGAACGAGCCGAAATTGTCGGTGAGTTCGTTGAGTTGCTCGACGGTGAGCCGCAGGTTGGCGGTCATGATGTTGGATGCGGTGATCCACTCCACGGGCAGCACGTCATAACCGCGGTCCTGGAAATCCTGAAGCAGCCGAGAGCGGTTGCGCTCCCACTGCCGCATGACGGTCTTCGTGGCCGCCCGGTTGGCGGGAGTGTCTTCGAGCTCTGTCGCGTTGAGGTCGATCGAGCCGGGCATCCGTTCCCACCACCGCTCGCGACCGGTTCCCCTGCCCGCGACCTCGCGCACGAACCCGTGCTTCTCGAGCTGGCGAAGGTGGTAGCTGGTGGCGCCGCTCGACTCCCCCAGCCGCTCGGCGAGGCCGCTCGCGGTGAACTGGCCATAGGTCGAGAGGGTGTCGAGCAACTGCACCCGTAGCGGGTGCGCGAGTGCCTTGAGGCTCTCCATGTCCAGCTGCCGGGTCTTGGGGATACCCGTCTCGTTCTCGTCCATAACGCAAAGATAGCATTGCAAAGGTTTCTTTGCAACAACTATTTTGCAACAACTCCTTTGCAATCTCTTCTTTGCATCGGGAGGCAGCGCGTCGGACGGTCCGGATACGCTCGGCCCGTGAGCGACGACGAAACCCGCACCTCCTACGACCTGGTTGCCGAGAACTACGCGGCGGAACTCGACCACGAACTCGACTCGCGTCCCCTCGACCGCGCCATTCTCGCCGTCGTGGCGGAATTGGCAGACGGCCCCATCGCCGACCTCGGGTGCGGTCCGGGCGCGGTCACCGCGCACCTCGTGGGGCTCGGAGCCGAGGCGTTCGGCGTCGACCTCTCCCCCGGCATGGTGGAGGTCGCGCGCGGGCTGTGGCCGGACATCCGGTTCGACGTCGGCAACATGAGTGCACTCGACTACCCGGATGCCTCCCTCGGCGGCATCGTGGCCTTCTACTCGATCATCCACACGCCGCCCGAGAAGCTCGCCCTCGTCTTCGCGGAGTTCGCGCGCGTGCTGCGCGCACGCGGACCGGTGCTCCTCGTCTTCCAGGTAGGTGACGACGAGCATCGGCGCATCGAGCACGGCTTCGGGCACGATGTTGGGCTCGACGCGTGGCGGTGGGATCCGGCGCGCGTGGCCCGGCTGCTCGCCGAGGCCGGGTTCCGACTGCTCTCCACTACCGTGCGGGAATCCGCCGACTCCACCGAGAAGGGCCAGCGCGCCTACGTGCTCGCGGTCAACGCTGAATAGGGTGGACTCATGAGCAATCCCTTCCTCGAACCGAGCACCCTCCCTTTCGGCATGCCGCCCTTCGCCGAGATTCGCGACGAGCACTACAAGCCGGCGTTCGAGATCGGCATGGAGGAGCATCTCAAGGAGATCCGCTCGATCACGATGAAACGCGATATGCCGCTCTTCGACAACACGATGATCCCGCTCGAGAAGTCGGGGCAGATCCTCGAGCGCGTCGCGATCGTGTTCTTCAACAAGACATCGGCCGACGGCAACGCGGCAACCGAGGAGCTCGAGGAGTGGGTGGCGCCGCTGCTCGCAGCGCATTCCGACGCGATCAAGCTGGATTCCCAGCTCTACTGGCGCATCAAGACGATCTACGACCAGCTCGACTCCCTCGAGCTCGACGCCGAGAGCCGCTACCTGGTCGAGCGCTACTACATGGAGTTCACTATCGCGGGCGCGGGCCTCGACGACGCCGAGAAGGAGAAGCTGCGCGACTACAACCAGCAGCTCTCGACCCTCACCACTCGCTTTGAGAAGAACCTCCTCGCCGACACGAACGACCTCGCCATCGTCATCGATGACGTATCCGACCTCGCGGGGCTGGAACCCGGTGAGGTGTCGGCGGCCGCCGAGGCCGCGAAGGAGCGCGGGCTCGAGGGCAAGTACCTCGTCACCCTCGTACTGCCGACCGGGCATCCGTGGCTGTCGTCGCTCACCGACCGCGGGGTGCGCGAGCGCATCATGACGGCGTCGCGGGCGCGGGGCATCCGGGGCAACGAGTGGGACAACACGCAGCTTGTGCTCGACATCACACGTCTGCGGGCCGAGCGCGCGGCGCTCTTGGGTTTCGCGAGCCACGCCGAGTGGGTCATCGCGGATGAGACCGCCAAGACCCCCGCGAACGTCGCCGCCATGCTCGACAAGCTCGCCGTGCCCGCCGCCCGCAACGCGAAGGCAGAGCAGGCCGACCTCGAGACGCAGGCCGGCCACCCCATCGAGGCCCACGACTGGGCGTTCTACAGCGAGAAGGTTCGCCAGGCGAAGTACGACGTCGACACCGCGCAGATGCGACCGTACTTCGAGGCTGAGCGCGTGCTGCAGAACGGCGTCTTCTTCGCCGCGACGAAGCTCTACGGCATCACCTTCACCGAGCGTCCCGACATCGTGGCGTATCACCCGGATGTGCGGGTGTTCGAGGTCACGGATGAGTCCGGAGAGCCCGTGGGCCTGTACACGCTCGACCTCTACACGCGCGACTCGAAGCGCGGCGGCGCGTGGATGAACTCGCTCATCTCGCAGTCGCAGCTGCTCGGGCATCCGGTCATCGTCACCAACAATCTCAATGTGCCCAAGCCCGCAGCGGGCGAACCCACGCTGCTCACGTACGACGAGGTCAACACGTTCTTCCACGAGTTCGGCCACGCCTTGCACGGCCTGTTCGCGCGCGTGACCTACCCGAAGTTCGCGGGCACGAACACCTACCGCGACTTCGTCGAGTTCCCGAGCCAGGTGAACGAGATGTGGATGCTCTGGCCCGAAATCCTCGCCAACTACGCGGTGCACCACCAGACCGGGGAGCCGATGCCGCAGGAGTTCGTCGACAAGATCCAGGCGTCATCCGCCTTCAACGAGGGATTCGCGACGAGCGAGTACCTCGCTGCGGCCCTGCTCGACCAGGCCTGGCACACCATCACCGCGACGGATGCCGTCGCGGACGTTCCCGCGTTCGAAGCCGCCGCGCTCGCGAAGGTGGGGCTCGACAACCCCGCGGTGCCCACGCGCTACTCGAGCACCTACTTCCAGCACGTCATGTCGACCTCGGCCTACGACGCGGGGTACTACTCCTACATCTGGAGCGAGGTGCTCGACGCCGACACCGTGGAGTGGTTCAAGGAGAACGGCGGCCTCACGCGCGAGAACGGCGACCGCTTCCGTTCGCGGCTGCTGGGCGTGGGCGGATCCAAGGATCCGCTCGAGGCCTTCCGCGACTTCCGCGGCCGCGACGCCGACATCCAGCCGCTGCTCGACCGCCGGGGCCTCAACTAGCCCACGCGGTAGGTGGCTCCCTTGTGGTCCGCGGGCAGGCGGTCGCCGCCGCCATGGAGCTTCTGGCGGAGGGTGCCCTCCACATAGGAGTCGGGGTAGGCGCCGCGCCTGCGCAGTTCGGGGATGACGAACTCCACGATGTCCTCGAAGGTGCCTGGCGTGATGGCGTAGGCGAGGTTGAAGCCGTCGACATCCGTCTCGTCCACCCACTCCTGCAACTGGTCGGCGATCTCAGCGCCTGAACCGACGATGGTCGGGCCGAGGCCGCCGATCGCGCTGATGCGGGCGATATCGCGCACCGTGAACGTCTCGCCCTGCGCCGCCGACTCCGCGTAGTTGGCGATGACCGACTGGATGGCGTTGCTCTTGACGTTGCCCACGGGCTCGTCGAGGTCGTACTGCGAGAGGTCGATTCCCATCCAGCCTGACATGAAGACGAGCGCCCCCTCGTGGTTCGCGTACTGCAGGAAGTCCTCGTGCTTGGCCTTCGCCTTCTCCGGGGTGGCGTCGGTGATGATCGTCAGGAGCGTGTAGATGCGGGCCGAGTAGCGGTCGCGGCCGGCGGCCTCCAGGGCATCACGGATCTTGCTCACGGTGTTCTTCAGCACCGCTTTCGTGGGCGCGGCGACGAAGATGGCCTCGGCATTGCCCGCGGCGAACTCGATGCCGCGCGAGGACGCGCCGGCCTGGTAGATCACGGGCGTGCGCTGCGGTGACGGTTCGGAGATGTGGATGCCGGGCACCGTGAAGTGCTTGCCGTAGTGGCCGATCTCGTGCACCTTCGCGGGGTCGGTGAAAACGCCGGTCTCACGATCGCGGATGACCGCATCGTCTTCCCACGAGCCCTCCCAGAGCTTGTAGAGCACCTCGAGGTACTCATCGGCGTGCTCGTACCGCTCGTCGTGCTCGAGCTGGTCCTGGTTGCCCATGTTGCGCGCGGCAGACGGCAGGTAGCCCGTGACGACGTTCCACCCGATACGGCCCTTCGTGAGGTGGTCGAGTGTCGACATCCGGCGGGCAAACGGGTACGGATGCTCGTAGGCGGTTCCCGCGGTCACTCCGAACCCGAGGTGCTCGGTGACCGCGGCCATCGCCGAGATCAGCAGCACGGGGTCTCCCACGGGCACCTGTGCACCGTGGCGGATCGCTGCCTCGTTCGTTCCGCCGTACACGTCGTACGTCCCGAGCACGTCGGCGATGAAGATCCCGTCGAAGGTACCCCGCTCCAGGAGCTTGGCCAGCTCGGTCCAGTAACTCAGGTGCTTGTAGTTCGCCGATCGGTCGTCGGGATGGCGCCACATCCCCGATGACTGGTGGGCCACACAGTTCATGTCGAAGGCATTGAAGCGGATCTGTCGAGTCATGCAGCAATCGTGCGGCAGACGACGGGCACCCGCGAACCCCCGCGCAATACGGCGACACATGATGACAGCACGAGAGGAAGGCTCGACCGGCGTGGCCCCCGCCGATCGGGGTACAGCGTGCTTAGCATGGGCCATGGCCCCTTCGCGCGCTGAACTCGTCGCCCGTCTGCAGGCCGACGTCGCGGAGACGGTATCCGACGGCGTTGCTCTACAGGAAGCGCTGGCGGATCGGCTCGGCCTGACCATCAGCGACCTGCGCGCCATCACGCTGCTCATGCGCAAGGGCACTGTCTCCACGAGCGAGCTCGCCGACGCCGCAGGCCTCACGAGCGGCGCGGCGACCCGCATGGTCGACAGGCTCGAGCGCGCTGGCTGGGTCGAGCGATTCATGGACGCGCGCGACCGCCGCCGGGTGCTCGTTGTCATGAAGAAGACGCGGCGGGGCGAGATCGGCGAGGTCTATGCCGAGATGTCGCACTCGTGGATGAGCGCCCTAGCCGACAAGTCGGAAGCCGAGCTCGAGACGGTCCTGGAGATCTTCGACCGGATGCGCGGGGTCGCGCGGGAGCAGGCAGCGGCCCTGCGAGACACCCGCTCCGACCCGTAGCTCAGGGCAGCGTGTGCCCGGCCGTCGTGAAGAGGCGGTACCACTCCTCGCGGCTCAGGCGCACTGCCGATCCCGCAGCCGACTCCACGACCCGCTGCGGCTTGGTCGTGCCGAGCACGACCTGCATGGTCGCGGGATGCCGCGTGATCCAGGCCACGGCAACGCCCGTCGGGGTGATTCCGTGGGCTGCCGCGATCTCGTCGAGCGCGTCGTTGAGGTCGCCGAACTCCGTGCGATCGCCGAGGAACACGCCGTCGAAGAATCCCTTCTGGAAGGGTGACCACGCCTGCAGGGTGATGTCGTTGAGGCGCGCGTAGTCGAGGATGCCGTTATCGCGGTCGATCGACTGGTCGAGCCCCACCATGTTGGCGGCGATGCCCGAGGCGATGATCGGCGAGTGGGTGATGCTCAGCTGCACCTGGTTGAAGGCGAGGGGCTGGGTCACATAGCGCTTGAGCAGCTCGACCTGGCCGGGCGTGTGGTTGGAGACGCCGAAGGTGCGCACTTTGCCCGAGGCGTGCAGCTCGTCGAACGCGGCAGCGACCTCCTCCGGCTCCACGAGGGTGTCGGGACGGTGCAGGAGCAGGGTGTCGACGTAGTCGGTGCCGAGGGCCTTGAGCGAGCCGTCGACGGTCGCGAGGATGTGCTCGCGCGAGAAGTCGAAGAACCCCTGCCGGATTCCCACCTTCGACTGGATGATGACCGACTCGCGCTCGGCGCCCGTGAAGGTGACGGCATCCCCGAAGAGCTGCTCGCACACGTGGGGCGCCCCGCCGTAGATGTCCGCGTGGTCGAAGACGTTGACGCCGGCATCGCGAGCGGTACCCACGAGGGTGCGGATCTCCTCCGCGTCGAGTTCGGTGATCCTCATGAGCCCGAGAATCACGCGGGATGCTTCGAGCGAAGTCTGCGGTGGAGTGAAGATGGTCATACCAGCGACTGTAGCGTCGCCAGCTTGGTCTCCAGGTCGGGGCCCTGAGGGACCACGATGACCTCGTCGGCCTTCGTGACCTCGACGAGGTCCGCGATGCGCTGCTGCACGTGCTCCAGGCGGCCGATGGCCTGCTGCGAGTTGCGCTCCGCGACCCACTCGAGCTCCGCGGCGTTCCACGGGTATGCCTCGGCCTCGGCGAGTGTGGGGATGCGCGAGGGGCGTGCGCCCTGGCGCATCCGGACGAATCCCAGGTTGCCTGGCTTCATGAGCCGCTCGGCGTCGTCGGAGACCAGGGCCGCGACGGCGACCATCGAATGCGGCTCGCGCAGCACGATCGACGGCGTGAAGCTCGCGCGGTAGGTGTCGAACGCGACGCGCGTGTTCGGGCCGCCCGCGAAGTGGTGGGCGAACGCGAACGGCAGGCCCATGAGCCCTGCGAGCCGCGCGCTGAAATCGCTCGAGCCGAGAAGCCACATCTCGGGGCTGTCGCCGAGGCCCGGAACCGCGACGATGCGCGAGCCGATGCCGTTCTCGAGCGGCGGGATCGTGCCGAACCACGCGAGCAGCTCGATCACCTGGTTGGGGAAGTCGTCAACGGTCTCGGCACCCGCGCCGCGCCGCAGCACCGAGCTCGTGAACTGGTCGGTGCCGGGCGCACGCCCGAGGCCGAGGTCGATGCGGTCGCCGTGCAGGGCCGACAGAGTGCCGAACTGCTCAGCGACGACGAGGGACGAATGGTTCGGGAGCATCACTCCGCCGGATCCGACGCGGATGCTGCTCGTGGCCGCGGCGATCGCCCCGATGAGCACGGGCGGCGACGAGGACGCGATGGCGGGCATCCCGTGGTGCTCGGCCACCCAGAAGCGCTCGTAGCCGAGGCGCTCGGCCTCCTGCGCGGTGGCGATGGTCTGGCGGAGGGCTGCGCCGTGGCTCATCCCCTCGTAGACGGATGCGAGGTCGAGCACTGACAGTTTCACCTAGGGGGCAACACCGCTCTTGCGCCTCCCATTCCAGCCGAGCCACGCCATGACGATGCCGCCGATGAGCAGTCCCCAGAATGCCGAGCCGATATTGAGGATGACGATGCCGGAGGCAACGACGAGGAACGTGACAATCGCGGTGACACGGTGGCGCGGGTCGTCCAGGGCATTGACGACGCTCGTGATGAGTGCGCCCAGCACCGCAAGGCCCGCGACTGCCGTGATGAGGATGGTCGGCGCCACGCTCACGAGCGCGACGGCGAGACCGGAGGCAAGACCCAGGGGAACGTACAGCAGCCCGTTCGTGAGGGTCGCGACCCAGCGCTTCTTCGGGTCGGGATGCGCCTCCTCCCCCGACATGATCGCCGCGGTGATGGCGCCGAGGTTGATCGAGTGCGCGCCGAACAGGGCCGCTCCCGCCGAGCCCAGCCCCGTGCTCACGAGCGCGAACCGCGGCGGTGGCGTGTACCCGTTGGTCGAGAGCACGGTGAAGCCAGGCACGTTCTGGCCGGCCATCGTCACGATGAACAGCGGGAGCCCGAGGCTCAGGATGGTGAGCGGGTCGAACGTCGGGGCGACGAACGACAGGCTCGGAACCGAGGCTGCACCGATCCAGTCCGTGCCCGCGTAGATCACGACTGCGACGACCGCGACGACCATGGCCGCGGGCACGGCCCAGCGCGGCGCGAGCCGGTACAGCACGAGCCACACGATGACGATCGGCAACGCGTAGAACACGATGGCTGGGTCGGCGATCGCCTTGAACGGCGCGAGGCAGATGGGAAACAGCACGCCCGCGAGCATCGCGCTCGCGAGCGGTCTCGGGATGCTCGTGATGGCTCGACCGAGCGCGGGCCACAGCCCGCACAGCACGATGAGGACGGCGCTCACCAGGAACGCGCCGACGGCGTCGGAGAAGTGGAACCCGTTGCCGCCCGCGGCGAGCAGCACAGCAGCGCCGGGGGTCGACCACGCTATCGAGAGCGGGATCCGCAGCCAGAGGGCACCGAGCGTGCTGACCACGGCCACGGCGAGGCACAGTGCGAACAGGCCGGACTCGGCCTGGGCATCCGTAGCACCGACGGCGACGAGCCCCGCGATCACGAGGGCGAACGACGACGCGAAACCGGAGATCGCCGCGACGAACCCGGCGAGAATCGGCTGCAGCATCCCGCCAGCCTAGGGCGCGAAGATCGGCCGCATCCGCTCCCACGCCTCGGCACGCACGTAGACGGGCAACTCGTCGATCGGTGTGGGGCGCGTGACGAGTCCGCCGGTGTGGTGCGAGCCCGTGAAGGCGTCGATCCACTCGCCCGCGGGCAGGTATACCTGCCACTCGGTCGCGCCGGGCTCGAGCACGGGAGCGACGAGGAGGTCGGCCCCGAGCATCCATTGCAGCGGATGCTCCCACACGGCAGGTTCACCGGGGTGATCGAAGTACAGCGGGCGCATGAGGGGCGCGCTCGTGGCTATCGACTCCCGTGCGGACTGTGCGAGGTACGGGACGAGCCGCTCGCGCAGGTGACTGAACGTCCTGAACACGGTGAGCACCGAGTCGTCGCCCGTGCGCTCGGCGATGTTCCATGGCGTGCGGTCGCGGGAGGGTGTGCGGTGGTGGTTGAACTCCGAGTGATACTGCATGATCGGCACGAAGGCGGCGGCGGCGGCCGAGCGCAGGTAGAGCTCTGCGGTCGGGATGTCTCCCGAGAAGCCCGCGAAGTCCCAGCCCCAGTACAGGATCCCGCACGAGGCTGCCGAGAGCCCCGCGAACATCGACCAGCGGAACGCTTCCCACGTGGAGTTCTCGTCGCCCGCCCAGAATGCTCCGTGCGACTGGCTGCCGGTGAATCCGGCCCGGCTGAAGGTCACGGGAGCCTTGCCCGCGGAGCGCAGCAGGTCGCCGTACGCCTTCGCGTAGCTCACCGGGAACGTGCTGTTCGCCTCGTCACCGTGGCGACCGTCGAGGTAGCGCAGGTCGCGACCCCACGCGTGCTCGCCGCCGTCGGTCTTGAAGCCGTCGATGCCGAGGTCCTCGACGAGGTAGCGCCGGCGTTCGGTCCACCACGCGGCGGCGCGGTCGTCGGTGAGGTCGGGCATGAGCCCCAGCGGGAACCACCAGCCGCGGTTGCGATAGGGCCGCAGCGACCCGTCGGGCGCGACCTCCTTGATGAGCACGTCCTTCTCGATCGCCTCCGCGGCGTCGATCGCGACCTGGTCTTTCGGGTGCGGCCGCATCTTGATGAGCGGAATCTGCCACAGGTGCAACCGGATTCCCCGCTCGTGCAACTCGTCGACCATCCCCTTCGGGTCCGGCCACGGCCCGTCGGCCGGGAACACGTAGTCGCCGAGCCGTTTGGCGCCCTCACGCGCCTCGGAACGGGACCCCCGCCACGCCGTGAACGTGCTCTCGTCGCTCCACGCCTCGATGACCACCGAGCCGACGGGGATGTCGTGGTCGCGGTGCGCGTCGACCTGGCGCATGACCTCGGGCTGGGTGTTCCACTCGTTGCCGCTCGCCCAGAGTCTGAATACCCAATCGGGCAGTTCCTCCGGGCGGCCGACCTCGGAGAGGAACTGGTCGAGCACCTCGGTGGGGGTGCCCTCGTAGCGGGCTACCTCGAGCGAGCCATCCGGGCCCGTCTCGGCCTCGATCTCGAGGGTGTCGGCCATCGTGAACCAGACGCGGCGCGAGGTGCGCACGTGGAAGCCCCAGCCGCTGCCGCCGACGACGTGCGCGAACGGCATCGGCAGGTAGGTCTTGCGTTCAGCGCCCTGATTCTTGTACTGCTCGAACACTATGGAGTCGAGCGACTGGCCGCGATGGTCGAGGGCGTCATAGCGCTCCCCGAAGCCCGTGACGTGCTCGCCGGGTGCCAGCGGCAGCGAGAGGCGCACACGCGCGATGGTCGTGCCGTCGGTGAGTACCGACCGGTCGCCGCGCTGCTCCCACGCGAACACGGTGAACTCGAACCAGCGCGTGCGCTCGGCGCCGGCGGTGAAACGGTAGCGCACCCGCTGGCCTTGCTGGAGAGAGTTGAGCGCCACGGACCACCCGCTCGACGCCCTCGCGAGTCGTGCCTGCGCCGACGCGAGGTGCCCGCCATCGACGGTCTGCCCGCGCGACTGGCGCACGGCAGGAGCGAGGGCTGCGGTTTTCGGAGCCCCGTCGATCGTGTACTCGAGGGTCACGGCGGTGATGCTGCCCGAGGTACGCACGCCGAGCGTGACGGGCTCCCCCGCGACGACGTCGACGGGGTGTCGCTGCTCGGTGTCGACGGAGTACGGATGCCCCGAGCCGAAGGGCCGGTGCCGGATCACGCCGTGACCCCGAGCTCGCTCGCGAGCCGCAGGAACATGCCGTGCGACCAGAGCAGCGGTGTCGCGACGGTTCCCCACCGGTCGACCCACTCCTGCCGCATGTGCGGCGCGAGCAAATGCTCGTCGACCTGCTCGGGCATCTCGTGGGCTGCGGTCACCGTTGAGGCGGCCCACTGGAGTTGCGCAAGCGCGCGGTCGCGGTCGCCCGCGGCGAGCAGGGTGAGCCCCAGGAAGCAGCTCAGCAGGGGCCACTGCCCGCCGCCGTAGAAGGTGTCTGCGGCGAAGCGGTGCACTCCCCCGCCGACATTCAATTGCTCGTCGATCGCCGCGATCGTCGCGGCCCCGATCGAGCCGTCTGCCGGAAAAACGCCGAGCGGGCGGATGACCGCCAGAAGGCTCGCGTCGACCTCGGGCGACCCGATCCACTTCGACAGGTGCCCGTCGTGCAGACCCTCCTGCCGCAGCATCGCGCGGATCTCGGTGACCGCGCCGCGCGCCGCCAGCGCACGATCCCCGCTGAGGACGGGGGCGACGGCCGCGAGTCCGCCGGCAATGCAGCCGAGGGTGGAGCCGTGCACCTCCTCGGTGTGCTCCTCCCACCAGTCGAAGCACGGGCGGCTCCACGAGCTCACGAGGTAGTCGACGGCGAGGTCGATGGCGGGCAGCCACGGGTCGAGGGGCAGACCGTGGCGCTGCGAGTGCTCGATGACGGCCCAGAGCCAGGTGCCGTAGCCGTCGAGCTGGAAGTCCCACCACTCGTCGGCGCCCTCCTCGCCCTCGAACGTGAAACGGGTGGGGAGCATCCCCGCGTCGGCCACGGGCGTGCCAGCGGCGGCCGCAGCGACGATCTGCTCGATCTGCGCGCGGCGGGCCACGAGGATGCGCGCGCACCAGTCGTGGAAGCGCGTCGCGGACTCGACACCGCCCCAGGAGGAGACGCCGTCGGCGATGAACGCACCGTCGCGGAACCAGGAGTAGCCCTTGTACGCAGAGAACGTGGGGCTCGCCGGGTAGGCACCGGACGGGTCCTGCAGCGACACGATCAAGTCGAGGCTGCTGTCGGCCAGGGCGGCGAGTTCGGGCAACGCACGGGCGTTGCTCTCGACGGCGGTCATATCTGTGGGGCTCCCCTGAAGTAGAAAGTGAGGGTCCCGTGGCAGTGCGCCACGGGACCCGTGGCGAAACTAGCCGCCGATTGCTGCGTTGATGCGGGTCTCGGCGGAGTCGAGGGCCTCCTGCACGGTCTTGCGACCGGCCTGGGCCTCGACGAGCTCCTCGCCCATGATGTCCTGCATCTCGGTCTGGCCCTCGGCGACGACGGGCGGCAGTGCGATCCCGTCGAGCGAGTCAAAGACTGCCTTGCGGTTGGCGGGCTTGCCCTTGTCGAGGTAGGTGGCGAGGGCTGCCTCGTCCGAGATGGGCGGGAGCTCCCATCCGGCGTCCAGTCGCGTCTGCACCATGGTGTCCGACGACGTCATGAACTCGGCCCACTTGGTCGCCGCGGCGATGTGCTCGCTTGTGGCGGAGACACCGATGGCGTTCGAGAACACGGCGCTGGCCTGCACGGTGTTGCCCGGCTCGACGGCGATGTCCCAGTTGAAAGGCACGTCGGCGACGGCACCGAAGATCCAGATGCCGGTGTGGAGCATCGCGAGCTTGCCGTCCTTGAACAGGTTGGTGTCGAAGTCAGCGGTGCCCTGGCCCTGCTCGATGGTCGGCATGACCGTTCCGCTCTTGTTCACGAGCCACTCGGCGGCCTCGAGGCCCTCGGGGGTGTTGAACGCGACCTTGGTCTTGTCGTCGTTGAGGAACTGCCCACCGTTCTGCGCGAGTGCCTTGTAGTACTCGTAGAAGCTGATCGGCTGGTGGTCACCCCACTGGCCCGCGGCCTGGTCGGTGAGCTTCTCGGCGGCGGCCTTCTCGTCGGCCCACGTCCAGTCGCTCGTCGGGTAGTCGACCCCGGCCGCGTCGAACAGGTCCTTGTTGTAGTACAGAACCACGTCGGAGAACGAGCTCGGCAGGGCGTAGGAGGTGCCATCCGTCGAGTAGGCCTCGAGCAGCGACTGGCGGTACGCGTCGGGGTTCGCGACGGTCAGCGGCGCGAGAACGCCGTTGGCCTGGTATGCCGCGTAGTTCGAGTACTCGATGTCGAAGACGTCCGACTGGGTTCCGGCCGCGAGGTCGGTCTGCAGTGCCGTGCCGTAGTCGCCATAGGGAAGGGTGGTGACCTCAACGGTGATGTCGGGGTTCTCCTTCTCGAAGGCGTCGACGATGGTCTGGAGGTTGTCCTCGTTGCCGTCGTTCGAGATGAAGTTCGTGTACGTGATAGTGACGGGACCTTCATCCGCCGCGGGGGCCGCGCAGCCGGTCAGCGCTGCGGCGGCAATGCCGAGCATGGCGAGCGAGGCGAGTGCCTTGCGATTCATGGTGCTATCTCCTTCGATATCGGGTGGTGCTGTGTGGTGATTTTCAGCGCGCGAGGATCACTTGATCCCCGAGCTGGCGACGCCCTGGATGACGTACTTCTGGGCGAAGATGTAGAGCGCGAGCATCGGCAGGATGCTCACGACGGAGCCGGCCATGATGATGTCCCACTCGGTGGTGTACTGCCCCTGCAGCCCGGCTAAGGCGATGGGCAGGGTCTGCAGCTCGGGCTTGCGGAGCACGACGAGCGGCCACAGGAAGCTGTTCCAGCTGCCCATGAACGCGAAGATCGTGAGCGTGGCAAGCGCCGGCCGGATGTTCGGCAGCACGATCGTCCAGAAGATCCGGAAGTGCCCAGCCCCGTCGAGGGTCGCCGCCTCGTCGAGGTCGCGCGGCACTTGGTTGATCGCCTGCCGCAGCAGGAAGATGCCGAACGCGCTCGCGAAGGTCGGCAGGAGAGCGCCGAGGTACGTATTGAGCAGGCCGAAGTTCTTGAGCTCGACGAACAGGGGCACGATGAGCACCTGCAGCGGGATCATCATCGTCGCGAGGTACACCGCGAACACCGCGCTGCGGCCCCGGAACGGCAGCCGGCTGAACGCGTACGCCGCCGTCGAGCTCGTGATGAGCTGAACGACAGTGGTGGCGAGCGCGAGGCCGAAGCTGTTCAGGATGACCCGACCGAACGGGCGCTCGGCGAACAGCCGCACGTACGCATCGAGGCTCGGGTGCTCGGGGATCAACGCGGGCGTGACGGTGAGTCCGACTCCGGGGCTGATCGACGTGATGATCGTCCACAGGAAGGGGAAGAACATCGCGATCGCGCCAGCGATGATGACGACGTGAAGGATGATCCATCCGGCCGTGCGCCTAGTCATAGTTCACCCACCGTCGCTGTCCGCGCACCTGGATGAGCGTGATGGCGAGGATGACGATGAAGAGGATCCACGACAGTGCCGAGGCCTCGCCCGCCTGCCCGTAGCGGAAGGTGAGGTCGTAGATCTGCTGCACGACAACCTCGCTCGCCCCGTTCGGACCGCCGCCCGTCATCGCGTACACCTGGTCGAAGACCTGGAAGCCGTTGATGAGCGAGATCACCAGAACGAAGAACGTGCTCGGGGAGAGCATCGGCAGCACGACGCTGAACAGCCTGCGCCACCAGCCCGCGCCGTCGATCTTCGCCGCCTCGATGAGGTCGGGGTTGATCGCCTGCAGGCCCGCGAGCAGGATCACCATGACGAAGCCGAGATCTTTCCACGCCGAAGCGATGATGATCGAGGGCATCGCCCACGTCGGATCGGTCCACCATCCGGGGCCGGCGATGCCGAAGAATCCCAGCACCGAGTTGACGATGCCGTTGCTCGGGTTGAGCAGCCAGCGCCACACGAGTGCCACGACGATCCAGCTCGTGACCACCGGCAGGAAGTAGATGCCGCGCAGGAATGAACGGCCCTTGAGCGCGGTATTGAGCGCGAGGGCGAGCGCGAGGCCTCCGATGTAGACGAGCGGGAGGTATCCGGCGATGTAGTACACCGTGTGCAGGAACACCTCGCCCGTGTGCGGATCGGTGAGCAGCTTCGTGTAGTTGTCGAGCCCGATGAACGTCATGGGCGCGAGCAGGTTCCACTTCTGCAGACTGATCCACGCGGCGGCCACCATCGGCCCGAGCACGAAGAGCGTGAGCGGGATGGCGCTCGGCAGCAGGAACGCGAGAACGACGAGCGCGTAGCGGGCCTTGTTCTTGCGCACGGGCCGGGAGTGCGGGAATCCGGGCTTCCGGTCGACCAGGGAGGTCTGCGCGGTGGAGACGCTCACGGCGCCTCCTGCGGGGAGGACTGCTCGACGAGGCGCTCGCGCACGAGGCGGCCCTGGTCGCCGGCGAGGCCATCGGAATCGAACGGGGTTGCGAGCACGATGGCCGCTGCGCCCTGCGCCCAGCTCTCGTCCTGCCAGGTCTCCACCGCGACGCCGACGCCGCGACGCGACGGGATGAGCGAGCTGCGCAGTGCCGGTTCGAAGCCGAACGACCAGTGCTTCCAGGCCGCGGTGCCTTCCCCCAGCACGATAACGATCTCGGGGTCGAGCGTGTGGATGATTCCGGCGAGGGCCCGGCCGAGCAGGTGCCCAGCCTCGCTGAAGACTGCGGTCGCTGCGGGGTTCTCGGCGTCGGCCTCGGCACGCAGGGCCGACATGCCACTGCGTGCGCCGATCACGCCGCGGTCTCGTGCGGCGCGCACGAGCGCGGCCTCGCCGATGAACGCCTCGAGGCAGCCGGTGTTGCCGCACGAGCAGACCGGGCCGGACTCACTGACCGGGATGTGACCGATCTCGCCGGCTCCCCCGGCGTTGCCGCGCAGCACGACGCCGTCGACGACGATTCCCGCGCCGACGCCCGTGCCGATCGTCACCACGAGGAAGTTCTCGTGCTGGCGGCCCACGCCGTACAGGCGCTCGGCCACCGCGAGGGCATTGACGTTGTTCTCCACGAGAACGGGCAGCGCGAACTCGCGCCGCAGGGTCGATCCGATGGGCACCTGCGCCCATCCGAGTTGGGCCGAGTCGACGAGCCCATTGCCCTGGCGGTCGACGCTGCCGGGAACCCCGACCCCGATGCCGAGCAGCGGCTCATTCGAGCCGCCCGCGATGAATCGGCGCAGCAGGGTCGTGAGGTCGGCGAGGAACGTCCTGGCCGAGGCGTCGAACGGCTCGCTCGCCGAGCGTCGCACGGTGCCGTCGATCCCCACCTCGACGAAAGCCACGTGGTCGGCTACCACCTTCACGCCGATAGCGCGGCCCGCGCTCGACACGAGGCCGAGCATCCGGGCGGGCCGGCCGCCCTGGGAGGGCGAGTGCTCGAGCTCGATGAGGAGCCCGTCGGAGATGAGGTCTTTCGTGAGCGCGGTCATGAGCGCCGGCGAGACGTTGAGGGCACGGGCGAGGTCGGCGCGCGAGGCGGGGCCGTGGGCACCGAGGTGCGCGAGGATCGCCGAACGGTTCACGTCGGTGCGTGCTGCGGGGCGAGACGCCATTGTCGTTCATCCTCTGATCGGCTTTGTTCAGAACTAAATAAACCATAGAACTATGTACGGCCGCGCGTCAAGCGGGCACGCCACAATCGCGCTAGCGCACCCGTGCCTCGTCGGTAATTCAGGACCCTGCGCTCAGTAACTCTCGACAACTCGGGAGATCCCGCCCAGAGCCAGGCGTGGCGGGAGCCGTGCAAGCGCGCCACGACGAGTTGTCCTGAGTTGCCGAAGGCGTGCAAGGATTCGACCCATGTCACGCACAGTCGAGCTCCTCCGGTCCGCCCGGTTGGCGGCCGCCCCGTATGCCTATGCGGCAATCCCCGCACCGGATGCCCGCCTCGTGTTCCTCGCGGGAGCCTGCCCCCTCGACGCCGACGGCGCGACGGTGGGTATCGGCGACGTAGCGACCCAAGCCGAACAGGCGCTCGCGAACCTCGTCGTCGCTCTCGAGGCCGCGGGCGCGACGCTGGCGGACGTCGTTCAGACTCGCGTGCTCGTGGCATGCGTCGACCGTGCCGACTTGGTGACCGCGTGGGATGTCGTCAGCGCAGGATTCGGCGACCACGATGCCCCCAGCACGCTCCTGGGCGTGACAGTGCTGGGCTACCCCGACCAGCTGGTGGAGATCGAGGCCGTTGCGGCCGTAGTGAGCTAGGCGGACTTCTCCGTGGCAGCGCGGTGCGACTTGCGCGGAACGATGGTGGGCGCAGCGTTCTCGAGCACGGCGGCCTTGGTCACGATCACGCGACCGACACCCTCGTCGGAGGGAACGTCGAACATGATCGGGCCGAGCACCTCTTCCATGATCGCGCGCAGGCCGCGGGCACCGGTCTGGCGCAGCACGGCGAGGTCGGCGATCGCCTCGAGGGCGTCCTGCTCGAAGTCGAGCTCGACGTTGTCGATCTCGAACATGCGCTGGTACTGGCGCACAAGAGCGTTCTTGGGTCGCGTGAGGATATCCATGAGCGCTGCCTGGTCGAGCTGCGTCACGGTCGTGACGACGGGCAGGCGGCCGATGAACTCGGGGATCAGTCCGAACTTGTGCAGGTCTTCCGGCAGTACCTCGCCGAAGAGGTTCACGTCGTCGCCCTTGCTGTGCAGGGGGGCGCCGAAGCCGATGCCCTTCTTGCCCGCGCGGTTCGAGATGATCTCCTCGAGGCCCGCGAATGCGCCGGCGACGATGAACAGCACGTTGGTCGTGTCGACCTGAATGAACTCCTGGTGCGGATGCTTGCGCCCACCCTGCGGCGGAACCGAGGCAACCGTGCCCTCGAGGATCTTCAGCAGCGCCTGCTGCACGCCCTCGCCCGACACGTCGCGGGTGATGGACGGGTTCTCGGCCTTGCGAGCGATCTTGTCGATCTCATCGATGTAGATGATGCCGGTCTCGGCGCGCTTGACGTCATAGTCGGCGGCCTGAATGAGCTTGAGGAGGATGTTCTCCACATCCTCACCGACATAGCCGGCCTCCGTGAGCGCTGTTGCGTCGGCAACGGCGAAGGGCACGTTGAGGCGCTTGGCGAGGGTCTGCGCGAGGTAGGTCTTGCCGCATCCGGTCGGACCGATCAGCAGGATGTTCGACTTCGCGATCTCCACGTCGTCGATGACGGCGTCGGCGGAGGTGATGGTGTTGCGGGCCCGGATGCGCTTGTAGTGGTTGTACACGGCGACGGACAGGGCGCGCTTGGCAGCCTCCTGGCCGATGACGTACTCCTCGAGGAAGGAGTAGATCTCCTTGGGCTTGGGAAGGTCGAACTCGCTCGAGGCCTCTTCTCCGGCTTCGGCCAGGCGTTCCTCGATGATCTCGTTGCACAGTTCGACGCACTCGTCGCAGATGTAGACACCCGGTCCCGCGATGAGCTGCTGGACCTGCTTCTGGCTCTTGCCGCAGAACGAGCATTTGAGAAGGTCGGCGCTTTCCCCGATCCTGGCCATCTCGATGTTCCTCTCCCCAGCTGAAGCCCCGAAAGACGGGCTTGGTCGAGCCTAACCCGATACGGCGACAGTCTTGGGCATCGCGTCGTCCATGTCTCGGCGCGCCGCGGAGCAATCGCTCGCAGCTTCGGCGACGAAGAGATGCGAGAGAATGGAAATGTCGGGGCCTTCCGCCCCGCACTCTGGGATGGAGCATCATGGACTCGAGGTGGGCACGCGTCGCGCGCGGCATCACCGCGGCCACGGTCGCCACCTTCGTCGCCGCCTTCTCCCACACGCTGTCCGGCGGGGCCGCCCCGAGCTGGTTCGGCATCGCTGCATCCTTCGTCATCTCGGTCATGGTCTGCACAGTGCTCACCGGCCGCACAGCGTCGCTCTGGCGCCTGGCGATCTCGATAGGTCTCAGCCAGTTCCTGTTCCACTCGCTCTTCAGCGGCGTCGGAACCCCCGTCATCACCGGCCACGACATGACGACCATGACGATGGATGCCTCGGCCTACCACTCCCACGCGACGCCGACCATGTGGCTCGCGCACGGCCTGGCCGCAGCCATCACCGTCGTCGCCTTCCGGTTCGGCGAGCAGGCGTTCTGGGGCGTCACCGGGACCGCGCGGCTCTTCCTCGCACGACTCCTGGTCATCGTCGTCCCCACCCTCGACGTCCCACGGCCCGTGGTCGCCGTCGAGGCGCGCTTCGTGCCGCGCGACCTCGCGCTGCTCCTTTCTTCGATGAGACACCGTGGACCGCCCGCAGGTGCCCTGGCGTAATCACGCCATCGCATCTCCTGCAACATCCACAACACACTCATCAAAGGAATACTTCTCATGAACCGTTTTGCCAAGACCGCCGTCGCGCTTGCAGCCGGCGCCACCCTCGCCCTCGCGGCGCCGCTCGCCGCCAGTGCCCACGTCAGCCTCGAGGAGAACACCGCAGCCGCGAACTCCTTCGCGCTGATCACCTTCAAGGTGCCCAACGAGTCGGAGACCGCCGGCACGAGCAAGATCGAGATCAACCTCCCGCTCGACACCCCGCTCGCCTTCGTGAGCTACGTGCCGGTCGCGGGCTGGAAGACGGAGCTGACCACGACGACCCTCGACACCCCCGTCGAGGGCCTGTACGGCACCATCACCGAGGCCGTCTCGAAGATCACGTACACGGCCGACCCCGGCTCCGAGGTCACCGCCGGACAGCTGCAGCTCTTCCCGCTGTCCGTCGGCCCGATCCCGGACACCGGCTCGATCCAGCTCCCCGTCGACCAGACCTACACCGACGGAACCGTCGTGAGCTGGAGCGAGACCGGCGAGGACGCTGAGCACCCCGCGCCCGTGCTGTTCATCAACGACAAGCCCGTTGCCGGTCACGATGATGACGGCGATGGCGACGACGACGCGACCATCGCCGTCACCGACGCCAGCTCCACGAGCTCGTCCAGTTCCTCCGACGACGTGCTCGCCCGCGTCCTCGGCATCGGCGGCCTCGTGCTCGGCGCCGTCGGACTGGTCATCGGCATCACCGGCCGCCGCAAGAACACCGCGGAGTAACACCATGGCCATCACCGCCATTCGCGCAACCGCGCTCGGCGCTCTGGTGGTCGTAGCGTCTGTGCTGGGGCTCGCCGCCCCGGCACAGGCGCACAACTACCTCGTGTCGTCGAACCCCACCGAGGGGGCGACCCTCACCGAGTTGCCCGCAGAGTTCTCGGTCACCACCAACGGTCCCCTGCTCTCGCTGGATGGCTCCGTGGCCGGTTTCGCGCTCGAGGTCACCGACGCCGACGGCCTCTACTACGGCACCGGATGCGTCGCCGTCGCAGGCTCCACGCTCTCGGAGCCCGCAGCGCCCCTGGGCGCCGCAGGCGACTACACGATGCTCTGGCAGCTCGTCTCGGCGGACGGGCACACCGTGTCCGGCCAGGTGAAGTTCACCTGGGCACCTGCCGCCGGCACCGAGTCCGCCGTCGGCACCGCCACCCCCGCCACGTGCGGGAACGAGGCTAGCTCGGCGGGGGCATCCGGCCCGCAGGAGACCCACGCGAATGCCGACCTGGGCGATGTGCTCTGGATCGGCGGCGCGATCGGCGCACTGCTGGTCGCGGGGCTCGTGACGTTCTTCATCGTCACGCGCAAGAAGAAGGCCTAACCAGAACGACGAAAGGCCCGGTCCCCTGGGACCGGGCCTTTCGTGCTGTCTGGCTACTTCGCGGTCAGCGCGGGGATGTTCTTGCGCGGCGAGAGCACCTGGTCAATGAGTCCGTACTCGACGGCCTCCTCCGCACCCAGGATCTTGTCGCGGTCGATGTCCTTGTGCACCTCTTCCGAGGTGCGGTTCGAGTGGAACGACAGGGTGTCTTCGAGCCACGTGCGCATGCGCTGGATCTCGCGGGCCTGGATCTCGATGTCAGACGCCTGGCTCGAGCCATCCGAGCCGGCAGCCGGCTGGTGGATGAGGATGCGCGCGTTCGGCAGTGCGAGGCGCTTGCCCTTGGTGCCACCCGCGGTGATGACGGCGGCAGCCGAGGCGGCCTGGCCGAGCACGACCGTGGAGATCTGCGGGCGGATGTACTGCATCGTGTCGTAGATCGCCGTCATCGCGGTGAACGAGCCACCGGGCGAGTTGATGTACATGACGATGTCGCGATCCGGGTCCTGGCTCTCGAGCACGAGAAGCTGGGCCATGACGTCGTCCGCCGAAGCGTCGTCGATCTGCACCCCGAGGAAGATGATGCGGTCTTCGAAGAGCTTCGCGTAGGGATCCTGGCGCTTGTAGCCGTAGGCCGTGCGCTCCTCGAAGGTGGGCAGGATGTAGCGCGACTCGGCGCTCTTCGCCACGCCACCGAAAGTGAAGTCGTTCATGGGTCAGTCCTTCTTGATGGCGTCGGCGTTGGAGATGTCGTCGTTGGTGCCGCCGCCGCCGACAACGTCGGAGGCGAACTCGCGCAGGTGGTCGACGAAGCCGTACTCCAGCGCCTGCTGGGCGGTGAACCAGTTGTCGCGGTCGTTGTCGATGAGAACCTGCTCGACCGACTTGCCGGTCTGTTCGGCAGTCAGCTCGGCCATGCGTTTCTTCATGTCGAGGATGACGCCCGCCTGGGTCTGAATGTCGGCAGCCGTGCCGCCGAAGCCGCCGGACGGCTGGTGCAGAAGCACGCGCGCGTTGGGCGTGATGTAACGCTTGCCCTTGGTGCCCGACGAGAGCAGGAACTGCCCCATCGACGCCGCGAGGCCGATGCCCACGGTCACGATGTCGTTCGGGACGAACTTCATGGTGTCGTAGATGGCCATGCCCGCGGTGATCGAGCCACCGGGCGAGTTGATGTACAGGAAGATGTCACGCTTCGGGTCCTCAGCTGCAAGCAGCAGGATCTTCGCGCAGATCTCGTTGGCGTTCTCGTCACGCACCTCTGAGCCAAGCCAGATGATGCGGTCCTTGAGGAGTTGGTCGAAGATGCTCGAGACCAATGCCGGTTGGGCCATTGTTTTGCGCTCCGTCTGTTCGTGTGGGTATTGCGTATTGCTTGGTGTCGAATCTATCGGAGCGCGCCGACGCAAACCGGGCTGTTCGCCGTGGGCAGAGTGGGGTGTCGTATCAGTACGGTGGAGCCATGACCCGACTAGGGGCGTTCGCCGCCCGGATGCTCGTGCCCGCACTCCTGCTCCAACGCGTGGCTTCTGCTGCGGCATCCGGCGACGTTCACCGACTCGGAGTTGCCCGCACGGTTGGCGGCCGCCCAGTCGGCGCGGTGGGGGTTGGTGGTCGTGTGGGGGCTCGTGCTACTGGGCGGGGAACCGGCGGTTCCTAGCCTCGTGGTACCGGCGGCCATCGCTGCGTTGGTCGCATCCGATTTTCCTGCTGATGTACTTCGTGGCGCTCTCGGGCCAGTTGTCGCCCGACCCCATCGGGCTGCCGCTGGCGTTCCTCGCGCCGCCCGTAGCGGCAAACCTCGTGCTCGTCGCCGTGCTGTTGTGGTGGCCCGCCCGCAGGGCCGCTCTCGTGAACTGGTTCTTTCGGCTGAAGGGTTTCCCCGCAGACGATATGTCACGCTAGTGGCATGCCCATCGACTATCGCGGCCGCACCGCGCTGATCACCGGCGCGAGCTCCGGTCTCGGCGCCGAGTTCGCCCGCCATCTGGCCGCCCGCGGTTCCAACCTCGTGCTCGTCGCCCGCCGGGCCCACCGCCTCGATGCGCTGGCCGCCGAGCTCACGGCAGCGCACGGCATCACGGCAACGACGATCTCGGCAGACCTCGCGCTGCCGCGCGCGGGCGAGAAGCTCGCCAAGGAGACCGCGAAGCGCGGCATCGAGATCCACACCCTCGTCGCGAGTGCCGGCTTCGGCACGTACGGTGAGTTCCTGCGGGAGGACGGCGCGCGCCTCGCCGAGCAGGTGGCGGTCAACGTCGCCGCTGTGGTCGACACCGTTCACGCCTTCTACGCCGAGCTCCTGCGCCACGGCGACGGAGCCCTCGTGACCCTCGCGAGCACCGCCGCGTACCAACCGCTGCCGAGCATGGCCGTCTACGGGGCGACGAAGTCGTTCGTGCTGAGCTTCACCGAGGCCCTCTGGTACGAGGCCCGTGGTAACGGCCTGAAGGTCCTCGCGCTGTGCCCCGGCGTCACGACCACCGAGTTCACCGACGTCGCGGGTGACGTGGCCGGCGTCGCCGCCCCGCAGACCCCGCCTCAGGTGGTCTCCGTGGCGATGCGCACGCTCGACCGCCGCAATCCCCCGCCGAGCGTCATCTCAGGCGCGCTCAGTACGCTGCTCGCCGCCACGGGAGGGGTGCTCACGCCGCGCGTGCGCACCATCCTGAGCGCACGGTTCACGGCGAAGTAGCGTGAAGCACGAGTGGCGCGACCGCGTCTCCGAAGTGTGGGCGGCAGCCGCGGACATGGCCGACAACGACGTGGTGGCGGCCATCGATGCACTCGTCGCGGAGCGTGAGGCCGACGACCCGCGGGCGCTCTTCGAAGCGGCCTCGGCCCGCGACTACGCGGGCCTCGAGCCTGAGGCCGAACCTCTGTACCGTCGAGCGCTCGAGCTCGGACTCGACGCCGCGATCCGGCCGCGGGCCGTCATCCAGCTGGCGAGCACGCTGCGCAACCTCGACAAGAGCGAGGAGGCGGTGCGGATGCTCGAGGAACAGTTGCACGAGCATCCCGCCGATGAATGGACCGGCCCCACGGCAGCGTTCCTGGCGCTCGCTCTCGCCAGTCGCGGCGACGACCGGTCCGCGGCATCCGTCGCGCTCGCGGCCCTCGCCGACTACCTGCCGTACTATGCCGCGTCGGTGCGCAGCTACGCGATCGAGCTGGTCGAGCCGTGAGCCGGATCGGCACCGTGGCCTTCCGCGCGCTTGTCCCGTCGTTGCTGTTCCAGGGCGTGTCCCCCAGCTGATGTCGGCGGCCGGGGCGACACTTCTGGCATGGCAGACATCGACATCCGCGAACTCCGCGCCTACGAGCCGTACTGCGTCACGTGCGGCGAGACGGGCCCCATCGAGACCAGCTCGTTCCTCGCGTTCGCCTGGGAGCAAGCGCACGACTGCGCCACGGCCGCACGCCTTGCCGAGGTCGCGCGGGCGTCCTGAAACGCCGAACGGCCGCCCCGTAGGGCGGCCGTTCGAGGTTTATGGGCTACTTGTGGTCGTGGCCGTAGTGCTCGTGGCCGGCCTTGCGACCGTGGCTGTCCTTCGCGCCACCGTGGCTGTGGTCGTCGTCGGAGCCCTGCAGGTCTGCAGCGGTGATCTCCTCGGAGTCGTCGTTCGGGCCGCCGAGCGCGGTCGCCGTGAACGCGGAGACATCCACGTCCTTGCCCTTGGAGTCGACGACCTTCGCCTTGTCGAGAACGACGGCGAGGGCCTTACTGCGGCCGACCTCGGCGATCATTCCGGGGATCTGGCCGTTCTTGTCGAGCACCTGGATGAACTCGGCGGGCTCCATGCCGTACTGGGCAGCGCCCTGCACGAGGTACGTGGTGAGCTCGTTCTGGGTGACCTTGACCTCTTCAGCCTCGACGATCGCGTCGAGCAGGATCTGCGTGCGGAACGTCTTCTCGCTCGACTCGGTGACCTCGGCGCGGTGCACGTCGTCCTCGAGGCGGTTCTCGTTCTCGAGGTGACGGTGCACCTCATCCTCGACGAGCTTGGCCGGAACGGGGATGTCGACCGACTTCAGCAGCTCGTCGACGATCTGGTCGCGCGCCTGGGCGCCCTGGCTGAACGACTTGGAGCGCTCGACCTGCTCCTTGATGTCGGCCTTGAGCTCCTTGATGGTGTCGAACTGGCTCGCCATCTGGGCGAAGTCGTCGTCGGCCTCGGGCAGCTCGCGCTCCTTGACGGCGATGAGCGACACGGTGATGAGGGCGGTCTCACCCTCGTGGTCACCGCCGAGCAGCACGGACTCGAACGTGGTGGTCTCCCCAGCGCTGAGCGAGTCGAGAGCTTCGTCGATGCCCTCGATGAGCTCGCCGGATCCGACCTCGTACGAGATGCTCGAAGCGGAGTCGACCTCGGTGTCACCGATCTTGGCGACGAGGTCGAGCTGGGCGAAGTCGCCCTTCTTCGCGGGGCGCTCGACCGTGACGAGGGTGCCGAAGCGGCTGCGCAGGGCATCCAGCTCGTCCTTGACGTCGTCGGCGGAGACCTCCACGGCGTCGACGGTGAGCTTGAGGCCGTCGATCTTGGGGAGCGTGAACTCGGGGCGCACGTCGACCTCGATGACGATCTCGAGGTCGCCCGAGAAGTCCTTCACCTCGGGCAGCGCCTTGATGTCGGCCTCGGGACGACCGAGAACGCGGATGTTCTCCTCGGTGACCGCCTGGCGGTAGAACTTGTCCAGGCCGTCGTTGACGGCGTGGTTGAGAACCTCTTCGCGGCCGACACGCTGGTCGATGAGCTGCGGCGGGATCTTGCCCTTGCGGAAGCCGGGGATGTTGACCTGCGAGCCGATGTGCTCGTAGGCGTGCGTGATGCTCGGCTTGAGCTCTTCGGGGGTGACTGAGATGTTGAGCTTGACGCGTGTGGGGGTCAGCTTCTCAACGGTGGTCTTCACGTTGTAGTTCTCCTGTTTGTGTGTCGGTCTCGCGGTGAATCTGTCGGGGCGACAGGATTCGAACCTGCGGCCTCTCGGTCCCAAACCGAGCGCTCTACCAAGCTGAGCTACGCCCCGAGGCGCGCTGGAGCCTTTCCGGGCCTAGGAGAGTCTAGCCCTCAGCGAGCACGATCACCTTGTCGTCGGCGGAGAACGTGATCTTCTCCCCCTTCTTCGGGTTCACGTGCACGCCGTACGTCTTCGACGCGTCGCGGGCATCCGCCGCCCGTCGGTAGCCGATGGCGGTCTCTCCGCGTCGACGCGCAGCCTCGAGCACGGTGTAGAAGTCGGCCTCTGCACCCTTCTCGATGAAGAACTCGGCGGGCTTCAGGTAGATCTCGCTTCCCTCGCTCGAGAAGAGCGTGGTGAACACGTCGGTGAGCTCGCGGTTCTCCGAGATCTGCGACATCACGAGGCTGATGAGTTTCTCGCTCACGATGAAGTCGTCGGCCTTGGTGACCTCGGCGAGCTCGCGGTTGCGGTCGTCGAGCATCTCGCTCACGACCTTGAGGTCGAGGCCCTCGCGGTCCTCCAGATCGCGCAGGTGCAGGAGGGTGATGAGCGTGCGCACATCCGCCTGCTGCATGTCGAGTTCCTCGCGGTAGGCGAGCACGATGATGTGCTGGAAGTCACCCACCGAGAGCGCATCGAGCACGGCGCGACTCGTGGAGTCGGCGTGCTGCACAGTGATCGCGAGGTTCGAGTACGACTGCAGGTCGCTGACGTCGGTGTCGGCGACGACGGTGACCGTCGATCCCTTCGCCACGTACTCGTTGAGCTCGTCGAGCATGATGTGCAGGCCCGAGTTGTATCCGAGCACGAGCGTGCGCTCCGGCTTGATCTTCGGCTGCTTGAGGGTGCTGACCGCGGCAGCATCCACCACTCCCGGCGCGGACGCGAGGCGGATGGTGCTGTCGTCCTCGGCGATGACGATGAGCTGGTCGCCGGCCTCGTAGATGGCGTCGTCGGTCGAGTTGAGCTGCGCAACGCCAGCCTTGATCATGCCGATGACCGTGGAATCCGAGAACGCAAGCTGGGTCTCGAAGTAGGTCTTGCCGTACAGCGAGGGCTGGTCGGTGAAGTAGATCTCGTCGCCCTCGAAGTCGAGGAGCTCGGAGTAGACGACGCTCAGGCCGCTCTGGCGGGCGCTCTGTACGGCGATGCGGCTGATGAGGTCGTTGCCCTGAATCCAGTGCACCTCGTCGCGGCCGACGAGCCTCGCGGCTTCGAGGTACTTCTCGTCTTCGATCTCGGCGACGATGTGGTACTTGCCGTCTTTGCGGCGTGGGTTGTTGGTGACGGCGAGGGCGGTCTTGATGACGATGGCATCCGGATCCTCCGCCTCGTCGTCGGGCAGGATGATGATGCTCCGCGCCCCGTGCGGGTTCGCGATCTCGAGGTCGGTGAGGCTCATCGGGTCGCCCGTGCGCACGATGATGCGGGTCTTGCCGCGACGCGGAACGCGATCGCGCAGCTCGTCTTCCATCTCGACCTTGTCGCGGTCGGCGAGGATGACGATCGAGGAACGACCCCTCGACTCGTTCGCGATGCAGATCTCCGAGATGATCGGAACGACCTTGGAGCTCCAGCCGAGGATGAGCGTGTGGTCCTTCTCGAGAACCTTCGAGCGGCCCTTGCGCAGTTCGGCGACGCGCTCGTCGAACGCTCCCGAGACGATACCGATGAGGCTCGCAACGGTCAGGATGCCGAACAGCGTCACGATGAGCATGAGCGCGCGGAAGCCCCAGCCGACGTCGCCGGCCACGGTGCCCGCATCCATCGCCCGCATGAGGTTGCCCCAGACCACCTCGGCGAAGTCGAGCGGCGTGACCACGTCGTCGGCAATCGGGAAGATGCCGAACACTTCGACGATGACCGCTATGACGAGGATGAAGGCGAGCGTGGCGAGCGCCAGGAGGCCGATGAGCGCGCCCGCGCCCTTGGCCATGACGCTGTCGAACCAGTAGCGAAAACGCTCACCAAAAGAGGGCTTGTTCATGGGGTCCTTCGGGAAGAAAACGTGCAGGGTCTGCACTACTGGCATAAGAGTGACACAACGCCGCACACGTTTTCGACACCCGCAAGTCGGGTAAGGTGTTCTTCGGTGGTTCGAGCCTTCTGGCAACGCCTCCGGGGATGTAGCTCAATGGTAGAGCTTCAGTCTTCCAAACTGACTACGCGGGTTCGATTCCCGTCATCCCCTCTCGACATGTGAAACGGCCGTCGCCCTCTGGGGCGAGGGCCGTTTCACATCTCGACATAGGCACGCGAATCGAATGGGCCCCCGCTGAGCAGTCCGGCGGGAAGCGGAGCCTGCGGAGCTTTCTGTCGGCGGCTCAGTAGGGGATCCCGTCATCCCCTCCACAGTTACGCGATCCGAGCCATGAACATCTCGGGCTTCTCGAGCGGCGCGAAGCCGAACTTCTCGTAGAGCCCGTGAGCGTCAGCGGTCGCGAGCATGACCCGTCCAAGCCCGAAGGGCTCGAGTTCGCGCACGATGCCATCGATGAGGTCAACTCCGACGCGATGCCCGCGCACGCTCTCGGAGACGAACACGTCACACAGCCACGCGAAGGTCGCACGGTCGGTGATGACCCGCGCGTAGGCGACCTGCTCCCCCGTGGCGTCATCGAACATGCCGAAGTTCAGGGAGCCATCCATCGCGCGCTCCTGCTTCTCGCGACTGCGCCCGCGCGCCCAGTACGACTCGACGCTCAGCCAGTGGTGGATGCGGGCCCTGTCCATCTCGGCGGGATCGGCGGAGAAGCGGTACGTCATCCGTCCATTCTGCCCGGCCACTCGATCCGCGCCCGGACAGCGAGTCTGGGTGGCGCGCCGCCATGACCGGCTACGGCCGCTAGCGCACCGCCGCGACGATGACCGCGCGCGCCGCATCCCCTTCGGGCATGGGCAGTATGGGGTAGTTGTGGATCATGCCCGGCCCCTCGTGGAAGTCGAGCGCGAGCCCGGCCTCGGCCGCGAGGGGGACGAAGCGGTGCGCATCCGCGTTGAGGATGTCGCGCGTTCCGCTGAACATCGTGATGGGTCCCAGCCCGGTGAAGTCGCCGTGGATGGGTGAGACGCGCCAGTCGCCCTCCCCCAGCTCGTCGCGATAGAGGCCGCCGGCCGCGTGCGTTCCGGGAACGGCGAGCCACGGGTCGCGCGGGTCGATCTCCGCGAGGCGGGGATCCGTGCCGCTGATGTCGAGCCACGGGGAAATGAGCACGAGGTGGTGCAACGGTGCAGCTTCTCGATCACGCAGCTCAAGGGCCACGGCGAGCGCCATGCCGCCGCCCGACGAGTCGCCCACGATGCTCACCTCGCCCTCGAGCGACTGCACCAGGTCGGCGACTCGCGGCACGACCGTGCTCGCGGTGCCCGCAGGAGCGAGCGGCATGATCGGCACGACAACCCGTACGCCGGCCTCGTTCGCGAGCTTGCCGATGAGCGTCCAGTGCACGGGGTCGATCTCGAAGACGTAGCAGCCGCCGTGCAGGTACACGACGGTGCGGGATGCCGAACCTGTGCTTGGCGAGACGGTGAAGACCGGCCATCCGCCGATCTCGGTACGAGTGGCAACGAGCGACTTCGGCGGTTCGAACGAGGCTGGCTTCTTCTCGAGCGCGGCGACCCTGTCGAGAGTGCGCTGCGCCGAGCGGAACATGCGCTTCGAGCCCCGCAGGGTGATGACCAGCGGCGCGAGCCTGCTGAGGAGACTCGCCACGGTCGGAACCTAGCCGTCGATGCGCTTGAGGATGTGCACGGGGATGAAGAGCCCGAGGCTCGTGCACAGGATGCCAGCGATGAAGACGGGGAACTCGGCACCCTCCACGTAGAACGCGTTGCCCATGATGTAGAACCCGAGCACGAAGAGAACCAGCGAGACGACGAAGCCGATGATGTTCACTCCTTCATCCTAGCTATCACCCCGCGTTAACCCGTTAGGGGGGTAGACCGGTTACGGGCGGTGTCCTCTACTATGAGGACACCGCACCCGAACTGGTCCAGCCGCGGTAGGACCGCGCGTCGCAACCCGAAATGCCTGGCGACGAGGCACACAGGACACCCCGAAATGTCTGCAAACGTTACGTCTGCGCCCGAAATCGCCCCCTTCGGCTGGTACCCGGATCCCGCCGGCACCGCCATGCTCCGCTGGTGGGACGGCTCGGCCTGGACCGACCGCCTGGAGTACCGCCGCCCCGAGGTCCAGGGCGCCGTCGGTTTCGCACAGGCAGCGTCCTAGAACTTCCGTCCACACAGGGCGACGCACTCCGGTGCGTTTCTTCGTGCTGCCACTAGCCTGATCGGCAATGGATAGCTACCTGCCCCACGTCGGCTTCGTGCAGTTTCCGCGCCAGCCCGGCGACCTCACGATCGCGGTGTGCCCAGCGTGCTTCGAGCCGCGGTCGGCGGCACGCTGCCCGCGCTGTGGTCTCGACCTGGCGAGTCCGCTCCTCGCCCAGCTCGATGCAGCGGGCGCGGATGCCTCATCCGCACTCGACCGCAGGCTCGAGCTCATCGGCAGGATCCGGTTCGAGTCGGCAGCCGCGGCGGCCGCCCCTGCTCCTGTCGCGGCACCGGTTCCCGTGGCTGCACCTGCAGAGCCCGCGCCCACAACGGTCGCTGCACCCCCGGCTGCTCCGGTCGAACCCCGCAGGCACCTCGGCGTGCAGGTCATCCTCCTCATCGTCGGCGTCTCCCTGCTCGCGGTCGGCGCCATCTTCTTCCTCGTCTACGCCTTCATCACGTTCGGGCTGGTGTGGCGCTCGGTCATCATCGCTGCCGTCACCATCGCGTGCTTCGTTGCTGCCTCACTGCTCAAGCGGAACCGGCTGCGCGCGACAGCCGAGGCCATAGCCGCCCTCGCCGTCGTGTTCGTCTACCTCGACGTCTTCGCCATCCGTGCCAACGATCTGTTCGGTGCGGCGAGTGCCGACGGGCTCATCTATTGGGGCACGGCGCTGCTCGTCTCCTCGGTGGGGTTTGCGGTATGGCACCGGCTTTCGGGATTGCGGCTGCCGAGCATCGTGGCCTTCACCACCTTCGCCCCGGCGGCGGCTCTTATAGCAGGCGGGCTCACGAGCCAGCTCGACGGTTCCCTCCGCGCCTGTGTTGCCTTCCTCGTCCTCGCAGCGACAGCCCTCCTGCACCCCCTCGCCCGGCCGCGCGTCGTCGAGCGCATCATCTCGCTCTGCCTCGCCCTCGCGGGCCTTCTCGTTGCCGCCGTCACTGCACCGTGGATCGAGCCGGCCCAAGACTGGGCACCCGTCGTCGGCCTCGCTCTCGTCGCTCTCGTCGCGCTCGCCCATGTCGTGCTTCTCGAGCGCCTCGCCCTCGGCCGGCCGTTTGCCGTGGCTCTCGCCTGCCTCGGCGCAGTGGCGGCCGCTGCCGCTCTCATCCCGGTCGGCTTTCGCATCGACGACAGCGCGTTCGGGCTGATCGTCCCCCTCGTCGCCGCGGCCCCCGTGACGCTGGGCCTCGAACTGTTGGCCCGCCGGATGCCCTCGCAGGTCACCATCGCCGCTGCATGGTCGGCGGCGACGGTCGCGGGCGTCACGCTGCTCGTCGTCAGCGCGGGCCCCCTCCTCCGCGCCCTCATCATCTCGGCACGGGGTCACAACCGCTGGTCGATTCGCGGTGGCACAAGCCTCGATACGCAGCCCGAGCATCTGTGGGCCGTCCTCGCGCTCGTGGGAGTGCTCGCGCTTGCCGCCACGGCCTGGGCCGTCGGCGGGGTGCTGCGCTCGCGCCGCCTGGTCATCGTCTCGGCAGCTCTCGGGGTTCTGGTGCTGGCCGTTCCGCTCACGGGAGTGCTGTGGGCGACAGTGCTCGGCTGGCTCGTTCTGGGGGCCGCCGCCGTCGTGCTGCTCACCGTGGGGCGCACGCGCGCGTGGGGGCGGGGCATCCGGATCGCCCTCGTTGCCACGGGCCTCGTGTCTCTCGCGCTCTCGTACTCGACCTCGTGGTCGAGCATCGACACGTGGTGGTACGCCTCGGTGGGAACCGTCGTGCTGCTCGTCGTCGCCCGCGCGGCGACGGGAGTGGTTGCTCTCCGCGCCGCGCTCCTTGCGACTGCGACCGTGCTGGCCTTCGTCGCGATCGGCTCCGAGGCGTGGCACACCAACGAGCGCTTCCAGGGCGGCGCGGGCGCGCCCGTCGACTCGACCCACGCCGTGCTGTTCCTCGCGATTCTCCTCGTCGCCGTCGCGGCACTCGCCTCGCGCACGCTAGCAGCCCTCGAGACACGAGTGCTGTTCTGGCTGGCCTTCCTCACGGCAGGCGTGACCGTCGCACTGAGTATCCTACTGGACCTGTTCTCCTCGGGGGCGGCCCTCGTCCTTCCCGAGTACACGACGAGCGTCGTGCTCGGGGTGCTGTTCATCGGGGTGCTCGTGCTCTGGGTGTGGCGCACGGGGTTCAGGCCCGAGAGAGTGGCGGCGTCCTTCGCGCTCGCGCCGCTCGCCGCGTGGCTGCTCGATTCGGTGGCCCGACTGCTCGGTCTCCCCGAGTTCGTGCTGTGGATCGCTCCCGTGGTGGGAAGCCTCGTCATCGCCGCGGCGTCGCTCGCGCTAGCGGGCCGCGGTCACCGGATCGCCCGCGACGCCGGCGCCGTTATCGTGACGGCTGCCCTGCTCATCAGCGCCGTCACCACGAACGCCGACTCGACGTGGCTCGCCCTACTCATCGGAGGTGCCGTCGCGCTTCTCCTCGCCGTCTCCCGCGACGGCCTCTTCGCGTCGGCCTCCCCGCGCAAGCACTTCGGATGGCTCGCCCTCGCCCTCGCCTTCGGGGGCCTCACGTGGACCCTCGCCGACCATGGCGTTCGCGACCTCGAGCCCTACCTGCTCCCCCTGTCCGGCGCGCTGCTCATCGTGGCGCTGCTGAGCTGGCGCTCGCACCGCACGGGTACCGCGCCCGCGTTCATCGCGCTGGGAGCCCTGCTCGTCTCGATAGTGCCGCTGGGGATCGTGTCGGCCACCGGTCCCGTCGAGCGCACGTTCGCCGTCGCCGGCGTCTCCGCCGCACTGCTTCTGGCGGGCAGCCTGCTGCGCAGCTCCATCTACCTCGACGTCGCCGCAGCGGCGGGCGCTGCTGGCGTCCTGTTCGCCGGATTCGCCAGGCCCGTCGCCCTCGCGACCGCGCGGGTCGCCGACGACGCGACCCTCGACCTCTGGCTCGCCGGGTCACTCGTCGTGCTGCTGACCGCCGCGATCGCGCAGGCTCGCACGCGCGGCTCGGGCCGCGGCATCATCGCGCAGGCCGCCGTCGTGGTCACGCTCGCCCTCATCACGTTCATCGAGATCCCCTTGCTCCGCGAGGGTCATTTCGCGGCACGCGCGCTCATCCTCGTGGCGGTGCTCTCGGCACTCTATGTCGCGGGCATGCTCCTCGAGCGGCCGCCGTTCACACGGCTCGTCGCGTGGATCGCCCTCGCCCTCGCGACGGCCGTGGTCGTCGCGGGCTCGGTCGCGCGAGCACTCGACCCGTTCGAGTGGGGAACTCTCATCCTCGCCGCGGCGCTCCTGATCGCCGGCGGTGTGATGCTGCGCCGCTACCCCGACGCGAGCAGCTGGCCGTGGATCGCACCGGGGCTGCTCGTCCTGCTCCTGCCCTCCCTGTTCGCCACGTTCGTCGACCAACCCATCTGGCGGCTCGTCGGCATCGGGGTCGTGTGCGTCGCCGCCGTCATCACGGGAGCCCTGCTGAAGCTGCAGGCACCCCTGATCATCGGCTCGGCGGTGGTGCTCATCCACGCGATCCGCACGTTCTCGCCACAGATCGTCGCCGTCTACCAAGCCACCGAGTGGTGGATCTGGGCTGTGATCGGGGGCGCGCTCATCATCTTTGTCGCCGTGACCTTCGAGAAGCGCATGCGCGACCTCAGAGCGGTGGGCGGCAGACTCGCTTCCCTGCGCTAGCGCTGGAGCCAGGCCAGAACGGCAAGCACCCGGCGGTGGTCGGTGCCGGAGTCGTCGAGGCCGAGCTTCTGGAAGATCGCCGTCACGTTCTTCTCGACGGCGCCGACACCGATCACCAGTGCAGAACCGATCGCGGCGTTCGTGCGACCCTCCGCCATGAGGGCCAGTACCTCGTGCTCGCGCGGGGTCAGAGTCGTCAACGGGTCGTGTCGGCGGCCGATCAGCTGCGCCACGACCTCCGGGTCGAGCACCGTGCCCCCCGCCGCGATCCGCTCGATAGCATCGCGCAGTTCCGCGAGCGATGCCACGCGGTCCTTCAGCAGGTAGCCGATGCCGCCGCTGCCCGACGACAGCAGCTCCTGCGCGTACGCCACCTCCACGTACTGCGAGAGCAGCAGAATCCCGACCTCGGGCATGAGCTCGCGGGCCCGGATGGCCGCCCGAACCCCCTCGTCGCGGAACGTCGGGGGCATGCGCACATCCAGCACGACGAGTTGTGGACTCTGCGCCGCGAGATCGGCGAGGAGGGCATCCGCGTCGCCGTAGGAGGCGAGCACGTCGGCTCCGGCCTCCTCGAGCACACGCACGAGGCCCTCGCGCAGCAGAACTGAGTCGTCCGCTACGACAACACGAAGACCATCCACGGCCTCCACACTAGGCGACCGGCAGGTGTGCGGAGACGACAGTCGGGCCGCCCACGGGGCTCAGGAGTTCGAGCGTGCCACCAAGGCCGCGCAGACGCTCCTCGAGCCCCGTGATTCCGTGGCCGGCCACGGCAGTCGCTCCCCCGCGGCCATCGTCGCGCACGAGGATGTCGAGCCATCCCTCCCGCAGCGCCACAGTGATCACCACCTCGGTCGCACCCGAGTGCTTGCCCGCGTTGACGAGCGCCTCCGAGGCGACGAAATACGCATTGCGCTCGATCTCCTGCGGAAGCTGGGTGCCCGCGGGCAACTCGTCCACGATGCGGGTCGGGATCGTGCTGCGCACCGCCGCCGACTCGAGTGCGGCGACAAGCCCGCGGTCAAGCAGGATCGGCGGCGCGAAGCCACGCGAGAGAGCTCGCAGTTCCTCGAGCGCGTCACGAGACTGCTGCATAGCCTCAGCGATCAGCCCTCGGGCCTTCTCGGGGTCGGAGTCGAGCTGCCGTTCCGCCGCAGCAAGGTCCATCTGCAGCCTCACCAACCGCTGCTGGGGTCCGTCGTGGATGTCACGCTCGAGTCGGCGCAGGGAGTGCCCCTCGGCGTTCTGTGCTGCTCCGCGCGACTCGTTGAGCGTCACGACCTCGCGCTGCAGGGCATCGGAGCGCCACGCGCCCAGCACCCCGCGCGCAATGAACCAGTGGACCATCACGAGCCCGCGCATCACGAACGGCAGGGTCGCGGCGAAGACCGCTCCCGCCGCCAACAACAGGAGGTTGTCGGCGAGGGCGGGATCGGCAACGCCCGGCAGCACGTAGGGCGAGAAGTAGAACTCGTGACCGGAGTCGGAGATGCCGCGATCCCAGATCCAGGCGGTGAGTCCGCCAAGGGCGACGGCAAGCCACACGACCATGATCGTCCACGTGACGATCTTGACGACGAGGTCGATAACCATCACGTGCAGCAGGTACAGCCAGTAGTGGCCGTTGCCGAGAACCGCGCGGCACCAGCCGAAGAAGCCCGTGCGGGCACGCGCGTCCTGCCATTCCGGGCGCGGGATGGGCGGGCGCCCCGTGATGTCGAGGAGCGCCAGTTCCACGGCGCCGAAGCCGCGGGCCACGTACAGGCAGCCGATGATCAGAACCACGCCGATGAAGAAGGTGACGATCGTGCCGAGCCCGGCGGTGAAGAGGCCGATGGTGATGCCGAATCCGACCACCGAGATGGGAAAGGCGATGAGCAGGTAGAGCAGCTCGCGCGGCACCGAGGCCCACAGGCCCAGGTAGCCGCGGCGCTTCACTGCGGGCGGGGTCGTCTCGGTGGTCATTGTGCAATTCTCGCCGCATGGTGGGGCGGCGCCCATCCGGCTGCCTCACCGACCTCGAGGGGGCTAACCCCACCGTTGTCACGATCACTTAGCGTTGCCTTCGCTTGCTTGCGGAATGTCAGGGCGTGGCTAACGTTGAAGAGGACAGCAGAAGGAGTCACACCATGACCGAAATCAAGGCAGTTCCCCAGACCTCCGCAGACCCCGACGTGACGTCGGGTGTCGCCCAGTTCCTCGGCCCGGTCGTCACCGACCTGACCGCCCTCTCCGTCGACGGCAAGCAGGCGCACTGGCACGTTCGCGGCGCGAACTTCCAGGCCGTGCACGAGCTGCTCGACGTGATCGTCGACCACGCCCGCGAGTATGCCGACACCGCTGCCGAGCGGGTTGTCGCTCTCGGCCTGCCGATCGATGCGCGCATCCAGACCGTGGGCGCCAAGGCCTCGACCCCCGAGATGACTGCCGGCTTCCAGCAGTCCGACGCGGTCATTGGCCAGGTCATCGCCGCGATCGACGCCACCCTCGTGACCGTCCGCACCGCCGTGACCGAGCTCGCCGAGCTCGACCCGGTGAGCCAGGACGTCGCCATCGAGATCGCCCGCGCACTCGAGAAGGACCGCTGGTTCCTCTTCGCGCACGTCGCCACGAAGTAGATCTCGCACGTTCAACCGCGGTAGGTGTACCTGCCGCCCAGGAGAGTCGCCGCGACGGGCATCCGTCGCAGCGCCTCTCCTGTCGTGGTTAAGGGGTCGAGCTCGGTGATCACGAGGTCGGCGGGCTGGCCCACCCCGACGGTCGTGCGGGTGGAGGCCGCGAGAGCTTCCGCATTCGTGATGCGCTGCTCCGGATGCCACGGCGCACGTCCATCGCGCTCCCTCGTGACGGCGGCCGCCATGCTCACCCACGGGTCGAGCGGTGCGACGGGAGCATCCGAGCCGAACAGCAGCGTCGCCCCCGCGTCGAGGAGGCTACGGAACGGGTAGAGCCGGGCCGTGCGACCCGCCCAGTACTTCTCGGAGACATCCCGGTCGTCCATGGCGTGCTCGGGCTGCACGCTCACCTCCACGCCGAGCTGCGCGAACCGCGGGTAGTCAGACTCGGAGAGCAACTGGGCGTGCTCGATGCGGCCCCGGATGCCCAGGCTCGCGAACGCGTCAAGCGCGAGAGTGTTGGCGTGGTCACCGATGGCGTGCACTGCCGGGGTAAGGCCCGACCCGGCCGCGCGCTGCAGGAGAGGCATGAGTTTTTCGGGCGGGACCGTGAGCATGCCGTGCGAGCCGTCTTCGTAGGGGTCCCACGTGTAGGCCGTGCGGGTGTTGAGAGACCCGTCGGTGAGTACCTTGTAGGGCCCGACAGTCACGAGCGGGTCGATGGACCGGCCCGTGCGAAGGCCCTGCGCGATGGCCCGCTCGAGGTCGTGCGTGTACACGCCGAACTCGACCCGGAGGGCATCATGCCCGGAGGCGACACGGCGCTGCCAGGTGTCGAGGTTCCAGGTCATCTCGAGGTCCACGATGCCCACCACACCGCGGGCGGCCGCCTCCGAGGCCGCCGTGCGGCCCCATCTGTCGACGGTCTCGTCGGGCATCGTGGCGAGGTGCTCGTGAACGGCGAAGGCCTCGTTCTCGCTGAGCAGGCCTGTGGGATGGTCCGTGTGCCCGAACTGGCGCAGGGCTGCCGAGTTGAGCCACACCGAGTGCAGATCTGCACTCACGAGCACGGCGGGGGTGCCGCCCGTCGTCGCGTCGAGAATCTCACGGGATGGCGCATCCGGCCACAGCCCGTCGCGGAAATTCGCGCCGATGATGAGGTCGCCCGCGCCCGCGACGAGCGCCGCGGCCTCCTCCGCCGAGGTCGCGGCGGAGAGGTCGATGCGCTGCGAGGTGAGCGTCCACTGGGTGAAGTGCACGTGGTTGTCCCAGAGGCCGGGCGACACCCAGCGGCCGTCGAAGTCGTCGCCGTCGCCGAGCGCCGCGCCGATCTCCGTGATGACGCCGGCCTCGATCCGGAGATCGAGCACGCGGCCGCCGAGGCGGAGGTTACGGAGAATCATGGCCGTGCACGCGGCGCATCTCGCGCGCCAGGTCGGGGTTGGAGTACTGCTCGCCCGCCTGCAGTTCGTCGATGATACGGTCGACGACCTCCTGTGGTTTGTTCTGACTGAGCTTGGCACGGGCGTCGAAGCGAGTGACGACGAGCCGGAGGCCGACGGTTCCGAGTGCTATGCGGCGGGCCGTGGTCTCGTCGATGTCGAGGGTGATGGGGGCGGGCATCCGCTCCTCGAAGTGGTCGACGAGCTTGTCGAGCACCTCGAAATTCTCTGCCTCAGACAGTAGTTGCGGCACGCCGTACAGATGCGCCGTGACGTGGTTCCAGGTGGGAACGAAGCCCGACTTCTCGTCGTGGTACCACCCGGGCGAGATGTACCCGTGCGGCCCGGCGATGATGACCATGACCTCGTGCTCTCCGAGTTCGTGCAGTTTCTCATCCGGTCGGCCGACGTGGCTGACGATGCTGATGGTGTCGTCGTCTGTCTCCTCGAGAACTACCGGGTAGTGCGACGCGACGAGCCCGTTCGAGGTGCTCGAGACGATGGTCGCCCACGGGTTCTCGCGGATGAGCCGCTTGACCTCGTTCGGGTCGGTCATGAGGAAGTGCGGTGTGTTTCTCATGCTTGATCCTTCGGACACCAGTAGAGCTTGCGGCCGCCGATCTCCTCCATGACGATGGGCGTTCCGCACACCCGGCACGGCTCCCCCGTGCGGTGGTAGACCCAGTGCCGGTCGGCGCGGCTGGCCATCGCGCCGTCGTAGGCCTCCTTGCTGAGGCCATCCATGGTCATCATCTGACCGGTCTCCACACCGATCGTGAGGAGCTTTGTCCAGTCTTTCCAGAGCGCGCGCACGGTCTTCTCCGGCAGATCGCGACCGGGGATGTGCGGGTTGAGCCGTGCACGGAAGAGAAGCTCAGCGCGGTAGACGTTGCCGATGCCCGCGACCACCGACTGGTCCATGAGCAGGAGACAGATGGGAGTGGGCTTCTTCAGGATGGTGGCGGTGAAGCGGTCTTCCGCGGCAGTGCCGGATTCGAGGAGCGGATCCGGCCCGAGCTTGTCGATCGCGGTCTGCACCTCCTCGGGCAGCAGCACTTCGCACGCGGTCGGCCCGCGCAGGTCGGCGCAGGTCGCCTCGGTCAGCAAGCGGACCCGAACCGCGCCGATGGGCTCGGGCGGGAACGTGTCCGACGGCGCCTCGAGCTTCTCCTGCTCGGCCATGCGCAGCCTCGTGCGGCGGGGCGCGCCGATACTCGCGAGCGAATCCTCGAAGGCGCCGACGACGGTGCCCCTCTGGTTGGTCTGACCCATCCGGCCGCTCGACGATGCCATTGTCGCATCGGCCGTGATATCGCCCGCGAAGTCCCAGGCACCGTAGATGCCGAGGTGCACGCGCAGCCACAGGCCGTTGTCGAACTCCAGGAACATCTGCTTGCCGACCGCGATGGCCTGCGTCATGACGTGGCCATCCAGCTGGGCGGCACCCGCGGCGAAACGCCCCTGCGGCGAGGATGCGGCAACCTCGTGCCCGACGAAGTGCAACGCGAACTGGCGCGCGATGCGGTGGACGGAATGGCCCTCGGGCACCGTCAGACCCCCGGCGTATCGACCTGGCGGCCGGCGATGAGACCCGTGGTCTCGAACTCGGCGAGCTGCGCGATGCGGCGCGCGTGCCTCTCTTCACCCGAGAACGGCTCGGCGATGAACACGTCGATGAAGTGCTTGGCCTCCTCGACGGTGTGCTGGCGCGCCCCGATCGAGATGAGGTTCGCGTCGTTGTGCTGGCGCGCCAGCAGGGCTGTCGACTCGTTCCAGACGAGGGCGGCGCGGGCGCCCGTCACCTTGTTGGCCGCGATCTGCTCGCCGTTGCCAGAACCCCCGAAGACGATGCCGAGGCACTCCACACCGGCAGCCTGATCGGCAACGACGGCGATCGCGGCGTTGATGCAGAAGCTCGGGTAGTCGTCGAGCGGGTCGTAGCTCGTCGGGCCGTGGTCGACGACCTCGTGCCCGGAGTCGCGCAGGTGCTGCTGGAGGTCTTCGCTGAACTCGAGGCCGGCGTGATCAGTCGCGATGTGGATGCGCATGGTGCCCAGTTTAGGAGGGGTTACGAAGGGTCGTAGAAGCCCGTCATCCCCAGGAGCCGGGTCTGCTTGTCCGCGCCCTCGGGCACCGGCACCTCGGGGCCGAACACGTGCCATTCGCGCAGTTGCTCCAGCTGCGGCTCGACAGACTCGGTGAGGGCATCGACGAGGGCTGTGGGCATCCGGAAGTCATCTCCCAGGAGCTTCGCTATCGCGACCGCCTGGAACGCCCGGTAGTAGCTCGCGTGCTCGAAGAAGTCGCTGACGGGGTAGTCGCCGTAGCTGAGGTGCGCGAGGGCATCGAGGTCGGTCACCGACTCGACAGCCGCGGTGGCAAGGTCGTTCAGGCGGTCGTACGAGGCGACCGGATGCTCCCCCAGAAGATCGCCGTTCCAGGCCTCGCCCACCTCGTCGATGGTCTTGCCCGCGAGCACGTCGGGCACCCAGGCCTCATCTTTCGCGTGCAGCGCAAGGATGCCGCGGAGGGTAGCGACGCCCGTGCTGCTCCACGCTGCGGGAACCGGCAGCTCGAGCTGCTCGGGGGTGATGCGGTCGACGACCTCGCGGAGGGCTGCATCAGACAGGAGAAAGAGGTCTTTGGCGGTCATGCGCGTCACGCTAGCACCGGCCACCCACCTCTGGATTTGCCGCGAAAAGCGGAGCACACTGGATCATGGCCGTCACACACACGCCGGACCTGATGCCGACACTCTCGGCAGGCCGGCACCGCACTCCGAAACAGGGCGCGTGCTTCATGGAGTTCGCCTCCTACCTCGCCGGTGAGCGCTGGAGCGATCATCCGGCGTGCACCCACCCGACGATCGCCGCCCTCGCGCGCGACGTCAACGACTTCACGAGCGATGCGGGGCGCGCGCAGCTCACCTCGCTCATCCACCGCGTAGTCGGCCTCACGAGCGACGATCCGCGCCTCGGTATGGAGGTCGCGCTGCGCGCTGCCCGCGCGGCGCTGCCGATCGCGAGCTTCGAGCGCCAGCGCGCACTCGCGGTGGCGCTGCTGTCGTTCGACCCGGAGGTCGGTGCCGACAGCCGTGCGGCGTTCGAGCAGTCCCCCGACCTCGAGCGTTGGGCGCGGGACTACCTCTCCACGGCGCGGCTACTGCCTCGCGCGACAGCGCGCACAGCGGAAGCGATAGTGCACACGGCGGTCACGGGAATCGCGCTGGCGTGCATCCCGGATCCGGATGCCCGCCTGCACGCCCTCCTGAGCGAGACGATCGACGCGGCCGAGGCGAGCGTTCGCCCCGCCGAGACCTACGACTCGTTGTCGATGCCGTCGATGAGCCAGTGGCCGTCGACCTTGGTGAGGTAGTAGCGCAGCGTGTAGTCGACAGGGTCGCCGCTCGAGGTGTCGGTCTCCTGCGTGACGACCTCTGCCGTGTCGTCGTTGGTCTTGGAGATCACGATCTTCACGTCGTAGGCGTAGACACCGTCGACGGTGAGGGCCTCGGCGTTCTCGACCCAGCGAGCGCAGTCGAACTTCTCGCCGAAGAAGCTGTCTTGGAACTCCGTCGTCGTCGTCGACTGGAACAGCTCGCAGTCGGCGGTCTCGAATGACTTGTCGTAGTCGGTCACGGCCTTCTTGGGGTCGCCGCCGAATGCTCCGAGAATCGCGGCGACGGCGATGATGGCGCCGGCGATGAGGAGCACGAAGAGCAGGATTCCGCCGCCCAGCACCCAAGGCCATACCTTGCGCTTCGGGGTCGCAACCGGTGCGGGGTAGGTGCCGTCGATCGGGGTCGCCACAGGGGCCGCCGGCGCGGCGGGCTCGGCAGGAACCTCGGGCACGACCACAGCGGGCACGACAGGCTCGGGTACCGCGGGTACGACAGGCTCGGGTGCGGCCGCGGCTTCGGGTGCGGCGGGCGCCACCTCGACGGGCGTCGTCGCTGCGGTCGGCTTCTTGGCTGCCGGCTTCCTCGGTGCGGCGCCGGGGCCGGTAGTTGAAGGCTTGCGCGCCGCGGGCTTCTTAGGAGCCGGGGTCTCGGGGTTGGTCTCGTCGGCCATGGTCACTCCGTTTGTCTGTGGGATTTTCAGCGTACCGGTGTCGTCACGGGCCTTAGGACCCGTTGTGCCCGCCGGATAGGGTTGGTAGTCGGACACGATCCGACCGAATCAAAGGAGCATGCGGTGCCAGGAGAGAACCTCACACGAGTCGAAGCACAGGATCGAAAGGCGCTCGTGGATGTCACGAGCTACGAGATCGCCCTCGACCTCACTACCGGCGCCGAGACCTTCGGCAGCACGACGCGCGTGCACTTCACCGCGGAGCCCGGCTCGGCGACGTTCATCGATGCGATAACGAAGAACGTGCACTCGGTCACCCTCAACGGCACCGCTCTTGACGCCGCCGCCGTGAGCGATGGCGTGCGCATCCAGCTTGCCGAACTCGCCGCCGACAACGTGCTCGAGGTCGTCGCCGATGCCCTCTACACGAACACCGGCGAGGGCCTGCACCGCTTCGTCGATCCCGTGGACGACGAGGTGTATCTCTACTCGCAGTTCGAGGTGCCGGATTCCCGCCGCGTGTTCGCGGTGTTCGAGCAGCCCGACCTCAAGGCCACGTTCCAGTTCACGGTGACGGCGCCCGCGAACTGGGCCGTCGTGAGCAACTCCCCCACGCCCGAGCCCGTCATCGACGGCGACAAGGGCACCTGGAGCTTCGCGCCCACGCCGATCCTCTCCAGCTACGTGACGGCGATCGTCGCCGGCCCGTACGTGTCGGTGACCGACGAGCTCACGTCGAGCGACGGCCGCACCATCCCCCTCGGGATCTTCGCCCGCAAGTCGCTCAGCCAGTACCTCGACAGCGACTACATCTTCGAGAAAACCAAGCAGGGCTTCGAGTTCTACGAGAAGCAGTTCGACTACGCGTACCCCTTCGAGAAGTACGACCAGCTCTTCGTACCGGAATTCAACGCCGGCGCCATGGAGAACGCCGGCGCCATCACCTTCACCGAGACCTACGTGTTCCGATCGAAGGTGACGGATGCCGTGAAGGAGCGCCGCGTCGTCACGATCCTGCACGAGCTCGCGCACATGTGGTTCGGCGACCTCGTCACGATGAAGTGGTGGAACGATCTGTGGCTCAACGAGAGCTTCGCGGAGTGGGCATCCACCCTCGCCACCGCCGAGGCGACCGAGTGGCATGAGGCCTGGACCACGTTCCAGGCCATGGAGAAGAGCTGGGCCTACCGTCAGGACCAGCTGCCGTCGACGCATCCCGTCGTCGCGACGATCAACGACCTCGAAGATGTGCAGGTCAACTTCGACGGCATCACGTACGCGAAGGGCGGCTCGGTCATCAAGCAGCTCGTCGCGTGGGTCGGTCTGGAGGCCTTCATGCGGGGCGTCGCCGCCTACTTCAAGAAGCACGCGCACGGCAACACGGAGCTGAGCGACCTGCTCGTCGAGCTCGAGAAGACCTCGGGCCGCGAGCTCACCCAGTGGAGCAAGCTGTGGCTCGAGACCGCGGGCGTCAACACCCTGCGTCCTGTCATCGAGACGACGGATGACGGCACCATCACGTCGTTCGTCGTGCAGCAGGAGGCGGCACCCGACTACCCGACGATCCGCCCGCACCGCCTCGCCATCGGCTTCTACGCCCTGCGCGGCGGAAAGCTCACGCGCGACCACCGCGTCGAGATCGACGTGGACGGCGTCAGCACAGACGTGCCCGAGCTCGTCGGCCTGACGCGCCCCGACCTCGTGCTCGTGAACGACGACGACCTCGCCTACGCGAAGATCCGGCTCGACGAGCAGTCGCTGGCCGTAGCCATGGAGCACCTCGAGGACATCGGCGACCCGCTCGCCCGGTCCATCGTGTGGGGTGCAGCGTGGGATGCCACGCGTGACGCCGAGGCCTCGCCCTCGGACTACGTACAGCTGGTGTTGAACAACATCGCCGCCGAGACCGAGTCGACGACCATCCGGACCACGCTCTCGCAACTCACCCAGGTTGCCCGTTACTACGTCGTGCCCTCGCGTCGCGACGAGACGATCGAGGCCGTGGGCGACGGACTGTGGCTTCTCGCGAAGGAGGCGAAGGCCGGGTCGGACGCGCAGTTCCAGTTCGCGAAGTTCTTCGCGAACATCGCCTCCACAGCCGACCACGTCGCGACCCTGCGCGGGCTGCTCGACGGCTCCGTCGTGCTCGACGGGCTGGAGATCGACACCGACCTGCGCTGGGAGATCCTCGAGGGCCTCGTGCTCAACGGAGCTGCGGACGCGGCCGAGGTCGACACGGAGCTCGCGGGGGACAACACGTCGAACGGCGCTCAGGCCGCGGCGCGCGCCCACGCGACGTTCCCGACCGCCGAGGGAAAGCGCGCGGCGTTCGACTCGCTCGTCGCGAGCGACACCCTGCCGAACGCGATAGTGCGCATGGTGACGATGGGCTACCAGCACGTCAACGACCCGTCCGTACTCGAGGGCCTCGTCGAGCCGTACTTCGCGATGCTCAACGACATCTGGGCGAACCGCTCCTACAAGATCGCCGAGTACATCGTGCTCGGTCTCTACCCCGCTCCCCTCGCGTCGCAGGGCCTCGTGGATGCCACGAACGCCTGGCTCGCGGCGAACCCCGAGACCCCGGCCCTGCGTCGCATGGTCATCGAGAACCTCGCGGGCGTGGAGCGCGCCCTCAAGGCGCAGGAGCGCGACGCGAGCTAGCGTGCGACGATCGCCGCCGCCGCGAGGAACACCGCGGCGGCGGCGAGTAGTACTCGGGTACCACGCGCCGGCCCACGAGAGCACTCTCCCGGCCGATTCGCCGCCGGGGTCCCGTTCCTAGGCTTGAAGCCATGATCCACGCACAGTCACTCACCAAGAACTACGGCAGCAAGACCGCCGTCGACAGTATCGACTTCACGGTCCAGCCGGGGATGGTCACCGGATTCCTCGGGCCCAACGGCGCCGGCAAGTCCACGACGATGCGCATGATCGTGGGGCTCGACCGGCCCACGACCGGCAGCGTCACCGTCAACGGCGCCCGGTACGCCCAGCACCGCGCGCCGCTGCACGAGGTCGGCGCCCTGCTCGACGCGAAGGCCGTGCACACCGGCCGCAGCGCCTACAACCACCTCCTCGCCATGGCGGCAACCCACGGCATCGGCTCGCGCCGCGTGCACGAGGTCATCGCCATGACCGGACTCGAGGCCGTAGCCGGCAAGCGCGTCGGCGGCTTCTCCCTCGGGATGGGCCAGCGGCTCGGCATCGCCGCGGCCCTGCTCGGCGATCCCGCGACGCTCATCCTCGACGAGCCGGTCAACGGGCTCGACCCCGAGGGCGTGCTGTGGGTCCGCAACCTCGTGCGCTACCTCGCCGGCGAGGGCCGCACCGTGTTCCTCTCCTCCCACCTCATGAGCGAGATGGCCCTCACCGCGGACCACCTCATCGTGCTGGGGCGCGGCCGTATCATCGCGGATGCCCCGATCGCCGACATCCTCTCGCAGGCGACCCGCCAGACCGTCCAGGTGCGCAGCCCGCGCGCGGACGAGCTCGCCCGCCTGCTCGCCGGCGCCGACGTGACGGTGCTGAATGAGGAGCGCGACCGGCTCACCATTACCGGCCTGTCCGCCGCCCAGATCGGCGACGCCGCGGCGGGCGCCGGCCTGGCGCTGCACGAACTGACCCCGATCAACGCGTCCCTTGAGGAGGCCTACATGGCCCTCACCCAGGACGAGGTTGAGTATGAAACGACCAACATCACCAAGGAGAACGTACGATGACCACCGCAACAGTCCCTACGAGCATCCGGCTCACCGGCGGCGGACTCCTGCGCTCGGAGTGGATCAAGCTCCGCAGCCTGCGGTCGACAGTCTGGTCGTACGCGATTGTCGTGCTCGTCTCGCTCGGCATGGCGGCACTCATGGCCTCCAACTTCCCCGTCGACGGTGCTCCCGCCGACGCCCACAACGCCATCGCCGTGCAGGTGGCCACCTTCGGGCTCTTCTTCGGGCAACTCGTGGTCGCGGTGCTCGGCGTGCTCATGATCAGCGGCGAGTACTCGACCGGGATGATCCGCTCGACGCTCACCGCCGACCCCCGCCGCCTCGGCGCGCTGTGGGCCAAGACCGTGGTGCTGTTCGCCACCACCTTCGTCGTCGGTGCTGTCGCCTCGATCCTGTCGTTCCTCGTCGCATCGCCGATCCTGACGGGCCGCGGCATTTCCGCGAGCCTGTTCGAGCCCGCGGTGTTCCTTCCCCTGCTCGGCGGCGGCCTCTATCTCGGGCTCGTCGCGGTGCTCGGGCTCGGCATCGGGACGATCCTGCGCAGCGGCGCCGGCGGCATCGCCGCAGCGCTCGGCCTCGTGCTCCTGCTGCCGGTGGTGCTCCAGATGATCCCCGTCGAGTGGGCGCAGAACCTCGTTCCGTTCACCTTCTCGCAGGCCGGGTCGGCCCTGTTCGCCGCGCCCCTGCCGGGCGCTGACGTGGCCGAGCTCTGGCGGAACCTCGCCATCGCCCTCGGCTGGGTGGTCGTGGGCATCGGCGGCGGCGCCGTGCTGCTGAAGCGACGGGACGCGTAGAGTCCTGAGGATGCACGACCCGACAGTCTCCCTCGGCGAGCGCGCCCCGCTCACCGAGGGAGACCTCCGTCTGCCGCGGCCGCCGGGAGTCGTGCGCAGGTTCTGGGCGCGACACCCGTGGTGGGTCGACGGACTCGTTGCCGGGGCGTATCTGCTCGTGACGGTGGTCATCACCATCGCGTCGGCGACGACCACCTACCCGGTTCCGGGCGCCGTGCTCGTGCTGCAGTTCGCCGCGGTCGCGGTGAGCGCCGCCGCGCTGATGCTCCGCCGACGCTACCCCGCCATAGTCCTCGGGGTCGTCTGGGTGGCGAGCTTCGCCCTGATCACGCCGGATGGCGCGTTCAACTCCCTCGCGGTGCCGATGGCGCTGTACGCGCTCGCCGTGTACCGCTCGTCCCGAGCCGGATGGGTCGGATTCGCCGCGTCGGTGGTGGCGGGCAGTGCGAGCGCGCTCGCCGCGAGCCTGATGCATCCGGACGCCGTGACGTCGATGGGCACCACGGTGCTCGGCGAGATCGTGCAGGTGACCATCGTGCTTCTCGTCGCGGTGCTGCTGGGCACGAACATCGGCAACCGCCGGCGCTACGTTGCCGCGCTCGTCGACCTGGCCAACCAGCTCGCCCGCGAGCGTGACCAACAGGCGCGCCTTGCGGCTTCCGCCGAGCGCTCCCGCATCGCCCGCGAGATGCACGACATCGTCTCCCACAGCCTGACCGTGATGGTCACGGTGGCCGAAGGGTCTGCGGCGACCGCAGCAAGCGCGCCGCAGCGGGCATCCGAGGCCATGCGGCAGGTCGCGGAGACCGGCCGTCACGCCCTCTCCGACATGCGCCGGATGCTCGGGGTGCTGCACGACGACGAGCCCCACGAACCCCGCGCTCTCGAGCCGCAGCCGGGAGTTGCCGACGTCGCGGCGCTCGTGCAGACGTTCCGCGCGGTATCCCTTCCCGTGACGTACCGCTCGAGCGGCCTGCCCCCGCCCGACGCCGCGGTACAGCTCACGATGTACCGCATCGTGCAGGAGTCGCTGACGAACGCGCTACGGCACGCGCACGGAGTCACGATGGCTGCCGTCGAGGTGCGCCACACGAGCTCTCACACGGTCATCAGCGTCACCGACGACGGCGTGGGCTCCGCGCCATCGGGAGTCGGGCACGGGCTCGTCGGCATGCGAGAGCGGGTGGCCCTGTACGGCGGCACCCTCGAGAGCGGGCCCGCGCCCGGCCACGGCTGGTCGATACGAGCAACCCTGCCCCACGGGGAGACGCTATGACGGGCATCCGCGTGCTGATCGTCGACGACCAGCACCTCGTGCGCATGGGCTTCCGCATGCTGCTCGACGCCGAGGAGGGCATCGAGGTGGTCGGCGAGGCCGGCGACGGCAGCGAGGCGGTGCGGCTCGCGGGCGTGCACCGACCCGACGTGGTGCTCATGGACATCCGGATGCCCGTGCTCGACGGCATCGCCGCAACCCGCGCCATTCTCGCCGAGCACCCGGAGTCGAAGGTGATCGTGCTCACCACGTTCGATCTCGACGAGTACGCGTTCGGCGGACTGCGCGCCGGGGCCAGCGGCTTCCTGCTGAAGGACGCGCGCCCGGCCGACCTGATCGAGGCCATCCGCTCGGTCGCGAGCGGCGACGCCGTGATCTCGGGGCGAGTCACCCGGCGCATGCTCGAGTTGTTCGGCGCCCGACTACCGACCGAGACGAACGAGCTGTCGAAACTCACCCAGCGCGAGTATGAGGTGCTGCTGACGATCGCGCAGGGCCTCTCCAACACCGAGATCGCACACAAGCTGTTCCTCACCGAGTCCACGGTGAAGACGCATGTGGGACGTGTGCTCATGAAACTCGAGCTGCGCGACCGGGTGCAGGCCGTGATCTTCGCCTATGAGCACGGGCTGGCGGGCAGGCACCCAGACGAGCCTCGGTAGGCTTGAGCGATGGACTGGAACGCGATCTGGGTTGAGCTCAACGACCCCCTGAGCCCCTGGCACAAGCTCGCCGTGTCGCTGTTCGTGATCATCGGCGCGCTCATCCTGCGCGGGATCCTGCTCTTCGTCATCAACCGGGTAGTTAACCGCATAGTCAACGGCGCCAAGAAGAAGCAGAACTTCGAAGACACGCAGGCTCTTCTCATGTCGCCTCTCGCGGCCGTGCGCATCGTGCAGCGCACGAAGACCCTCGGCAGCGTGTTCGGCAACATGGTGACGGCGATCCTCGTGATCCTGGCGATTCTCGTGCTGTTCAACACACTCGTGCCCGACGCGACCGGTGCGTTCGCCCTCATCACCGCTGCCCTCGGCGCGGGCCTCGGGTTCGGCGCGCAGAACATCGTCAAAGACGTGCTGAGCGGCCTGTTCATGGTCGCCGAAGACCAGCTGGGGGTCGGAGACGTCGTCGACCTCGGACCGGCCACGGGCGTGGTCGAAGGCGTGGGCATCCGGATCACCCAGGTGCGCGACGTCAACGGAACGCTGTGGTTCGTGCGCAACGGTGAGATCTTGCGGGTGGGCAACATGTCACAGGGCTGGGCCCGCGTCATCGTCGACCTCGCCGTTCCGTACGACGTCGACCTCGACGCCGTGCAGGAGAAGGTGCTGGGCACCGCCAAGAGCCTCGCGGGCGACACCAAGTGGCGAAGCCGGATTCTCGAGAAGCCCGAGATCTGGGGAATCGAGTCGATCTCGGCCGAGGCGATCGTGCTGCGGCTCGTCGTCAAGACCGCGTCGGCGTCGAAGGACGACGTGGCGCGCGAGCTGCGCGCCCGCCTCAAGCGCGCCCTCGATGAGATGGGTGTCAAGCTTCCGGCACTCAACTCGATAATCCTCACCGGCTCCGACGGCGCCGCGAGTGTGCGCGGTGCGCGGCCGCCCAAGACGAAACCGATAGCCGTGCAGAACATGACGAAGGCGGGCGAATGAGCGGCGGGCACGAACCGAATCCGGTGACGCTGCGCATGAGCGCGGGCGGCGAGGCCGTGCAGGGCAACTTCTGGGAGCAGGTGGGCGGGCGCCCCACGTTCGAGAAGCTCGTGCGGGTGTTCTACGACGGCATCGCTACCGACGAGGTGCTGCTGCCGATGTATCCGGACCAGCCCGACCTCGAACCGGCGATCCAGCGGCTCACGGGGTTCCTCGAGCAGTACTGGGGCGGGCCGAGCACCTACAGCGAAGAGCGTGGGCACCCACGGTTGCGCATGCGCCACATGCCGTTCACGGTGAATCCGGATGCCCGCGACCGCTGGTTGAAGCACATGCGCGCGGCCCTCGACACCCTCGAGCTGCCGCCGCTGCAGGATGCGACCCTGTGGGCATACCTCGACCGCGCAGCGCACGCGATGGTCAACACCTTCGACGAGTAGTCAGCGCGCGGAGCCCGTGCGGAGGTTTCCGCGCGATGCGGAGGTTTCGGCGGGCGCATGGCGCCGAAACCTCCGCGTGAGCGCGGACGGCGCTACAGCGTCGCGGCGAGGCCCTCGCGCAACGGCGTGGTGGGGCGGCCGATGAGGCGGGACAGGTCGCCGGGCGTGTGACCGAGGAGGCCGTCGCGGATGTTGCCGTCGAGCGCGACGACGAAGCCCGCGGTGCCCTCGTCGAGACCCGCGGCCAGGAGGGCAGCGGTGTGCTCTTCGGGGCTGAGGGACGCGAGCGCGACGGGCTTGCCCGAGATGTCGCTGATCGTGGAGGCCAGCTCCGCGAAGGTCCAGGCGGTGTCGCCCGAGAGCTCGTACGTGGCACCGAGGTGGCCGTCGTCGACGAGGACGACGGCCGCGGCATCCGCGTAGTCCTCGCGCGAGGCGCTCGAGACCGTACCGTCACCGGCGCTCGTCGCGAGGGTGCCCGAGGCGATGGCCTGCTGCGCGGTGCTCGTGTAGTTCTCGGTGTACCAGCCGTTGCGCAGAATGGTGAACGGGATGCCCGAGGCGACGAGGTACTCCTCGGTGGCCTTGTGCTCCGGGGCGAGGATGAGGGCCGACGTGGTGGCAGCGGGCGCGCTCGTGTAGACGAGACGCGTGACCCCGGCGGCCTTGGCGGCGTCGATCACTGCGGAGTGCTGCGCGAAGCGCTGCCCCACCTCACTACCCGACACGAGCATCACGGTGTCTGCGCCCGCGAGGGCTGCGTCGAGCGATGCCCTGTCGGTGTAGTCGGCAACGCGAGTGGTGACCCCGAGAGAGTCGAGGGCTGCGAGCTTATCGGCGCTTCGCCCGAGGCCGACGATATCGGTGGCGGGAGTGCCGTTGCGCAGGAGTCCCTCGATGATGAGGCGGCCGAGGTGCCCTGTGGCACCGGTAACGATGATTGTCATGACAGGGTGAACCGCGGCGTTGCCCAAGAACTTCCCATCCCGCAGTACCCACTTTCAGGTAAGTTACTGTCATGGACGTTAGTACCCACGGATTCACCGCAGGCGTGCTGCCCGCGAACTGCCCCAGCCGCACGGTACTCGACCACGTGACGAGCAAGTGGGGCGTGCTGATTCTCGTCGCCCTGTCGCAGAGCCCGCGCCGCTGGGGCGAGCTGCGTCGCGTCGTCGACGGCATCAGCGAGAAGATGCTCGCCCAGACGCTGCGCACCCTCGAGGCCGACGGCTTCGTGAACCGGGATGCGCAGCCCACCATCCCCCCGCGCGTCGACTACAGCCTCACCGAGCGGGGCCGTGCGCTCTCGGAGCGGCTGCTCCCCCTGATGGACTGGATAGCGGACAACGCCGACGAGATCCTCGCGCGCTAGCGGCCTCGCGCGAGCAGCGTGCGTGCGTGCGCGAGCACGGGCTCGTCGATCATCCGGCCGCGGAAGGCGAACACTCCGCGCTCGTGCTCTGCTGCCGCGAGCAGCTCGCGCGCGAACGACAGCTCCTCGGGGCTCGGCGCGTAGGCCGCACGGATGCTCGCCACCTGGTCGGGGTGGATGCACGCCGTCGCGGCGAACCCCACGGCCGCAGCATCCCGTGCCTCGGCGGCAAGCCCCGCGGTATCGGTGATGTCGAGGTGCACGGCGTCGATGGCGGCCTTCCCGTGGGCGCCTGCCGCGAGCAGGATGCTCGACCGGGCGTGGCTCGCGACATCCCGGTACCGCCCGTCGGGGTGTCGGCTGGAGCTGCCCCCGAGCGACGCGACCAGGTCTTCGGCGCCCCACATGAGGCCCACCACGCAGCCGAGCGCCGCGATCGCCGATGCGTTGACGACCCCCGCCGCGGTTTCGCACAGGGCGAGCACGAGGTAGTCCTCGAGGCGGTTGAGGTCGCGCACTCCCCCGGTCTTGGCGAGCATCACGTAGCGGTAGTCGGTACTGTCGAGCGCCTCCATGTCGAGTTCGTGGTCGTCGGTTACCGCGCGGTTGACGCGCACGATAGTACGAGTGGGATCGAGCGGATGCGCGACGAGCGACTCCCTCGCCGCTCTCTTGTCCCGCGGCGCAACGGCGTCTTCGAGGTCGATGATCACGGCATCCGCACGCTCGGCGGCCTTCGCGTACCGCTCGGGACGGTCGGCCGGGCAGAACAGCAGTGCGGGCCCGAGGTCGAAGCTCACGGCGCGCACCACACGAGAACGGCGCGCGTGGCGACCCCCACGACGACGCCGTCCTGGTTCTTACCCGTGTGCTTGAGCGTGACGATGCCCTGGCCGGGGCGGGACGCCGAGAGCCGCTTCTGGACGACCTCGGTCTCGGTGTAGAGGGTGTCGCCGTGGAAGAGCGGATGCGGGAAGGAGACATCCGTGAAGCCCAGGTTGCCCACGATGGTGCCCTGCGTGAGTTGCGCCACGGATGAACCCACCATCGTCGAGAGGGTGAACATCGAGTTCACGAGCCGCTGACCGAAAGGCTGTGTCGCGGCCCACGCGGCATCGAGGTGCAGTGCCTGCGTGTTCATGGTGAGGGTGGTGAACAGCACGTTGTCGGCCTCGGTGACCGTGCGGCCCGGGCGGTGCAGATAGCGCACGCCTGAGCCGAACTCCTCGAAGTAGAGGCCGCGCTGCTCGATCTCCTCCATCAGAAGCCGAGCTCCCGCGAGATCACCATGAGCTGCACCTCCGTCGTGCCCTCGCCGATCTCGAGGATCTTCGAGTCACGGTAGTGACGCGCTACCGGGTTCTCGTTGAGGAACCCGTAGCCGCCGAAGATCTGCGAGGCATCCCGCGCGTTCGCCATGGCCGCCTCGCTGCTCGTGAGCTTGGCGAGGCTCGCCTCGAGTTTGAAGGGCTGACCCGCCACGAGCTTGTGGGCGGCGTCATAGGTCGCGAGCCGCGCCGAGTGCACGCGCGCCTGCATCCGGGCGATCATGAACGCGATGTGCTGGTGGGAGCCGATGGCGCTGCCGAAGACGTTGCGGGTCTTGGCGTAGCGCATGGCCTCCTCGAGGCAGCCCTGCGCCGCGCCCGTGCACAGTGCCGAGAAGGCGACGCGACCCTCGTCTAGGCTCTCGAGGAAGTTGGCGAAGCCGCGCCCGCGCTCCCCCAGCAGGTTCTCCTCGGGCACCCTCACGTCGGTGAAGACGAGCGGATGCGTGTCAGACGTGTGCCAGCCGACCTTGTCGTAGGCCGGCAGCACGTCGAATCCGGGGGTGCCCGACGGCACGATGATCGCCGAGAGCTCAGGCCTGCCGTCGTCGCGGCGGCCGGTGACCGCCGTGACGGTGACGAGCGAGGTGATCTCGGACCCCGAGTTGGTGATGAACTGCTTCGTGCCGTTGATCACCCACTCCCCGTTCTCGAGAGTCGCCGTCGTGCGGGTGCCCGCGGCATCCGACCCCGCCTCCGCCTCCGTGAGACCGAAGCCCGCAAGCGCCTTCCCCTGCGCGAGCGGCGGCACCCAGCGCTGGCGCTGCTCCTCGGTGCCGCATCGGAAGATCGGCATCGCGCCGAGACCCACCCCGGCCTCGAGCGTGACACCGATGGACTGGTCGACCCTGCTGAGCTCCTCTATAGCTATGCAGAGGTCGACGTAGTTGCGACCCTGGCCCCCGTACTGCTTCGGGAAAGGCAGGCCGAACAGGCCCATCTCCCCCATCTGCGCGATGATCCCGTACGGCAGTTCGCGCTTCGTGTCGTACTCGTAGGCGGCGGGCGCGACGACGGTGTCGGCGAACTCCCGCACCTCCTGTCGGAGCGTCTCCTGTGCGTCGGTCAGGTCGAGATCGAGGACCATGGTCATGCTGCTTCTCCTTCGTGGGGATGAATTGTGGCAACGACCTGGTCCACACGAACCTGATCGCCCTCGGCAACCGCGATGGTCACCGTTCCGGCGACAGACGCGAGCATGGTGTGCTCCATCTTCATCGCCTCGATCGCGAGGAGGGGCTGGCCCGCCTCGACGACATCTCCTGTGCGCGCCGCCACCGACACGACCGTGCCGGGCATGGCCGAGCGCACCTCCGGGCTCGTCACACCCGCGATCCGGTCGAGGGATGCACGGTGCTCAGCCAATCGCCGCTCCCGGCTGGGCGTGGCGAACTGCCAGCTCACACCGTCTCGCGACAACCACAGCGTGCTCCCGTCGCTCGCCCACCGGAACGTGGAGCGCACCCCGTCGAGCTCGACGGTCGCGGTCGTGGCGTCGTGGGTGGCGAGCGAGTCCGGTGCGCGGCGGCCCTGGCGCCAACCGTCGGCCGAGGCCCACGGGCCGGTACCGCGCACGCGGCTCGCGCGGCGCAGGTGCTCCGCGGCGGCGTGGGCGGGGGCATCCGGCGCGGGGTCCTCGAACGGCAGCAGCGACTCGATGAGCCCCGTGTGGAGTCGCCCCGCGCGCACCTCGGGATCCGTGACGAGGGCGCGCAGGAAGCTGAGGTTGGTGCGGATGCCGAGCACCGAGGTTTCGGCGAGGGCGAGGTCGAGCCGCGCGAGGGCCTCCGCGCGGTCGGCGCCCCACGCGATGATCTTGGCGAGCATGGGGTCGTACGCCGTGCCCACGACGAGCCCCTCGACGAGCGCGCTGTCGACGCGCACCCCCTCGGCCTCGTGCAGCGCGAGCACGGTGCCGGTGGAGGGCAGGAAGCCCGCGGCCGGGTCCTCCGAATAGAGCCGCGCCTCGACGGCGTGCCCGCGCAGCTCCACGCCCTCGAACGGCAGCGCCTCGCCCGCCGCGATGCGCAGCTGCCACTCGACGAGGTCGAGGCCCGTCACGAGTTCGGTGACCGGATGCTCGACCTGCAGTCGCGTGTTCATCTCCATGAAGAAGAACTCGCCGGGCGCGTCATTCGAGACGAGGAACTCCACAGTGCCCGCACCCACGTAGCCGACGCTGCGGGCGACCTCGCACGCGGCCTCACCCATGCGCGCGCGGGTGGCCTCGTCGAGCAGGGGCGAGGGTGCCTCCTCGATGATCTTCTGGTGGCGCCGCTGCAGCGAGCACTCGCGCTCGCCCAGGTGGATGACGCGCCCGTGGCTGTCCGCGAGCACCTGCACCTCGATGTGCCGGGGCACGGTGACGAGGCGCTCGAGCAGCAGGGTGTCGTCGCCGAACGCCTTGAGCGCGATGCGCCGGGCGCTGGCGAGGGCATCCGGAAGATCCGCCGCCGAGTGCACCTCGACCATCCCCTTGCCGCCGCCGCCCGCACTCGGCTTGATGAGCAGCGGGTAGCCCACGCCCTCGGCCGCAGCGACGAGGTCCGGCCCCGTCGCACCGGGGATGACCGGCACTCCCCGCGCCGAGACGTGCTCCTTCGCGCGGATCTTGTCGGCCATGGCCTCGATCGCGTCGACTCCCGGCCCCACGAACACGATGCCCGCGGCCTCGCAGGCCCGCGCGAACTCGACGTTCTCGGAGAGGAATCCGTAGCCGGGGTGGATGGCGTCGGCACCGATCGCGACTATCGCGTCGATGTCGAGGTAGCTCGGGATCAGCACGGCCGTGTCGGCGAGGCCGACGTGCTTCGCACCGCGATCGACCTCGGTGTAGACCGCGATCGACCGGATGCCGAGACCGCGCAGGGTGCGCATGACCCGGCACGCGATCTCTCCGCGGTTGGCGACGAGCACGGTGGCGAACACGGCCGTCACATCCTGAAGAGGCCGAAGGCCGGGTCGGGGAGCGGAACAGTGGCGCAAACGTCGAGCGCGAGGCCGAGCATCCGGCGCGTGTCGAGCGGGTCGATGATGCCGTCGTCCCAGAGGCGGCCCGTCGAGTAGTACGGGTCACCCTGGGTCTCGTACTGGGCGCGGATGGCCTCGGGGTCGGCGTCACCGACAGTCGAGAGCACGGAGGCCGCCTGCGCCCCGCCCATGACAGAGATGCGGGCGTTCGGCCACATCCAGAGGAAACGCGGCGAGTACGCGCGGCCGCACATCGAGTAGTTGCCCGCGCCGAACGAGCCGCCGATCACCACGGTCAGCTTGGGCACGCGCGTGGTCGCAACGGCGGTGACCATCTTCGCGCCGTTCTTGGCGATGCCGCCGGCCTCTGCCTGGCTGCCCACCATGAAGCCGGAGATGTTCTGCAGGAACACGAGCGGCACCCCGCGCTGGTCGCACAGTTCGATGAAGTGCGCCCCCTTGAGGGCGGACTCGCTGAACAGCACCCCGTTGTTGGCGACGATACCGACCGGATGCCCGTGCAGGCGTGCGAACCCTGTGACCAGGGTGGTGCCGTACTCGCGCTTGAACTCGTGGAACTCGCTGCCGTCGACGAGCCGCGCGATCACCTCGCGCACGTCGTACTGCTGCTGCACGTCCACCGGCACCGCGCCGTACAGCTGGCGAGGGTCGACCGCGGGCTCACGGCTCTCGAGCACCTCCCACGCCGTCGCGGTGGGCCGCGGCAGCGTCGAGACGATGTCGCGCACGATGCCGAGCGCGTGTAGATCGTCGTCGGCAAGGTGGTCGGTGACGCCCGAGACGCGCGAGTGGACGTCTCCTCCCCCGAGTTCCTCGGCCGTGACGATCTCACCGATGGCGGCCTTCACGAGGGGCGGTCCGCCGAGGAAGATGGTCCCCTGGCCTCGCACGATGACCGTCTCGTCGCTCATCGCCGGCACGTAAGCGCCGCCCGCCGTGCACGAGCCCATGACGGAGGCGACCTGCGGGATGCCCGCCGCCGACATCCGGGCCTGGTTTAAGAAGATGCGCCCGAAGTGGTCGCGGTCGGGGAACACCTCGTCCTGCAGCGGGAGGTATGCGCCGCCCGAGTCGACGAGGTACAGGCAGGGTAGGCGGTTCTCGAGCGCGACCTCCTGCGCCCGCAGGTGCTTCTTGACCGTGAGCGGGAAGTACGTGCCGCCCTTGACCGTGGCGTCGTTGGAGATCACGAGCACGTGGCGGCCCTGCACGAGGCCGATGCCCGCGATGACGCCAGCGCCGGGAGCCTCGTCGCCGTAGAGCCCGGTCGCGGCGAGGGGGGCGAGCTCGAGGAACGGGCTGCCCTCGTCGAGCAGCTCATCGACGCGGTCGCGTGGCAGGAGTTTGCCGCGCGCGAGGTGGCGCTCGCGCGACCGCTCAGGACCCCCGAGGGCAGCAGCCGCCAGCCGGTGCTCGAGGTCGGCCACGAGCGCGCGGTGCGCGGCATCGTTCGCCCCGAACCCGGCACTGGCCGGGTCAACCGAGCTCGTGAGGGTCTCCATCGACAACCTTGCTGAGTTAGTACGGATTAACTGGTTTTAGGTTAGCGAACATTAACCGAACTGTCTAGACTGGCGGCTTCGGTGAACAACTCAGGCAGAATGACCCGCAACCACCGATGCGAGGCGGAATGAGCCGATCTGCCTGAGTTGTCGACGGAGGGACCAGGATGACCGACACGACCCGCAGCCGCGCCAAAGCGGACCGCCGAGAGGCCATGCTCGCCGCGGCAGCGCAGCTGTTCGCCGAGCGCGGGTTCGCGCGGGTGTCCCTCGAAGAACTCGGCGCGGCCGTCGGCGTGAGCGGTCCGGCGTTCTACCGTCACTTCGCCGACAAGCAGGCGGTGCTCGGGGCACTTCTCGTCGGGGTGAGCGAAGGGCTCGCATCCGGCGGCCGCGCAGTCGTCGACGGTGCTCAGGATGATGCGGCAGCACTCACGGCACTCATCGCGTTCCACGTCGACTTCGCGCTCGCGAACGCCGACGTCATCCGCGTGCAGGATCGCGACCTCGACAGCCTCGCCGACCCGGACCGCCACGAGGTCCGCGCCCTGCAGCGCGCGTATGTGGAGTTGTGGGTCGATGTGCTCGGGCGCCTGCGCCCCGCGGAGGATCGCGTCACCCTCCGCACGAAAGCTCACGCCACGTTCGGGCTCATCAACTCCACCCCACACAGCGGCCGCGCTGGACAGACCCGCGCGGTGCTCGAGCGGATGGCCGCGGCGGCGCTCGGCGCCTGACGCGTCAGCGGATCTCAGCGCCGCACGCCGCGCCCGAGCACCGAGGTCGTGACGTGGGTCGCCGTGCGTCCCTCGTGTGAGAGCTGTCGGCGCACGTCATCGAGCACGTCGTCGCGGCGGGTGGCGGGCAGCGCCTCGACGAAGGGTCCGAACGGCGTGCCGAACAGGGCTGCAACTTCCGAGTCGACGGTGGGCCACCGCACGGCGAGTTCCTGGCGGGTGGCGCACACCTCGGCCGCTCCCGCCACGAGCAGCTGGTCGACGATGCCGTGCACGGTCGTCGCGACGGATGCGTTGCTGATGGTGCGCCCGGAGCCCGCGGCCGTGGCATCCCGCTGCAGGGCCTCCGCGAAGGCGTCGAAGGGGTCTAGCCGCTCGTCAGTCGCCCATACGGACACCGCGATCACCCCGCCCGGCCGCAGCACGCGCAGCGCCTCGCGAAGGGCCGCCAGCGGATCGGTGAAAAACTGCAGCCCCTGCTGGCACAGCACGACATCGACCGAGCCGTCGGGCAGGTCGAGTTCGGTAGCAGGACACACGAGCGTCCGGATGCCCGCCGGGACGTGCTCGAGCATGTGCGCGCTCGAATCCGTCGCGATGACGTCAGCACCCGCTCGCGCCGCGACTCGCGCAACGGCACCGGTGCCTGCCGCCAGATCGAGCACCACCTGCCCGTGCTGAACCCCCGCGTAGGCGACGAGTCGGTGCGCCCATGGCGTGAACAGCACGGGCTCGAGGTAGCGCTGGTAGTTGTCGGCCACCGCCTCGGCGGCGAACGCGGTGCTCACGCGAGAGCCAGGACTGTCGCGGGATCGGTGAGGATCCGGCCGACCGCGGTGAGGAACTTCGCGCCCTGCTCGCCGTCGACGAGTCGATGGTCGAACGAGAGGCTGAGCGTCATGACGTCGCGCAGCGCCACCTGCCCTTCGAACTCCCACGGCAACCGCCGAACGGCGCCCATGGCGAGTATCGCGGCCTCCCCCGGATTGAGGATGGGCGTTCCCGCGTCGATCCCGAACACCCCGACATTGGTGATCGAGAGAGTGCCGCCCGACAGCGAGGCCGGTGTGGCCTGACCCGCGCGGGCCGTCGCGGCGAGCGCCGAGATGGCATCCGTGAGCTGACCGAGCGACATCGAATGGGCATCTGAGATGTTCGGCACGAGCAGTCCGCGCGGCGTCGCGACGGCGATCCCGAGGTTCACCGCGTCGAACTCGACGATCTCGCCCGCGTGCTCGTCCCACCGAGAGTTGAGCGTGGGATTGGTCCGCAGCGCGAGGCACATCGCCTTCGCGACCACCGCCAGTACCGAAGCACTGTCTCCCTGTGCCCTCAGCCGCGAGACGAGTTCCGTCGAGCGTGTCACGTCGATCGTCAGGAACTCGGTCACATGCGGCGCCGTGAACGCGCTCGCGACCATCGCTGCGGCCGTCGCCTTGCGTACGCCCTTGATCGGCGTGCGCCGCTCCCCCGCCCGAGCAGCGGGTGCGCCGGATGCCGCGGCCACAACATCCTCGCGTGTGACAGCGCCGCCCTCGCCGGAGCCCGTGAGCTCAGCTATCTCGACGCCGAGATCGTGCGCGAGCTTGCGCACGGGCGGCGTGGAGAGTGCGGCACCCCGCGCCGGGGTGAAGACCGGCTGCGGTACCGCCCGCACCTTGCGCGTCGGGCGGTCGCCAGTCTCGACGGCGGGCCCGTACCCCACGAGCACCGAGGTGCGTTCGACCGCCATGGCGCTGGCGGGCTCGAACCCGACGATCGGCGACCCCACGCGCACTGTCGTGCCGGGCTCGGCGTAGAGCGCGCCGATGACTCCCGCGAACGGCGATGGCAGCTGCACCACGGCCTTCGCGGTCTCGACGTCGGCGAGCGGCTGATTGAGAGTCACGGTGTCTCCGACGGCGACGTGCCACTCCACGATCTCCGACTCGGTGAGCCCCTCGCCCAGGTCGGGCAGGGCGAAGTCCCTCACTTGACCCACCCGCTCAGGGAGTTGGCCCTGCCGAGCACGCGGTCCACGGCGTCGAGCATCCGGTCGAGGTCCGGCAGGAAGTGGTCCTCGAGCTTGGCGGGCGGGTAGGGCACGTCGAATCCGGTCACGCGCTGCGGCGGGGATTCGAGATGGAAGAAGCAGCGGTCGGTGATGCCGGCGGCGAGTTCGGCCCCCATCCCGCCGAACTCCGATGCCTCGTGGGTGATGACGACGCGACCAGTCTTGTTCACACTGGCCTCGATCGTGTCCCAGTCCAGCGGCGAGAGCGAGCGCAGGTCGATGACCTCGAGCGAGATGCCGTCGTCGGTCGCCGCGGTGGCCGCGTCCAGCGCCGTGGCCACGAGCGGTCCGTAGGCCAACAGCGTCGCATCCGTTCCCTCGCGGACCACCCGTGCACTCTCCATCGGGAAGTCGTACGACTCGTCGACCTCGCCCTTGGTCCAGTAGCGGCGCTTCGGCTCGAAGAACAGCACGGGGTCGTCACACGCGATCGCCTGTCGGATCATCGTGTGCGCGTCCTGCGGGGTGGAACAGGTGATCACCCGCAGGCCCGCCGTGTGGGCGAAGTAGGCCTCGGGCGATTCGCTGTGGTGCTCGACGGCGCCGATACCGCCGCCGAACGGGACACGAATCGTCAGGGGCATCCGCACAGCTCCGCCGGTTCGATAGTGCAGCTTGGCGACCTGGGCGACGATCTGGTCGAAGCCCGGATAGATGAAGCCGTCGAATTGGATCTCGATCACCGGCCGGAAGCCCCGGAAGGCGAGCCCCACGGCCATGCCGACGATGCCCGCCTCCGCGAGCGGCATGTCCATGACCCGCTCGGGGCCGAACTCGTCGAGCAGGCCGTCGGTCACGCGGAAGACGCCGCCGAGGGCACCGATGTCCTCACCCATCAACACCACCCGGTCGTCGTCGGCGAGCGCACGGCGCAGCCCCGTGCCAATCGCCTTGGACAGCGTCAGCTCGCTCATGAGTCGAACCCCTCGAGGTAGGCGGCGTACCTGCCCCGCTGGCGCTCGATCCCGGAATGCGCAGTCGCGTACACGTTGTCGAAGAGGCTGAGCGGTGGCGGGTCCTCGAGCGAGAGGCACGCCGTGCGGAAGGCCGCAGCAACCTCGTCGGCCTTGGCCCGGATGCCCTGCGCGACGCTCTCCGGAAGCCCGAGGTACGCTTCCACCCGCGCGAGCGGGTCCTTGCCCGCCCACTCCTCGCGCTGCAGTGGATCGACGTAGCGCGTGGGATCATCCGAGGTCGTGTGCGGCCCCATCCGGTAGGTCACGGCCTCGATGAACGTGGGGCCGCCGCCGGTGCGCGCTCGGTCGAGCGCCTCGCGCGTCACGGCCATGACGGCCAGTACGTCGTTGCCGTCGACGCGCACGCTCGGGATGCCGAACCCCGGTGCGCGGTCGGCGATCGGTCGCACGGCCTGCAGGCCCACGGGCTCCGAGATCGCCCATTGGTTGTTCTGGCAGAAGAAGATCACGGGCGCGTGGAAGCTCGCGGCGAACACCATCGCCTCGTTCACGTCGCCCTGGCTCGTCGCGCCGTCGCCGAAGTAGGCGACGGCAACCGAGTCGACGCCGTCCTTCTGGCAGCCGACCGCGTAGCCCGTGGCGTGAAGGGCCTGCGCGCCGATGATGATCGCGGGCGTGGCCATCCCCGCCTCGAACGGGTTCCACCCGGATGCGGCGGTCCCACGCCACGTGCGTACCAGGTCGGCCAGCTCCACCCCGCGGCAGTACGCGACCCCGTTCTCGCGGTAGCTCGAGAACACGAAGTCGTCAGCACGGAGGGCCCGTGCCGACCCCACCTGCGCGGCCTCCTGTCCGAGCAAGGGCGGCCACAGGCCGAGCTCACCCTGCCGCTGCAAGGCCGTGGCCTCGGTGTCGATGCGGCGCACGAGCACCAGATCCTCGTAGAGATCGGTGAGGCGGGCATCCGTGATGTCGGAGACCAGGGGGTCGTAGTGGCTGTCGGCGAGGCGATGGCCCTCGGCATCGATCAGCTGCACCGGGTCGTCATGCTCGAACTCGAGCGCGACCCTCGGGGGCTGGGCGGACACTGCTGTACTCATGCGCACTCCGATCTGCCCCACCGCCGGCGGGTAAGCCTGGGCGGAGCGATCACTCACGGCCGTGGTGGATTGCACCGTGGCCGGACCCGAGCGCCGTTGCGCGGGTTCGTCTCGACGCTAGCATCGCTTCATGACCCCCACCACCCCCGCGCACGCCATCGTCGTCGGCGCAGGACTCGCCGGCCTTGTCGCCGCCTCAGAACTCGTGGCAGCCGGAAAGTCGGTGACCATCCTCGAGCAGGAGCCCGAGGCGAGCTTCGGCGGCCAGGCCTGGTGGTCCTTCGGCGGGCTGTTCCTCATCGACTCGCCCGAGCAGCGCCGCATGGGCATCAAGGATTCCTTCGACCTTGCCCGGCAAGATTGGTTCGGCAGTGCGGGCTTCGATCGCGAATCCGAGGATCACTGGGGCCGCCAATGGGCCGAGGCCTACCTCGAGTTCGCCGCGGGCGAGAAGCGGGCCTGGCTGCGCGAGAGGGGCGTGAGCTTCTTCCCGGTGGTCGGCTGGGCCGAGCGCGGCGGCTACACGGCCACCGGTCACGGCAACTCGGTGCCGCGCTTCCACATCACGTGGGGCACGGGGCCGGGCATCCTCGAGCCGTTCGTGAAGACCGTGCGCGAGGGTGCCGCTGCCGGACTGGTCACGCTGAAGTTCCGCCACCGGGTCGACGAGCTCGTCGTCGAGAAGGGTGCGGTAGTGGGTGCCCGCGGCACGATTCTGGCACCCGACGATGCCGAACGCGGTGCCCCCAGCAATCGCGACGCCGTGGGCGAGTTCGACGAGCGCGCGGCGGCCACGATCGTCACGAGTGGCGGCATCGGCGGCAACCACGACCTCGTGCGCGAGCAGTGGCCCACGACCATGGCTCCCCCGCCCGAGCACATGCTGAGCGGAGTGCCGGCGCACGTCGACGGACGCATGCTCTCCATCGCCGAGAAGGCCGGTGCGCGACTGGTCAACGGCGACCGGATGTGGCACTACTGCGAGGGGATCACCAACTACGCGCCCGTGTGGCAGCGGCACGGCATCCGGATCCTCCCCGGCCCGTCGAGCGTCTGGCTCGACGCCACCGGCAAGCGTCTGCCGGTGCCGCTGTTCCCCGGCTTCGACACCCTCGGCACCCTCGAGCACATCGTCGCCACGGGATACGGGCACACCTGGTTCGTGCTCACGCAGGCGATCATCGAGAAGGAGTTCGCGCTCTCCGGCAGCGAGCAGAACCCCGACCTCACCGGCAAGAGTGTGCGCGAGCTGCTCAAGCAGCGTCTCGGCAAGGGTGCCACGGGACCCGTCGAGGCCTTCAAGGAGAAAGGCGAGGACTTCGTCGTCGCCGACACCCTTGAGGAGCTCATCCAGAGAATGCAGCAGAAGTCGCCGGATGTCACCATCGACGCCGCTCTCGTGCGCACCGAGATCGAGGCGCGCGACCGCCAGCTCACCAACACGTTCTCGAAGGACGCCCAGATCAACGCCCTGCGCCATGCCCGCAACTATCGCGGCGACAAGCTCATCCGCGTGGCGAAGCCGCACCGCATCCTCGATTCTGCGGCCGGACCGCTCATCGCCGTCAAACTGCACATCCTTACGCGCAAGAGCCTCGGCGGCATCCAGACCGACCTGAGCGGCCGAGCCCTCGACAGCGCGGGCGTGCCCGTGCCGGGGCTCTACGCCGCGGGCGAGGCGAGCGGCTTCGGCGGGGGCGGCGTGCACGGCTACCGCTCGCTCGAGGGAACCTTCCTCGGCGGATGCCTGTTCACCGGGCGCACGGCGGGCCGGGCTGTAGCGTTGCAGGCATGAACTGGAACGACACGATCATCGCGGAGTTCCGCGAGAACGGCGGCCGCACCGAGCACTTCGGGTCGCGCCTTCTGCTGCTGCACACGATCGGCGCGAAGTCGGGCGAACCCCGCGTCACGCCGATGATGTACTTCACCCAGCCCGAGGGGCTCTTCGTCGTCGCCTCGAAGGCCGGCAGCCCCGAGAATCCGGCCTGGTACCACAACCTCCGCGCCACCCCCGCTGTGCACGTGGAGCAGGCGACCCCCGAGGGCATCGTGGCCTTCGACGCCACCGCGGAGGTCGTCGCCCCCGAGCTGAGAGATACTCTTTTCACACGGTTCTCTGCTGATGCGCCCGGATTCGCGGGCTACCAAGAGAAAACCGACCGGATCATCCCCGTGGTGCAGCTGCACCCGGTCGAAGGGAGCACGACAGAATGAGCACACCCGCAGGTTGGTACAAGGATCCGGCAGGCAGCGCACGCCAGCGTTGGTGGGATGGCAACACCTGGACCGAGCACTTCAGCGAGCCCTATTCGGCCACCGCCGTCGCCGCAGCGTTGAAGGCACCCGAGGGCACGAAGGTCTTCAACCTCTGGATCTGGCTCGTGCTGTTCGTGCCGTACCTGAGCCTGCCGCTGCTGTTCACCGTCGACTTCAGCAGCATGTTCTCCGGCATCGACTACAGCAACCCCAACGCGTCGACCACAGCGCAGTTCGAAATGATGACGTCGCCGTCGTTCCTCATCCTCAGCCTCAGCGGTTGGGTGCTCGGCGCCCTCGGCGTGCTGTTCGCCTTCCTCGACTGGCGCTGGCTCAAAGCCGCGGGCGTCCCGAAGCCCTTCCACTGGGCGTTCGCGTTCTTCGGCCTCGCGGGCTACCCGGTCTACGCGATCGGCCGCGCCGTGGTCACCCGTCGCCGCACGGGCCAGGGCATCGTCGTGATGTGGGTCGCGATCGGCCTCATCGTGCTGAGCTTCCTCGTCGCCATCATCTGGACGGCGAGCCTCGTCGCCACCATGATGAGCACCCTGCCGTTCAGCTAGCGGGCGAGAGTCCAGGCCCGACGCTTGACGAGCACGTGGCCGCGCTTGGTACTCAGGCGCGTCCACGTGCCGGTCTCGAAGACGGCAACGGCGTCCGCATCCCCGAGGAAGCCTAGGCTGAGCGCGGCAAAGGCGGCACCGGCCGGGATGTAGTCGAACCCCGTGAGCGGGCGACCCCAGATCTCCGTGCGAACGCGGTGCACTATCTGCTCGCCCGTGCCGGACGGGATCGCCGCGGCGACCTCCGCGATACCGGCCCGTGCTGCGTCGTCGAGCACCACCGAGTCAGGGGCGTCGAGCGGATGCCACCCCCCGCGCGGAGGCGAGATCGCCGCCCACGACACCGAGTGCACCTCGGTGGGCAGGCTGACCGTGACAGGCTCGGCGACTGTCGCGCCGGCGGCCTCGAGCTTTCCCTCCACGCGCATCAGGAGCGAGCGCACCGGGACCACGGCATCGAAGTCGTCGTCACCCGTGATCGCGAACGTGCGCAGGCCCAGCACTGTGGGGCTCTCATCCAGAAGGCCGGCCGGATGCAGCACAGAGACGTACACGGCAAGCACACCCGACCCGGCGATCAGACGCACGGACCCGTCTTCGACGCGCAGGGCGCGACCGAGGAACACGTGCAGGTCGCCGAGGGCGAGGGAGTCCACGAGAGTGAATGAGCGGCTCATAGGTTCTCTAAACTACAGGTCATGAGCGCCCCTCCCAGCGACCCCCTCGACGGCCTCCTTGAGACGCTCGACCTCACCGACACCGGCGCCCGCACGAGCGAGGACATCTTCACGGGCGCGACCCAGTGGATGCCCCACGGCCGGGTCTTCGGCGGCCAAGTGCTCGCCCAGTCGCTCGTGGCGGCGCAGCGCACCATCGCGCCCGAGCGGCACGCGCACTCCATGCACGGCTACTTCCTGCGGCCCGGCGACATCAGCCAGCCCATCACGTTCTCCGTCGACCGCATCCACGACGGCCGCTCGTTCTCCACGCGACGCACGCAGGCGTACCAGAACGGTCTGCCGATCCTGTCGATGATCGCCTCCTTCCAGGACGACGATCCGGGGCTGCACCACCAGCTCGCCATGCCAGAAGGTCTTCCCGACCCCGAGTCGTTGCCCACTGCTGCCGACGTGCTCGCCGGGTTCGATCATCCGGTCGCTCGCGGCTGGGCCGGCCGACCGTTCGACCTGCGCTACGTGACGAGCCCGATCTACCTGCAGGTCGAGGGAGGCAACGTGCCCCACCAGGCCGTGTGGCTGAAGACCGTCGGCGCGATGCCGGACGACCCCGATCTGCACCGCGCGGCCCTCGTGTACGCGAGCGACTACTCGATCCAGGAGTCCGTGCTGCGCGCCCACGGCCTGCCCTGGGCGACGCCCGGTCTCAAGGTCGCGAGCCTCGACCACGCCATGTGGCTGCACAGGTTCGGCAGGGTCGACGAATGGATGCTCTACCTCCAGGAATCCCCGTCGTCCCAGGGCGGGCGCGGCCTCTCGCAGGCGCGCATCTACTCGCGAGACGGCGCCCTGCTCGCGACTGTCGCGCAGGAGATCACCGTGCGCGTGCCCGGAGCCTAGTAGCGCTTCGCTCAGGCACGCTTCGTGAACGTGACAGGTGCCTCGACGTAGGGCTCCCACACCTCGCGCAGCGCGTCGGTGATGCGCTCCGGGCGGCCCGTGGCCGCAGTCACCATCACGAGAGTCGTCGCGGCCTTCGTGTACAGCACACGAGGCGTCACGCCCTCCGGCGAGAACATCTCGTAGCAGATCTCGATGCTCGCGCCGCCGATGCGGCCGATCCACATTTCGATGTCGATCGGCGAGCGCATGTACGGGATGGGGGCCAGATACTCGACCTCCTGGCGCGCGATCAGGCCGATCGTCTCGGCACCGGGCCGGGCATCCAAGATTGCCGTCGCGAGCCCCGCACCCTCGTCGGGCCGCCAGAACGCCTGGATGCGCGCCTCCTCCAGAAGGCGCAGCATCTCCGCATTGTTGACGTGGGCGTACGCGTCGAAGTCGCTCCAGCGCAGTGGAATGGCGACGTGCAGCCTCGTCACGGTCAGTCCCTGGTGAGCTTGCGGTAGGCGGAACGGTGCGGCTTGGCGGCGTCGGCGCCGAGGCGCTCGATCTTGTTCTCCTCGTACGACTCGAAGTTTCCCTCGAACCAGTACCAGTTGGCGGGGTCGTCCTCGGTTCCCTCGTAGGCGAGGATGTGCGTCGCGATCCGGTCGAGGAACCACCGATCGTGGGTGATGACCACGGCACATCCGGGGAATTCGAGCAGCGCGTTCTCGAGCGAGCTCAGCGTCTCGACGTCGAGGTCGTTGGTCGGCTCATCCAGCAGCAGGAGGTTGCCGCCCTGCTTGAGTGTGAGCGCGAGGTTGAGGCGGTTGCGCTCACCACCCGAGAGCACGCCGGCCTTCTTCTGCTGGTCGGGGCCCTTGAAACCGAACTGGCTGACATAGCCGCGCGACGGGATCTCGGTCTTGCCGACCTGGATGAAGTCTTGGCCGTCGGAGACGACCTCCCACAGGGTCTTGTTCGGGTCGATGCCACCGCGGTCCTGATCGACGTACGAGATGTCGACGGTCTCGCCGATCTTGAGGTCGCCCGAATCGAGCGGCTCGAGTCCCGTGATCGTCTTGAACATCGTGGTCTTGCCCACACCGTTGGGGCCGATGACGCCGACGATGCCGTTGCGCGGAAGCGTGAAGCTCAGGTTGTCGATGAGCACTCGCTCACCGAAGCCCTTCTTGAGGTTCTTCGCGTCGATGACCTGCGAGCCGAGGCGCGGGCCGACGGGGATGACCAGCTCCTCGAAATCGAGAACGCGGGTCTTCTCGGCCTCGTTCGCCATCTCCTCGTATCGGGCGAGGCGCGCCTTCGACTTGACCTGACGGCCCTTCGCGTTGGAGCGCACCCACTCGAGCTCGGAGCTGAGGCGCTTGGCGAGCTTGGCGTCCTTCTTGCCCTGCACCTCGAGGCGCTGGGCCTTCTTCTCCAGGTAGGTGGAGTAGTTGCCCTCGTAGGGGTAGAGGTGGCCGCGGTCGACCTCGGCGATCCATTCGGCGACGTGGTCGAGGAAGTACCTGTCGTGGGTGACGGCGAGCACTGCGCCGGGGTACTTGGCGAGGTGCTGCTCGAGCCACAGCACGCTCTCGGCGTCCAAGTGGTTGGTGGGCTCATCGAGCAGCAGGAGATCGGGCTTCTGCAGCAGGAGCTTGGTGAGCGCGACGCGGCGCTTCTCACCACCGGAGAGCTTGGCGACGCTCGAGTCGCCGGGCGGCGTGCGTAGGGCATCCATCGCCTGCTCGAGCTGGGAGTCGAGGTCCCACGCGTCGGCGGCGTCGATCTCTTCCTGCAACGTGCCCATCTCGGCGAGCAGGGCGTCGAAGTCGGCGTCGGGCTCGGCCATCTCCATGCCGATGGCGGCGTGACGGTCGACCTTGTCCTTGATCGCGCGAACGCCGTCCTGCACGTTCTCGAGCACGGTCTTCGACTCGTCGAGCTCGGGCTCCTGCATGAGGATGCCCACGCTGTAGCCGGGGCTCAAGCGAGCCTCTCCGTTGCTGGGGGTGTCGAGGCCAGCCATGATCTTGAGGATCGTGGACTTGCCAGCACCGTTCGGGCCGACGACGCCGATCTTGGCGCCCGGGAAGAAGGACATGGTGACATCGTCGAGGATGAGCTTGTCGCCGACCGCTTTGCGGGCGCGCACCATGGAGTAAATGAATTCGGCCATGCGTCGATTCTACGAGAGCGCGCGCACTCGATCAGCCGAGCGGGACCGTCGTGCCGATCAGGCAGCCGCCCGTGCCGAGAAGGGGCGCGACGATGCTCTTGTAGCCGGATGCCTGGAAGTCGCCGATGAGGCACTGGCCCTTCAGCCGAACCGACACGATGCGCGAGTCGACGTCGAGATCGATCGACGTGCGGTTGATCGTCACCTCGATGTCTTGCTTGCGGAACCCGGCAGCAACGAGGCTGTCGACGATGCCGAGACTCGAACCCGTGCCGTTGGTGGCATAGAACGCGAGGTTCACCTTGTCGAAGTAGGCCTGGTTCTCGGCGGCAGTGCCGCCCTCGACCAGCGCTGGCTCGGGTGGCGCCGTGGGCGTGGGCGTCTCCGTCGCCGCGCTCGTCTGGGTCGGTACCGGCGCGGGCACAGTGGGCACGCATCCGACGAGCGCCAGCACTCCGACGAGTACCGCGAGCGTCGCGCCCGTGGCTGTGCTGCGCGTCATCTTGCCCCTCCGCCGATTGCCGCAAGAACTGCGGTCGTGAGCGATTCTAGAGCGGTGACGGCCCAGCGGGCCTAGAACGGGATTGCGGGTTGCGTTTCACGCTCCTCGACAGCCTCCGAAGCATCCCCTGCAGACGATTCGGGGCCGTCACTCGCCGCGTCATCGTTGTCTTCTGCAACCGGAGCGCTGCTCGAGACCATGGTGCGCGAGAACTTCGCGGTGCCCCACAGCAGGTCGTGCCCTATCGAGTCAGCCTCGATCTCGATGGTCGTGCCGACGCGTTCGCCGTTGTCCCACTCCCGGATGCGCAGCCGACCGGTGACGATGACCCGCTGCCCCTTCTCCACGGAGGTCGAGCTGTTGAGGGCGAGCTGGCGGAACGACGTGATGGTGAACCAGTTCGTCTCGGTGTCGATCCAGCGTTGCTGGCCCCTGTCGAAGCGGCGCTGGTTGGAGGCGACGCGGAACGAGGTGATCGACAGCCCCTCGCTCGTGAGGATGTGGCGCGGCGTCGTGGCGACGAGGCCAGTAACGGTGATGAGGTCTGAGGACATGCGGGCTCCTTCGGTAGCAATCAATAGGAACGGACCCCGTGGGCTACGGCACTCGTGCCGGGAAGCCGCAGTTCCACGGGGTCCGTTACATCAGTGTGATCCGGCCGACAACGACGACACGGCCATCGCTCCCCGAAGGAGGATCGATGGCCGTGCGACGTGGCTGTGGAGGAGTCGGAGCTCAGTGCTCCCGGAACTCGGGCCAGTCGGATCCTGGGACGAGGCTTGCGTAGAGCGCCCCCTGTGCGGCGTCGAGGGTCGGGTAGACCGCCCGGAAGCCGTCGTCGGTCATCAATTTGAAGGTGAAGCCGGTTTCGACCCGGTGGATCGATCCGAGCGCCCCGGCGGGCCCGAAGGCCACCCAGGTCTGGCCGGTCAGAGTCATGTCACTCATCGTTGAGCTCCTTTCGCATGCCCTTCGACGCTACGCCGCCCGCCGTCAGGATGCCAGCACGCGCTCCCGATGCCTGCGTCGCTCCCCCTAGGCTTTACCTATGCCGTACAACGCCGACGCAGACCGATACGACCAGCTCGAGTACGTAAGGACAGGCCGCAGCGGCCTCAAACTTCCCAAGATCTCGCTCGGAATCTGGAACAACTTCGGCTACGACCGGCCGCTCGAGACGCAGCGGGCCATCCTGCGCCGCGCCTTCGACCGCGGCGTCACCCACATCGACATCGCCAACAACTACGGGCCGCCCCCCGGATCCGCCGAGAGCAACTTCGGCACGATCTTCGCCCAAGACCTGGCGCCGTACCGGGACGAGCTCATCGTCTCGTCGAAGGCCGGCTACGACATGTGGTCGGGGCCGTACCAAGACCTCGGTTCGCGCAAGTACGTGCTGTCGTCGCTCGACGCGTCGCTCAAGCGCACGGGGCTCGAGTACTTCGACATCTTCTACTCGCACCGCCCCGACCCCGAGACGCCCATCGAAGAGACGATGGGCGCGCTCGCGAGCGCCGTGCAGTCGGGCAAGGCCCTGTACGTGGGCATCTCCAACTACAACGCGGAGCAGACGCGCGCCGCGCATGCCGCCCTCGCCGAGCACAAGATCCCGCTGCTCATCCACCAGCCCCGCTACAACATGTTCGACCGCCACATCGAGGACGACGGGCTCTTTCCCGTGCTGAACGAGCTCGGCGTGGGCAGCATCGTCTTCTCGCCGCTCGCGGGCGGCCTGCTGACGAAGCGGTACCTGGATGGCATCCCCGCAGATTCGCGCGTGGCCGAAGGACGCTGGATGAACGAGGAAAACATCACTCCCGAGTATCTCGAGCGCGTGCGCGCCCTGCAGGAGATCGCGCTCGGCCGCGGCCAGTCGCTCGCCCAGCTCGCCCTCTCGTGGGTTCTGCGTGTACCCGAGGTCACCTCGGCCCTGATTGGCGCGAGCAGCGTCGCACAGCTCGACGACAACCTCGCGACCCTCGAGAGCGCTCCGCTCACCGACGACGAGATCGCCGTCATCGAGCCGTTCGCGGTGCACGGCACCGGCTCCCGCTCGCGCTGACGTGGGGTACCTGTTCGGATTCCTCGCGGCACTGCTCTTCGGTGCCAACGGCAGCGTTACCAAGGTCATCCTCGACAACGGGCTGAATCCGGCGCAGGTCACCCAGTTCCGGACGCTCGGAACGTGCATCCTCGCGGGCGCGGTGATGCTCGTGGTCGACCGGTCCGGATTCAGGCTGCCGCCGAAGCAGATCGCGGTCATGGCCCTGCTCGGCATCGTCGGGATCGCCGCTCTGCAGGTGACGTACGCGTACGCCATCCAGCTGCTCCCCGTGGGCATCGCCCTGCTGTTCGAGTATCTGGCCGTGCTCATCGTGGCCGTGGTGGCCTTCTTCTTCCTCAAAGAGACCGTGCGCCCCCGGCTGTGGATCGCCATCGCCCTCGTGCTCGTCGGCCTCGCGGTCGTCGCGCAGATCTGGGCGAGCTCGCTCGACCCGTTCGGCGTCTTCATGGCGCTCCTTGCGGCAGTGACCCTCGCCATCTACTTCCTCGTCGGCGAGCGGCAGGTGACAGCGACCTCGCCGCTGACTGTCGCGTTCTGGACCAGCGGGTTCGCTGCCCTCGTGTGGGCACCGTTCAGCGGCTGGTGGAACCTAGACCCGGATCTGGCGCTGCGGGCGGTGTCGCTCGGCGGAACGCTCGACGCCGTCGTGCTGCCCCTAGGGATCCCCCTGCTCATCCTCATCGTGCTGGGAACCTTCGCCCCGTTCCTGCTCTCGTTCGCCGCGATCGGGCGGCTCAAGGCAACCCCGGCGGGGATCGTCGCGTCGTCCGAGGTGATCTTCGCCTTCGTCGTGGCGTGGCTGTGGCTCGGCGAGAAGCTCGACGCCCTGCAGCTGGTGGGCGCGGCGGTGGTCCTCGTCGGGATCGTGCTTGCGCAGACATCCCGTAGCAACCGCGTCATCGATGCCGACCTCGCCCTCAATGTCGGTGGTCGAACATAGTTTCGAAGCATGACGATTCTCGACTTCGCGCCCACAGCCCGGATCAAGGCCGGCGTCGCAACAATCCAGCTTCACGATGACCTGTGGCGCATCACGCGCGCCGATGGCGAGGTGCTCGGCTACATCGAGCAGTCCACGACTCCCGCAGGCCCGCGGTTCCACGCCAAGCGCATGCTGCCGCGCCAACGCCGGTTCCTCGGCATTGGCGATTTCTGGGATTTCGAGGCCGCGATGGAGTGCTTCAGGTTTTAGGAGAGGCGCCTGTCGCTCCCTCCGGGGTGTGACTCGTGGGGTTACAGTGCCTGCATGTTGCAGGCGTGGTGGAATGACATTGTCCGGTGGTTCTCGTCCTCTACGGGCCAGGGCGTTCTGACGAACGCGATCCTGCCCTTCCTCGCGATCCTGGTCGCGGCGATCATCGCCACGCTCATCGCGCGGGGCTCGATCCGGCGCCTGCTGGCGCAGCAGGAGGGCGAGCAGAAGGCGTCCGCCATCGCGACGCTCATCGCCTCCGGTCGGCGCGCGGCGACGTGGGGAACACTCTCCGCCTCGGAGAAAGACCACGTCGATCATCAGATCAGCGAGGCCGAGGTACGCATCCGATTGCTGCCAGCCGCTGGGGCGAGTCTCGCCGCCGATTGGGCGGCCCACCAGCTGGCCACCATGAAGACGAACTCCGTGAACTACAGCTTCCAGGCCGAGCAAGACCTGTCGGACCTCGAAGACGGCCTGATCGCGTGGCACGCAAAACCCTCCCGTGCGCGGAAGCTGTTCGCGCAGGATCTCGCCGCGTGGAAGTACGAGGCCGCCGCTCCCCCCGTCGACGATCTCGCCAGCAAGCAGCAGGCGTGGAACGCCAAGCAGACCTCCACCGAGCAGACCACGGTGATCCCGACCGCCTAGGCGCCGGGGCCCTCCAGCTTGATCGGTACGGCGCTCCACGGGCAGTAGACGTCTGAGGTGACCGTGCGGTCTTCGACATACTCCGGAAGGCCGTCGCAGACCTCGATGGTCTGGTCCGCGAACTCTAGGGTTTTCGGATCGATGTGCCACGACCACGGCGCATTGACGCCCGCATCGTCGCGAACCACCGTGCCGAGCGGGATGCGGCCCTCATCGGAGCCTGCCATCAGGTCTTTCACGTGCTGGATCTGCTCGGGCGTAATGAGCTCTATCTTGTAGGTGCTCTCCCCTGCCACCTCGAAGGTGACCACGGTAGGGCCGTTCTGCTGCACGCAGCCCGTCAGGGTGAGCGCCGCAAGGGCGATGACGGACGCAATTCGCAGAGTGCGCTTCATGGGCGCAACTTTATCCCCAGCTTTGCGGGCGGTCGACTGTCCGCGCGGTGCGCGCGGGTACCGTCTGGAGGATGAAGGGGTGCCGGATGTGCAACAAGCATCTGCCCAGTTCCGAGTTCAACCGTTCCCCTAAGAATCGAGACGGTCTGCACTCATACTGCCGCTCGTGCCAGCACGACTACTACCTGGCCAACGCGGAGCACCACGGAGCCAATGTCCGACGCACGACGGGCGCGCGGCAGACCAAGATGCGGGAAGTCGTTGTCGAAGCGATGAAAGATGGCTGCGTCGACTGTGGCATCACGGACATCCGTGTACTCGAGTTCGACCACGTGCGAGGGTCCAAGGTTGGCGGCATCGGTGCGATGATCCGACGAGGGCGCGGCCTCGATTCGGTGCGGGCCGAGATCGCCAAATGTGAAGTGCGCTGCCGAAACTGCCATGCGCTCGCGACGTTGTCGCGCTTGGGCGCATCGTGGCATGACAACTTCATCGCCATCTCACTCGACAGTCCCCCCGGAGGGATTTGAACCCCCGGCCATGCGGGTAGAAACCGCGTGCTCTGTCCACTGAGCTACGGGGGGAGAACTACGCAAAAGGATAGCGCGAAGGCTCTCACACCGCTTTCGCGAGCGCCACGAGTACCTGGTTGACCGTGGGCACGCCCTCGGCACGGAAGACCTCGGTGCCGTCATCCTTGAGCACGACCACCGTCGGTGTGACCCGGATGCCCGCCCGCTCGGCCTCGTCAGACTCGCGTGCGACGTCGAGCTCGGCGATGCGAGCATCCGGTACAAGCCTGCTCACCTCGGCGATCACCGTGCGCGTAACCATGCAGGGCTCGCAGAAGCTGGACGAGAAGAAGAGAAGGTTCACGCCCACACCAACCGCGCGGGGCTGGAGATGATTCCGCTAGTCGTCGCGGCGCTCGTCAAGGGCCTCGAGCGGGTCGCTGTCGGCGGAGTCCCATGTGTACGTGACCTGCACCTGGTCGCCGACCTCTTTGGCCACCGGGGAGACGTAGACAAGCTGCGTCTCCTTACCGTCGACCGCGGCGATGACCGTGATCTCCGTCTCCCACGTGCCGTCCGTGCTGATGCGCTTGTCGTTCTGGCCGTCGTAGGGGCCTCCGACGTAGAAGACGATGTACTCGTCGCCGCGGGCTACCTGGGGGGATGAATCGCTCATGGTCAAGTCTTACCAGACTCCGATGATGGCCACGACGATGGACGCGACGGCGAGCAGCAGTGCGATGGCGATGATGACCGCGTGCACGACGAGGAACCGGGTGGGCTTGCCCGCAGCATCCCGAGCTCGCGGGTCTTTGAGCACCCGGCGGAAGAACGTCGGCCAGACGACGATGTTGAAGACGCCGTTGAGAACGAGGAAGAAAGCCATTCCCCCAGCCTAGGCAGCGTTCTTCTTGCATACCCGAGTTATATAACTTGGTTATATACTTGTGGAATGAACACCACGCAGATCCTCGAGACCCTCCTGGTCTCGAGCCACCGCCTCACCCGGATCGCCGCACAGTCGACCGGATCATCCGTGTCATCCGCCACGTGGCACGCGCTCTCCGTGCTCGCGGCCGACGGGCCGCACCGCATAGGAGACCTCGCGAAGGCCGCGCGCATCAGCCAGCCGGGCATGACCAAGCTTCTGCAGGGCCTCGTGGAGGACGAGTGGGTGTACCGCATCGCGGATGTGGAGGACTCGCGCGCCTGGCTCATCGCCCTCAGCGACAAAGGCCGCGACGCGCTGGCCGGATGGCGCGTCGAACTGGCGGGCGCCATGGCGCCGGTGTTCGACGACCTCGACGCCGAGGGCTGGGCAGTGCTGGAGCGAGCAACGGCGATCCTCTCCGAGCGCGTCGGAGCCGTGGCGGTGGCGGCATGAGCGGGGCGGCTTCCAAGAGCAGCATCCTCACGCAGCCCAAGCAGGTGTGGGCTGTGGCCTTCGCGTGCGTCATCGCGTTCATGGGCATCGGCCTCGTCGACCCCATCCTCCCGGTCATCGCCGCCGATCTGAAGGCGACCCCCACGGAGACCGAGCTGCTGTTCACGAGTTACCTGCTCGTCACCGGGTTCGCCATGCTCATCACGAGTTGGGTGTCGAGCCGCATCGGCCCGAAGCGCACCCTCATGATCGGTCTCGGCCTCATCGTCGTGTTCGCGCTGCTCGCAGCCCTCGGCCAGAGCGTTGAGGCGGTCATCGCGTTCCGCGCCGGCTGGGGCCTCGGCAACGCGCTGTTCATCTCCACTGCCCTCGCCACTATCGTGGGCGCCGCAAGCGGCGGGACGAGCGCGGCGATCATCCTGTACGAGGCCGCTCTCGGCCTCGGCATCGCCGTCGGACCGCTGCTGGGCGGACTGCTCGGCTCGGTGAGCTGGCGCGGACCGTTCTTCGGCACCGCGAGCCTCATGGCCATCGGATTCATCGCGATCACGGTCCTGCTGACGAAGGAGGACCGCACGCAACTCGTGCCGACGCGCCTCTCCGCTCCCCTGCGGGCCCTGCGCAACCCGGCCCTGGCCCTCCTCGCTGGTGCCGCGCTGCTCTACAACATCGGCTTCTTCGTGCTGCTCGCCTACACGCCGTTCCCGCTCGGCTTCGGTGCCATGGGCATCGGCCTGACGTTCTTTGGCTGGGGTGTCGGCCTCGCGATCACCTCGGTCTGGGTCGCACCGATCCTGACCGCCCGGATGCCCCGCACGACGGTTCTCGCGGTCGTGCTCCCGCTGCTCGCTCTCGACCTGGTAGCTGCAGGACTGTTCATCGCCTCCCAAGCCGCGCTCGTCACGAGCGTCGTCGTGGGCGGACTGCTCCTCGGGGTGCTCAACACGGTGCTCACCGAATCAGTCATGGAGGCCACAGATCTCCCCCGATCGGTCGCGTCCTCCGCGTACTCGTCGGTGCGCTTCATCGGCGGGGCCGTCGCGCCGCCGCTCGCGACGACGCTCGCGGCCGCGTTCACCTCGGCGACCCCGTACTTCGTCGCGGCGGTATCGGTGGGGCTATCGGCAGCGCTCATCATCGTGGGGCGCCGGGCGCTCGCGCGGGTGGATGGCGCGCATCCGGAGCCTCTCGCGACCGAGGCTCAGACCATCACGATCGGTGACGCCGCCTAGACTTCAGGCATGGCTTCGACATCTGACCTACTCGTCTGGATCGACTGCGAGATGACGGGTCTTGACATCTCCATCGACGAATTGGTGGAGGTGGCGGTGGTCATCACCGACTACGACCTCGTAGCCGTCGACCCCGGTTTCTCGATAGTGATCAAGCCCGACCAGTCGGCCTTCGACAACATGGGCGAGTTCGTCACGAACATGCACAAGGAGAGCGGCCTGCTCGAGGAGATCCCGAACGGGGTCACCCTCGCCGACGCGGAGTACGCGGTCAACGAGTACATCCTCAAGTACGTTCCGACCCCCCAGAGCGCGCCTCTCGCGGGCAACACCATCGGCACCGACCGCACGTTCCTTGCGAAGTACATGCCGCGCGTCGACGTGCACCTGCACTACCGCAACATCGATGTGTCCTCCATCAAGGAGCTCTCGCGCCGCTGGTTCCCCAGGGTGTACTTCAACGCTCCCGCGAAGGACGGCGGGCATCGCGCCCTCGCCGACATCCGCGAGTCGATCCGCGAGCTCGAGTACTACCGCAAAGCGGTGTTCACTCCCGAGCCGGGCCTCACGACCGAGCAGGTGCAGGCCATTTCGGCCGAGGTCGTCGAGGGATTCGCCGACCGGCTCTCGCTGTAATACACTGTTCAGGCTGCGCCTCGGTGCAGCATCCATGGTGGTCGTAGCTCAGTTGGCAGAGCGCTGGCTTGTGGAGCCGGATGTCGCGGGTTCGAGCCCCGTCGATCACCCCACTAGTGAATGGCCCGACTCTTGTCGGGCCATTCGCATATGCAACGGAGGGCCGGATGTCGCAGACGCTCGAGTCCCCCGACCTCCTCGTCGAAAGCCTCGCCGACCAACCCTGGGTCACCATCGTGTGGAATGACCCCGTCAATCTCATGACGTATGTCAGCTACGTCTTCCGCAGCTACTTCGGGCACAGCCGTGAGGAGTCTGAACGCTTGATGCTGCTCGTGCACAACGAGGGGCGCGCGGTCGTGGCCTCCGGCGGTCGCGAGGAGATGGAGCGGCACGTCGAGGCCATGCACGACTTCGGACTGTGGGCGACGCTCGCCAAGGAGGGCGCGTGATCCCGTTCAGCCGCAACGGCGACGTCGTGACGGCACGGCTCGTCCGCGGCGAGGCCGAAGTGCTGTCGTCACTCGCGGGTCAGCTCGTCGAGATGCTCGAGGAGCGCGCCGCCGAGTCCCCGGCGGATGTGCTGCTCGCCCAGCTCGGCATCGGCGGGGCATCCGCTCCCCCGCTCGATCCGGCGCTCGCGCGGCTGCTGCCCGACGCCTACCGCGGCGACCAGGAGGCCTCGTCAGAGCACCGCCAGCTCACCGAACTGGGCCTCGTCGACCGGAAGGTCGCGAACGCACGCGCGGTCATCGCGTCGCTCGGCGGCACCCGCACGACTGGGGCGCACGTCATCACCCTCGACCCCGCGGGCGTGCAGTCGTGGCTACGGCACCTCACCGACCTGAGGCTCGTCATCGCCGCACGCCTCCAGATCGAGGAGGACGGCGACCACGGAACGGGAGACGACCGGATGCTCGACCTCTACGACTGGCTCGGCTACCTCCAGGGCACCCTCGTGGAGTGCCTCGAGTGACCCCCGCGGAGATCGACGCCGAGGCCTTCGAGCAGCTCGTGATCGACGAGCTCGACCTGCTGCCCGACGAGATGGTCGACGGGCTCGACAACGTGATCTTCGTCACTGAGGATCGCCCGGAGGACGGCTCCCTCGACCTCCTCGGCCTCTACGACGGAGTCGCCCTCACTGAGCGGGGCAACTACGGTTTCGGGGAGCTACCGGATCGCATCATCCTGTACCGCGAGCCGCTGCTCGACGTGAGCGAGAGTCTGGACGATCTCAAAGACCAGATCCACGTGACACTCGTGCACGAGATCGCCCACTTCTACGGAATCGACGACGAGCATCTGCACGAGCTCGGCTGGGATTGAGAGCCCCGCCGGTCGGCGACCCCCTCCGACGGCGGGGGCTCACGGGACTCTCGACATCTCGAACTAAGATTCGCTGAAGAGACCGTAACCGGGAGGCACTCTTGTTCACACAGCGTTTGGCCACTGTCGCACTGGCGACCACCATGATCGCGGGCCTGTCAGGCTGCGCGCTGGTGCAGACCCCCGGCCCCGCGCCCCTCTCCGGCATCGCGGCGTGCACGCTCGGTAAGACCTGGAACCTCGACACCCAGGCGCTGGCTGCCACGCTCGCCGCCGAGCTCGCCACGCGCGGCACGACTGCCACCGTGACCGTCGACGGAACCCAGACGTTCGACTGGGACCTCGAGAGCCACGTCGTCCTCGACGCCAACTACACGGTGACCTACACGTCCGGTCCCGCCGAGACGCCGACCGTGGTGATCGACAAGCACTCAGGCAAGGCGACCGGAATCGCGTACATCAACGCCGAGGTGGCCATCCCCCGCGAGTGGGACGCGTCGGGCCTCAACGTCACCACGACCACGACAGTGGCCGGCACTGCTGCGGACAAAGCTCCATACACGCTCGTGCAGACCGACATCGACGACTCGGTGGGCGTCGAGCTCACGTGTGACGGCGGCACCATGACCACTCATCAGCGTGGCAGTGACATCACCCTCACGTGGGCGGCCAAGTAGCCGTCTAGGCGGGCTCTCCGGTGTCGAGCGGCAGGCTCGGGTCTGCCGACCACTCCTCGAGCGAGCCGTCGTAGATGCGCACGGCCTTCTTGCCGATGGCGGCGAGGGTGAGGGCGTTTCCCGCAGCGGAGATGCCCCCGCCGCAGTAGAGCAGCACCTCGTCGTCGTTGCCCTCCGCTACGTCGACGCCCGCGGCGTCGTAGGCGAGGATGAGCTCGACGCGGGTCTTCACGTGGCCATCGGTGGTGAACAGGTCGCGGCTCGAGACGTTGACGCTGCCCGGGATGCGCCCGCGCCGGTCGTACCGCGTGTAGTCGGCGCCCGTGAACGAGCCCTTCGGCAGTCCGCACACGAGTGCGCGGGAGTCATCCGGTGATCGCTCGAGAAGCTCCTGCTTGCTCACCCACGCCGAGCGCACCGGGCTCGCCTGCCAGGTCGGCACCGGCTCGGGCGGTGTGCCTTCGCCCGACTCGGTGCGTTCGCCCGCCGTGACCCAGGCCGCGTAGCCGCCGTCGAGCACGCGCGCGGGCACGCCGATCCAGCGCAGCAGGTACCAGAGGCGCGCGGCGAACAGCGTGCCCGTCGAGTCGTACACGACAACCGCCTGATTCTGCCGGATGCCCAACCGCGCCAGCTCGTCGGCGATGGCCTGCGGCTCAGGGTGCGTGTAGTGCAGGGTGGCAGTGGTGTCGCTGAACTGGCTGGCCACGTCGACGTGGTGCGACCCCGGGATGTGCCCATCGAGCCAGCGCGGCCGGCCGGAGTCGCGGCGGTAGTCGCCGTCGAACTGGGCGGGGTGCAGCACGAGGCTCGCGTCGAGCACGGCGGGTGGTGTGGCGCCGGTGAGCGCCTCGGCGAGTTCGCCGACGGAGATGAACGGGGAGGCCATACGCCTACTCTGTCACGACCCGGTGTCGACGATCAGGTCGGCGAGGGCCCGCGGGTTCTCGCGCGCGATGAAGCGCTCCTCCTGCGCCGCCCACGCCTCCCAGTGCTCGGCGAAGTAGTCGTCGCGGGCAAGGGCGCGCCGCTTGCGCGTGGCGTCATCGGTCTCGACCCACACCGCGCGGTCGGCGAACGGACGGGACGCACGACTGAGAGCGCCGACCCCCTCCACGATGATGGGCCTGTCCGGGTCGAGCTCGTGCCATTCGGCGAGCTGCGAGGTCGACCAGTCCCACCGCTGCCAGTGCAGTGTCGTGAGGATGCCCGGAACCGCGTCGCTGCCGGCGTCGAGGCCGCCCCATCCGGGGTAGATGTCGTCGAGCCGCACGAGCTGTGCGCCCTGCTCGCGCTGCAGCATGGCGGACGCGAGCTCGGTCTTGCCCGCGCCCGAGCGGCCGTCAATGAGAAAGATCATCGGCCCAGGAATCTCTCGACGGCATCGGTGGCGGGGTTGTCGAGAACGTCGCCGGCGTCTCCGACCTGCACGAGGTGCGAGTCCATCATGATCCCTATGCGGTCGGCGACGAGCACCGCCTCGCCCTGGTCGTGGGTGACGAAGATGGCGGTGGTCCCGGTCTCGACGAGAATGCGGCGCAGGTCGCGCCCGAGACGCTCGCGCAGCTCGCGGTCGAGCGAGCTGAGCGGTTCATCCAGCAGCAGCAACCGCGGCCGCGCGGCGAGGGCACGAGCCAACGCCACGCGCTGCTGCTCCCCGCCGGAGAGTTCGGTAACCCGACGCGCGCCGAAACCGTCGAGCCCCACCAGCGCGAGGAGCTCGGCCACCCGGTCGCGCTGCTCGGCGGCGGGCATCCGGGCGATCTGCAAGGCATAGGCGACGTTCGAGCCGACCGAGCGGTGGGCGAAGAGCTGCCCGTCTTGGAACATGAGGGCGAAACCGCGCTTGTGCACGGGCATGGCGGTGATGTCGTCGCCGTTCCAGAGCACGCGGCCGGCATCGAGAACCTCGAGACCTGCGATGGCACGCAGCAGCGTGGACTTGCCGCTGCCAGACGGCCCGAGGATCGCGAGCACGCGGCCCGCGTCGAGCTGCAGCGAGACGTCGTCGATCGCGAGCGCGGTATGCGACCTGTCGCGCAGGTACGAGACGGTGAGGTGTTCGGTGGTCAACATCAGAATGCTCCGACCGTATCAACGCGCAAGCGCTCGACGAGTGCAATAGCCGCGACGGTCACGGCAGCCAAAACGACAGAGGCCGCGATCGCCATGCCGAAGTTGTCGCCGCCGGGCAGCCCGATGAGCCGGTAGATCACGACCGGGAGGGTGGGTCGGTCTGGGCGGGAGAGGAAGCTCGTGGCCCCGAACTCCCCCAGCGCAACAGCGAAGGCGAAACCGGATGCGGCGAGCACCGGTCGCGCGGCGATGCTCAGGTCGACATCCCGAAGAACACGCCAGGGTGTCGCGCCGAGCACGGATGCCGACTCCCGCAGCCTCGGATCAATGCTCCTCAGCACCGGCAGCACCGTGCGCACCACGAGCGGCAGGGCGACGAGCGCCTGCGCGATCGGCACGAGGATGGGCGACGACCGCAGGTCGAACGGCGGCTGGTTGAGCGTGATGAGGAAGCCGAAGCCCACCGTCACGGCCGAGACACCCAGCGGCAGCAGGAGGGCGCCGTCGAAGGCCTCGAGCGCGCGTCGGGCAATCGGACTGCGCGGGGAACGGCTCAGCACCAGGCTTGCGACGACCCCGATGACCACCGCGATGAGGGTCGCCTGAACGGCAGTAGTGAGCGAGTTGCCGAGCGCGACCCACACGGGCACGACCAGGGCGTTGCGTGAGCCCGTACCCGAGAGGAGGAGGAAGTTGGTGAATCCGTAGCCGGACGACGTGCGGAGAGAGCGTTCGACGAGAGCGAGCACGGGGATGGCGAGCGCGGCAGTGATGAGCGCGGCGGCGGCTATGGCCGGGGCATCCGACCGCCGTGGCCTTCGCGCTACGACCGCGCGGCGCTGCGCGCCACCCCTCGCGCGCCCGACCACGGCGAGGAGTGCGACCACGATGACCAGCTGGGTGACACTCAGCACACTCGCCGCTCGCAGGTCGAGGAACTGGGTGGTGAGCAAGTAGATCTCGGTCTCGATGGTGCCGAACTTGGTGCCGCCGAGCACGAGGACGACGCCGAACGCCGTCGCGCAGAACAGGAACACTATCGAGGCCGCACCCGCGATGGACGGGCCGAGGCGCGGAAGGGTGATCGTCACGAACACCCGCGCTGGGCTCGCCCCGAGGACGCGCGCGGCGTCTTCCTGACGGGGATCGAGGCCTTCCCACGCCGTTCCCACGGTGCGCACCACCACGGCGACGTTGAAGAAGACCAGGGCGAGCATGATCGCCGGGAACGTGCCGTCGAGCGGGGTGTCGCGCAGCAGCGTGCGGAACGCGACGCCCACCACGACCGTCGGCAACACGAACGGGAGGATGACGAGCGCACGCACGAGCGCACGGCCGCGGAACTGCAGCCGATACAGCACGTGCGCCACCGGAAGGCCGAGCACGACGCACAGGCCCGACGCGAGCGCAGCCTGTCCGAGCGTGAGGGCGACGAGCCGGAGGGTGCGCGGCCGGGAGAACACCTCGCCGAATCCACCGAGGTCGAGCACTCCGCCGGGTGCGATGCCGCGGCCGATCATCGCCGCGACGGGCCAGGCGAAGAACACGCCGAGGAACGCCAGCGGCACGCCGACGCCGAGCACCGTCGCGATGACGATACCCGGCGACATGCGCGCGCTGCGGATCACGGCTGGGCGATCGCCGCCCACTCGGAGAGCCACTTCTCACGGTTCTTGTCGATGTCACCGGGGCTCACGACGAATGGCTTCTCGGGGATCTTCGCGAACTTCACGAACGACTCGGGCAGGGTCGCCTTCGAGTTCACCGGGTAGACGTACATGCTCTCGGGGATGTCGTTCTGCACGGTCGTGGAGAACAGGAAGTCGACGAGCTTCTGCGCGCCGACCTCGTTCTTCGTGCCGGCGATCACGCCCGCGTACTCGGTCTGGCGGAAGCAGGTGTCGAGCAGCGCGCCCGTCGGGGCCTCGGTGGCGCCATCCGCGACCTCGAAGGGCGGCGACGACGCGTACGACACGACGATGGGGCGGTCGCCCTCGCTCGACGGACCCGAGAAGTCCACGTAGTACGCGTCGCTCCAGCCCGCGTCGATCTTCGTCCCGTTGGCGATGAGCTTGGTCCAGTAGTCCTGCCAGCCGTCATCCCCGTACTTGGCGATCGTCGCGAGCAGGAAGGCGAGGCCGGGCGAGCTCGAGTTCGCGGCCTCCGTCACGAACAGGTCTTTGTACTCCGGCTTGATGAGATCGTCGAGGGATGTCGGCTCGGCGATCCCCTTCTCCGCGAACCACTCGTGGTCGACGTTCACGCACACGTCACCGTTATCGATGGGGGTGAGTTGCTCGCCGCCCTGGCCCGTGGGCAGCAGGTACTTGTCCTCTGCGCTCGTGAGGTCACCCGAAACGTAGTCGGCGAGCACGCCGTTCTCGACGGCCCGGCTCGCAAAAGTGTTGTCGATGCCGAACACGACGTCGCCCAGCGGCGAGTCCTTCGTCAGCACGAGCGTGTTGACGAGTTGGCCGGCATCCCCCGATGACTGCACGGTGACCGGGATGCCCGTCTCCTGCGTGAACTGGTCGAGGATTCCCTCGCTCAGGTTGAACGAGTCGTGGGTGACGAGCACGAGCGGCTGCTCGGACTCGACTGCCGGAGTGGAGCATCCGGCCAGGGCGAGAATCGCCGCCCCGATGATGAGGTAACGCATGACGTGCCTTCCGATAGGAAACGGCACGGGTTTCGAGAATGCCTCCCTGCGCTGGCATGATCCAGATCAGGTTCGACGGTCGAAGCTTGAGAAGCTTCCTCTCAGCCCGGCTCACCGGACTCCCGTGTTCGGTATCGAGTGTAGCTGCGCGCTACAGTTGCGCCGTGCATCCGGACAACCTGCCCCTTCGCAAGCGCCCGATCGACATCGTCTTCGCGGTGTTCTTCTCGGTATTCATCATCACGTGCTTCATCAGCGACCTGCTGCCCACCATCGGGGTCGACTTCACGGAGCCCTCCGCGAACTTCTTCGCCAACTCGAACTACTGGTACGCGCACGACGCCGACCCGCTCTTCATGAACCCGCCGACGTGGATGCGCATCGTGACCGGCCTCTCGGCGTTCGTCTACATGCCGTTCTACTTCTTCCTCGTCTACGCCCTCATCCGCGGCCGCAACTGGATCCAGTTCCCGGCCACCATCTACGCGACGATGATCGCCGGCATCACGGGCATCATCGTGTTCGGCGTGGAGTTCTTCGGCGAGCCGGAGTTCCAAACAAACGCACCAATCAAGTTCTTGGCGTTCAACCTGCCTTACGTCTTGGTGCCGCTCCTCTTGCTGATTCGGATGCGCAAGCCGCTGCCCTTCACTCGGAAATTTTGATGCCGAACCTGACCGAGGCGGAGCGCGAACTGCTCGCCGCAGGAGTCGGCCAATGGGGCGGTCCCGCCTCGCCCACTCATGCTCTCGCTGTCGCGCTCGGAGTCGCGGACGTACCCACGCTCCTCAAACGGGCAGACACTGTCCACGATGTGCTTCAAAGCAACGCCGAGGTATCTGACGACGACCTGGTTTTCGCCTTGCAATCCACTGAGATCAACTTCGCCAGCGACAGGTTCGGTGCTGGTGTCGAGTGGGCGACAGTCACGGGGTACGACGACTTAAGCACCGTCACAATGCTCAGAGCGATCCAGATAAAGCTGGTGGGTCTTGGACGCTAGGTATTCCGGCGAGCCGGAGTTCCAAACTCAGGCGCCGCTCAAGTTCTTGGCGTTCAACCTGCCCTACGTTCTAGTGCCGCTGCTCCTACTGATCCGGATGCGCAAGCCGCTGCCCTTCACGCGGAAGTTCTAAGCGCAATGGGTCGCGCCGCCGCGTCGGGCTGACCGGCACCGCGGCCGGGCGCGACGCGCGGATAGCATGACAGCGTGATGCAACTGCTCGGTCTCCAACTGATCAACGTCGTCTTGGCTCTTCTGGCGGCCGTCGCCGTCGCGCTCGTGCTGCGCAACTTCGTGCGCGCACGGCGCGCGGGCGGCGAGCACGCGACGAGAAACCTCGTCATCGGAGTCGTCATCATCGCGGCGGTTCTGACGGCACTCGCGGTGGGGCTTCTGACAGTCATCCAGATCATCGGCGGCTAGGCGATCGAGAGTGCACTTGGTGCTAGTGGCGAAGCGCGCGACTAGCCACAACTGCACTCTCGGGGGCGCGGCCGGCGCTAGAGCAGCTCGAGCAGCTTCTTCACCGTGCGCAGGTTGCGGGCCGTGGTCTCGGGCGGAAACTGCTTCCAGAACGCGGGCGTGAGCTTGGTGTTCGAGATACCGTTCGGCAGCGACTGGTAGACGGCCTCCGTGCCGAGCGCGATGAGTTCGGGCGAGACATCCGGCAACGACACCGTCGGCACCGACGACATGAACGCGACGACCAAGCGCGACTCGTCGCCTTCGTAGGGAAACGCGTCCGCGATGCGGCGCAGCTGATCCCCCGGCACGATGAGCAGGTGTGTCTGCACGCCCGTCTCGGCACGGATGCGGGCCAGAAGCGCGGCGGCATCCACGGCTCCGGAGAACACCACGTTGCCGCTGTTGAGCAGAGTGACGACGTCGGTGGCCCCGGCCTCGGCGAAGAGCATCCGGAGCGTAGCCATCGGCACTTTCGTGGTGGGGCCCACGTTGATCCCACGCAAGAGTGCCACCGAGCGCGTCATTCGGCGGCCTTCGCCTCCTTGCGGAGCTCGTTCCGCCGCATGGCCTTGAGGGCCGGATACGCCGACAGCAGCACGGCCATGGGGGCACGCAGCGCCACGCTGCGGATCTTGTGCTTCTTGTATGTGCGCTCGAAGCGCATCACGTAGTTGTAGTACTGGCGCGGATTGTCGTCGAGGCGCCGGGCCGACATGCCCGTGACCATCTCCGAGGAGTACGCCACCCGCAGGTCGTTCTCGTGGAGATGGATGGAGAGGTCGATATCCTCGTGCAGCTCGTCATCCGGGTCGAGGCAGGCCTCGGTGCGGATCGTCTTCCACGCCGACGCCCGCAGCGCCATGTTGGAGCCGAAAAGCAGGTGGTAGTCCTGGGTGATGACGATCATGGCGCGGCGGATCGCGTCATCGGCGATGGCTCCGAACCGCCGCAGGGGCATGTCGTAGTAGATGACCGGGCCGGTGCAGGCGGAGACATCCGGGTCGTCGAACGCCCGGATCACCTCGGCGACCCACGTCGGTTCTAGCACCGAGTCGGCGTCGATGCGGCCGATGATGTCGCCGCGCGCCTGGTCCAGCCCGAAGTTGCGCGTGGGAATGAGCCCCTGCATGTCGAACTGCTGCAGGTACAGGATCGGTGCCTCGGGGTAGGCGGCCTGGAGCACTCGGACGACGGAGGCTGTCGCATCCGTCGACTTGTTGTCGACGACGATGATCTCGAGCGGCATGACCGTCTGGTCGAGGGCGGCGAGCACGCACGCCTTGATCGTGTCCTGTTCGTTGTAGGCGGGGATGACTATCGAAACCGTGGGCAACGGGAGCATCCACTCACCTTAGGCGCTGGGTGCCACCACCCGCACGGGCTCCGGCTCGTTGGGGATGATGATCCATGCCGCGATGTAGATGATGAACTGCGGTCCCGGCAGCAGGCACGACAGCAGGAACAGCAGTCGCACGAGGTTGGGGCTGAGGCCGAAGCGATGTCCTATCGCTGCGCACACGCCAGCAATGACTCGACCTGTTCGGGGTCTGCGAAGAGTTGCCATACCTCAAGCATGCCCAGCGGGCCGGATGCGCGGAATCGGGGTAACCCCCGAACTCACCCTCACCCGGCCGGCGGGATCGGGAACACGAGCAGGGTGCTGCTGGCGGTCGCCACGACCTTCCCCGTGGAATCGCTCAGGACACCCTCGGCGAACGCGACGCGCTTGCCCGGCTTGATGACAGTCCCCACGGCGGTGAGCGGGCCGGATGTCGCGCTGATGCCCGCGAGGTAGTTCACCTTGATCTCGAGGGAGGTGTAGCCGAAGCCGTGCGCGAGGGTGGTCTGCACGGCGCATCCGGTCACCGAATCGAGGACAGTGCAGGCGAAGCCGCCGTGCACGGCGCCGATGGGGTTGTAATGCGACTCGTCGGGCTGGGCGGTGAAGGTGACGGTCCCCGCCTCGACGGAGATGAGGTCGAGGTTCATGACGGCCATGATGGGCGGCGGCGGGTAGATGCCGGCCTGCAGGGCGCGCATGTAGTCGAGCCCGCTCATCGTGGGCACGGCCGCGGCGCCGATCATCGGGTCATCCCACGTGATGGTCTTGGTGCGTTCGTTCATACGGCCAGTGTGATCGTTGTCAACCTCTAGCCGAAACGCTTTGTGAGTGGTCAACTATGTCTACCCCCTTATGGGTCATGAACTCGGTGAGGAGTAGCCATGACAGACACGCTTGAGACCGGTGAGATGCGCCGTCGCCCCCAGCACCAGGACTCGCGCCACGACGAGCCCTCGATCGCCATCGTGCACGACGGCCTGTTCGCGGTTCTCGGCGCGCGCGAGACCATGGGCTTCGTCGAGCGGGTGGGAAGCGTCTTCGTCGCGCTCTACGGCCCCGACTTGGGTCGAGCTGTCGAGGTCGGCCAGTCGCTCTCGTGGGACGAGTGCGTGGCAACCGTCAGGCGCACCTACTCGAGCTAATTCGCCTTCGCGTGCTCGGTGGCCCAGGTCTTGGCCTTGCGTGCGGCCGCCGCTCGCAGCTCGGCGTTCCAGAGGCGAGTGATCTCGAGGTCGGAGAACCTCTGTGCGGAGCGCCGGGCATTCTTGCGCAGCTTCGCGACCTGGCGGGGTGAGAGCTCGAGCAGTTGCGTGATGGCGCTGGCTGCGGCATCCGGGTCCGCCTGCACAAGGAAGCCATTGCGACCCGTGCGGATCACGTCGGCGGGGCCGTACGGGATGTCGTAGGCGATCGGAATGCACCCGACGGCCATGGCCTCCACGAGCACGAGAGGCAGCCCCTCGGACGTGCTCGTGAGCAGCAGGAACGACGCAGTTCCGAGCAGTTCGCGGGCGTCGGGCACGTGGCCGCGAAGGCGTACGGGGGCGTCGAGTTCGGCCACGGTGGCGGCAACGCGCTCGCGGTCGGGCCCGTCTCCGTAGACGTCGAGAGTCAGCTCCGGATGCCCCATCGCTGCTCGCGACACGGCGATCACCGCGTGGTCCACACGCTTGCGCGTGGTGAGCGACGCGAGCATGATCCCATTCCCGACGGGCCTCGGCTCCTCTTTCGCGGCAGGAGGGAGCACTCGCCCGTTGCCGATGACCGCAATGTTGTCGCGCGCGCCCAGCAGCCGTTCGACGTCGACACGTTGGCGCTGCGTGAGCAGCACCACCGAGTCGTAGCCGTCGAGGTTCTGGAACACGGGAGCGCGGCTCGCCTTGAGGCGCGCGCTGTCAGTGTCCTCCTCAGCGAGGTGGGAGCTGTGCACGACGTGCAGCACGACAGCACGCTTGCGCTTGTAGGTGGCGAGGAACGCCGCGACCGGCTTGCTGTCGACGATCATGAAGGAAGGCTCTCGCTGGCGCAGTTCGTCGAGCCAGAACCGGTAGAGCGCCCACACGCTGCCCCATGAGCGGATGGGCGTACCCGACCAGTCGCACAGAACGACGGATCGCCCACTCGCGCCGTCGCGCAGGTCGCTCGCGAGCAGCGAGCCGTCTTCGCGGAAGTAGTCGACCTGAAGCACGGATTCGCCGTCCACCCGCGAACGCGTGAGCTCGTGGTCGTCGCGCCAGGTGGAGACATATGTCTTCTCGGAGCCGAGTGGAGCGAACTGGTGCTTCTCGAGATTCAGAGTGCCGGGGGCATCCGTCGGAAGATCGTTCTCGCGGAACCAGTCCCAGATGTTGATGAGGGTGAGGCCGTCGATGAGTTCGCCACGCTCGCGAAGCGTGCGTTCGACCTCCGGGTAATCGGGCCGCGCATCGAAGGTGAGCAGGTCGACGGGCCGTCCGCCCAGCCGCACGAACGCACGGGAGCGGTGCAGGAGTGCGCTCGTCATGCCGCCGAAGTCGTCGGGGATTCCCCAGGTGAGGGTGAAGTGACGGCCTGCGGGCAGTCGGACCTGTGCGCGAGAGTCGTCCATTGGAGTCAAACTACCCGCCGTTTCCTGAATGTTGCCGGGACTTGCACTGAAAGGAGCCTGCGGCTACGCCGTGACGAAGTCGATAAGTTGCTCAACGCGGCCGAGCAGTTCGGGCTCGAGGTCGGCGTAGCTGTCGACCCTGCCGAGAATCCGCTGCCACGCGCGCGCGATGTCGGCCTGCTCGTCGTGCGGCCACCCCAACGCCTCGCAGATGCCGTGCTTCCACTCGATCCCCCGCGGGATCACGGGCCACGCGGCGATACCGAGGCGCTGCGGCTTCACCGCCTGCCAGACATCGATGTACGGATGCCCCACCACGAGCACGTGCTCGCGGAAGGGTCCGCGGCTCACGGCGTCGGCAATCTTGCTCTCCTTGGACCCCGCCACCAGATGGTCGACGAGAACTCCCGCCTTGCGACCGGGCCCCGGACCGAAGTCGCGCAGGAGCAGCTCGAGATCGTCGATGCCCTCCAGGTACTCCACGACCACACCCTCGACCCGAAGGTCGTGGCCCCACACCTTCTCGACGAGCTCCGCATCGTGGCGGCCCTCGACGAAGATCCGGCTCGGGAGAGCGACGCGGGCCGTGCGATCGGTAACCGCGACGGATCCGGATGCACTGCGCATAACGGGGGCCGCGCCGGGCGTGGGCTTCACGAGCTTGATGGGCTTGCCGTCCACGAGGAATCCTGCGCCCAACGAGAAGGTGCGCACCTCGCCCTTGCGACCCTCGAGTTCGATGAGGCCGTTCGCATACGAGATGATGGCGCCGACGAATCCGGTGCCCGTCTCCTCGAGTACGAGGCCCTTCTCGAGCACGAGACTCGGGATGGGCGCGGGACCACGCTGCTGGCGGAACCCCGCGAGAACGTCGCTGCCGTACCGGTCGTCACTCACCGGTCGAGGCTAACCGGTCGGGCTAGAAGCCGAAGTCTCCCCCGCCGAAATCGCCACCGAAGTCTCCGCCGCCGAAATCGCCGAAGCCCGAGTCGCCCCCGGCGCTTGTGTCGGCACCGGCATCGGCGCTCGCGTCTGCGGAGGCGTCGGTGCTGCCCGCGCCGGCGTCGGCCGAGGCATCCGTGCCGCCCATGTCCGTGGGCAGGAATGCCGACACGAGGGCCGAGCCGATCACGTAGCCCGCGACCGTTCCGAGCAGGGAGCTTCCCACCATGGCGCCGAAGCTCGGCCCCTGGAAGCTCCGTTCGAGCGTGCCCGGCTGGCGCAGTTCAGAACGAGTTGCTGCCTGGGCGAGCGAGGTCGCGTCCTGGCCGCGGGGAGTCTCCCCCGACTGCGAGAGCTCCTCGTAGACGAGCTTGCGCTGCTCATCGGTGAGCTTGGCGAACGCCTCGGCGTGCACCTGCTCGAGCGTCTCGGGCGGGGCGGTGCGCAGGAGGTAGCGGTAGCGCTCGACGGCGATCTCGTCGGTGGAGCGCGGACGGGCGGGCGGAGCCGGTGTGTTCTGCTGGTCGGTTCCGAAGAGTCGATCGAAGAGTCCCATGGCCAACAGCCTAGGAAGCCAAGCTGAGAATCAGACGTTCACGTGGGCGAGCAGCCACGGGTACGGGTCGACCATGGTGCCGTCGATGATGACGCTGAAGTGCAGGTGCGGGCCGGTGGCCTCGCCCGTCTGGCCGACGAGCCCGAGCACGTCGCCGCGCTTGACCGTCTGACCCACGGCCACGGTGATGGACGAATCCTGCATGTGCGCATAGAGCGTAGAGACGACCTGGCCGTCGATGACGTGCTGGACGGTGACCATGTTGCCGTAGCCCGTGCTGTCCCATCCGGCGGCGGTGACGACGCCGTCGGCGACGACCTGGATGGGGTACCCGTTGCCGGGGTTGAAGTCGGTGCCCGTGTGGTTGGTGGAGCATCCGTCGCACTCACGCAGACCGAACCCGCTGCTGATGGGCGTGCCCGCGGGCACCGGCCACTGCACCACCGAATAGCTGGAGATCGAGAACGCGTCACGCGCAACCGGAGCCTCGTAGCCGGCGGGTGCCGTGTACGACTGCAGCGGCACGACGGCCTCGGCCGATACTCCGCCGAACGCCTCAGCGGGCAGCGACGGGATGCTCGTGAGCAGGCCGCACGCGGCAATCGCTCCGAGCGCGAGAACGCGGCGGTTCGCGTTGAGGAAGCCCATGAGCCTGGGCTCGGTGAAGCTTCGGGAGAGGTTTCCGGCAGGACGGAACGACGAACGTGGGGAGGTGAGCATAGAGAACGGCACTTTCGGGATTCGTGCCGCACGGCGTCACGACTATCGGGTGGTCTGGCACCAGGAGGGTGCTGCGCGGACTCACGAAGGAAGCGTCATTCCGGCGGAGCGGTCGCACCGGCGCTTGCTTAGTCCTGGGGTATTTCCCTGCGTCCAGACTGCGTGACAATTCTGGGAGATTCATGTGCACGCATGGAATGCATGCGTGGAGAGGTCAGCGCGTACGTGATCACGAGCCCGACGATGCCACCCAGGCTGGCCCAGAAGATGTCGCCGACCTGGGCGTAGCCCACGGGCATCCAGACGGATTGAGCGGCCTCGATCCAGGCCGAGCCGAGCACCATGAACGCGATGGCTGCCCACCAGCGACGCCGGCCGAGCAGCATGATCAGGAGGATCCCGACGGGCACGAAGGCCACGAACGGCCACACCCAGAGCTCTCGTGATGCCGTCGATCCGGGCACGAAAGTGAGACCGACGAGCGCCCCGAAGTAGACGGCGGTGACCCCGGTGAGGATGTACCGTCGCGCGCGCATCCGGCAAGTATCTCGCGGCCCGCCGTACGGACCATGTGAGAAAGTTGGATGCTCCCTGTGCACTCAGTCGCGAACGCCGAACAGCCCCTTGCCGTGCTTCACGAGCACGTCGTACGCCTCACCGAAGGTCTTCGGAACGTCGCGATCCGGCTCGTATTTGGCGAGCAGGAGACCCAGCAAGCCCTCCGCGGGAGCGCTCAGTGGTCGATGCTTGTGCTCCTCGTGCGGCGCCGGCACCGACTCCGGGTTCGGGGGCGTGTACTGCGGATGAGTGGACGGCCACTCGTAGGGCTGCCGCGGAGTCAGCAGGTTTATCGCGTTGAAGACGTTGTTGGCCGTGGCATCCCGGCGCGTGAGCGGTTCGAGCCCGTGCAGGCGGTTGAGGGTCGAGATGACCGACCCGTGGTGCATCTCGTCGTGCACTATCGAGCCCGCCGCCGTGTATGCCGACACGAGAATGGCGGGAACGCGGCAGCCCAGGCGGTCGAACTGGAAACCCATCTCGCCCTGCGGCGCGTCTGTCGTCGGCGGAACCGCGGAGGGTGGCGGCACGTGGTCGTAGGTTCCGCCGTGCTCGTCGAAGGTCACCACGAACGCGGTGTTGAGCGCGTTGGACCCCTTCTGCGACTTCGCCGCCCGCAGGGACGAGTACACCGAGTGCAGCAGCGCCTCCCCGGCGCGCACGTCGCTGAGGGCCGAGTTGTACACCTTCTGGCCCTCGTACTCGCCCTCACGAAGGGTGCCGAAAGGCGGGTGCATGTCGTTGTGGTTGAAGACCATCCTCGGCTCGATGAAGGCGTAATCGGGAAGGGTGCCGTTCTTCACGTCGTCGTGAAACTGCTCCATGCTGCGGAAGTTGGTCTTCCAGAATGGTTCGAGCACGGCGGCGTGAAGCATCCCCGTAAACGACACCATCTGCTGCGCGTCGTAGTAGACGCGCCACGTGAGCCCAGCGTCCTGCAGCCGGTTGAAGATCGTGGGGGTCGCGGGGGCGTCGATCCACTTGTCGTAGCCGCCCCCGTCTTTGTTGGTGACGAAACCGTGGCTCGTGGACGCGTGGAAGAACGACCTGTTGCAGAACGTCTGCGATGGCACCCCCGCGTGCCACGCGTCGTACACCGCGAAGCCCTTCGCGAGCGCCGAGAACACGGGCAGCATCTCGGGCGAGAAGTTGCCCATGATCACCCGGTAGTCGTCGAAGGTGGGCTCAGCGCCCTTCTTGAGCTCGCGCCAGTTGACGACGTAGTCCTTGATGAAGCCCGACATGTCGACCTTCGAGTCCTTCACTGGCGCGTTGTAGGGCTCGCGCAGCTCGTTGCTGAACAGGTCGGCGTTGGTCTCGGGATCGACGATGCCGTAGAGCTGGGTGTTCACGTGCGGATAGTGCTCGCCGGGGTCGGGCGAGGGGTGGCGCATCACGGCGTCGGTGTCGCCGAGGTAGACGTGCGCGGCGATGGTCTCGCCCGCGGGGCCCACGTTCGAGTAGGAGCCCTGGTTGAGGCCGTCGAAATCGGGCTGCTCGTCGTTCGTATAGAGGTACCCGAGGATGTTGTCGAACGAGCGGTTCTCGAACATCATCACCACGACGTGGTCGAACCCCGGTTCGCTGCGCGGCTCGAGGGGGTCGAATCCGGCTATCGGCTTCGCGGAGTTGACGGCGCCGTCGATACCCGCGACGACGGCAGCCCCCGCGGCGAACCCGCCGAGGCCCGCGGCGGCTGAGGTCTGCAGGAAGGCGCGGCGGGAGGCCTTCTTCCCGTCCTCAGCCTCGGGCACGGGCACGGCCTCCGGAGACTCTCGCCTTGAGCAGGTCGCCCGCGTCTTCCAGCGACGTGCCCTTGGTCTCCGGAATGACCCTCAGCACGAAGAAGAATGACAGCGCCGCGAAGAGTGCGTAGACGCCGTAGGTCAGGGGCAGCGATGCCGCTGAGAGGGGCGGGAAGGTGACAGTGATGAGGAAGTTCGCGATCCACTGGGCAGCGGCAGCCACACCGAGCGCTTTCGCCCTGATCGAGTTGGGGAAGATCTCGCCGAGCAGCACCCACACGAGCGGGCCCCACGAGGCGCCGAAGCACACCACGAACAGGTTGGCCGCGACGAGCGCTATCGGACCCCACACTGCTCCGAGTTGCGGACCGGATGCCCCCGCCGTGGCCTGGCTGAACGCGAGTGCCATCGTGCCGAGCGAGAGCGCCATACCGATCGACCCGGCGAGGAGGATCGGCCGACGCCCCACCCTGTCGACCAGCGCGATCGCGATGAGAGTCACCAGGATGTTGAGAAGGCCGGTGAACACCGAGATGGTGAGGGAATCGGACTCGTCGAACCCGACAGCGCTCCATAGCGTCGTCGAGTAGTAGAAGATCACGTTGATGCCCACGAACTGCTGGAACACCGAGAGGATGATGCCGATCCACACGATGGGCTTGAGGCCGAACCGCTTTCCCCGCAGGGTGCCGTGCACGGCAGCCTCGCGGTCGACGTCGATGGAGCGGCGCATGGCGGCGAGGGCCTTGTCCGCGTCCTGGCCCGCCCAGTACTTCTCGAAGACCGTGCGTGCCTTCGCGTCGTCGCCCTTCAGCACGAGGAAACGCGGTGACTCGGGCAGGCGCAGCGCGATGAGCCCGTACACGACGCCCGGCACGACGCCCGCGATGAACATCCAGCGCCAGGCCGCAAGACCCAGCCACAGGGTTTCGGCAGCGCCGCCCGCGGCGTTCGCGAAGAGGGCATCGGAGAGCAGGGCGGAGAAGATGCCGATGGTGATGGCGAGCTGCTGCAGCGAGCCCAGCCTGCCGCGCAGGGCGGAGGGCGAGATCTCGGCGATGTAGGCGGGGGCGATGACGGAGGCGATGCCGATGCCGAGGCCGCCAAGCACGCGCCAGACGATGAGATCGACGACGCCGAAGGCGAGTCCCGCGCCGAGGGCGCTGAGCACGAAGAGGCCCGAACCGATGAGCATCACCGGGATGCGCCCGAGCCGGTCGGCGAGGCGGCCCGCGAGATACGCGCCCACGGCGCATCCGAGCAGGGCAACGGCCACGGCGAAGCCCGTGAGTCCTGCGCCGAGGCCGAAGTCCTTCGTGATGGCATCGACCGCGCCGTTCACGACGGACGAGTCGAAGCCGAAGAGAAATCCACCGACAGCACCGGCGATCGCGAGACCGATGACCTTCGCGTGGGAAGAGCTGGACGTCATAGAGCCAGTGTGGCAGTCCGGTCGGGAATCCCCGGGCAATGCCACCCGTTGGTACCCTCGGATCAATCGTCTGGGAGGACACAATGGAGTACGACTGGCTGTCACTGCAGAAGCGCGTCCAGCGCGAATTCTCTCGTCGTATCGCGGCCGTCACCGACTGGGATGCGCCGACGCCGGATGACGAGTGGAGCGTGCGCGACCTGGTCGCCCACGTCATCGAAGAGCAGCAGTGGGTTCCGTACCTGCTCGCTGGCGAGAGTGTCGAGAACGCGAAGAAAGACATCCAGCCGCTGCGCGACGACCTCCAAGCCGAGTGGGATCTCTACGCGTTCGCGGCCAACGCGGCCTGGATGGCGACCACCCCCGACACCCTCGTGCACCTCTCCTACGACTCGGTGACGATGGCCGACTACCTGCGCGAGCAGGTGGCGGATGTCGCGATTCACACGTGGGACCTCGCGCGCGCCATCGGCGCCGACGAAGAGCTCGATGCCGAAATCGTCGCCGCAGTTTGGACGGTCTTCGAGCCGCAGAAAGACACCCTTGCCGCGAGCGGGCTCTACGCGAGCCCCGTGCCGCTGCCGGATGATGCCCCCTTACAGCATCGGCTACTCGCTGTGACGGGCCGCGACCCGCGCTAGGCGAGAACGCCCACGAGGACCAGCTCGCGCACCTGCGGAAGCACCTCGGCGGAGAGTTCCGCTGCGTCGACCTCGAGCAGTTCGGCGACCGCCGAGCAGATGACGCCGAGCGGAAGGGTGCCATCGCACGCGCCGACCACTGCAGCGAGGGCGGTGCCGAGCGGGACCGTGCGGGCGAAGCCCGATCCCTGCCGCAGATCCATGACTGTGGGATGCTCGTCGCCGGGCCAGTAGTGCCGTTGCTCGGTCACGTCGGGGGCGACGGTGAGCGACTCGAGGGCCAAAGCCGCGTCATCCCGTGCTGCAAGCCAGTCGTGGGCGGCGAGCAGGGCTGCGACGCGCTCCCCCAGCGAGCCGCCGAGCTGGCCGTCGAGCACCTCGAAGCGGCGCAGGGTGGGGCCGCCCGACACGGGACGGCGCAGCGTGATGTAGCCGAAACCGACGTGCGTCACCCCGCGTGCGGCGAAGTCGTCGAGCCACGCTGTGTACAGGGCGTCGAACTCCGGGCCGGGGCGCGTGCCTCCGTCGCGGATCCAGGTCTCGGCGTACTGCGCGACGTCCTGGCGCTCGCGCTCGATGACCCATGCGTCGAGGCCCGTGAACCGCACCCACTGCTCGACGCGCGCGAGGCCGTCCTGTGCGCCGTACTCCCAGTTGCCGAGCAGCTGGGCGATGCCGCCGGGCTCGAGGTGCTTCTCGACGTCCTTGATCACCGAGGCCACGAGAGCGTCGCCGACCATGCCGCCGTCGCGGTACTCGTAGGCGGGAACGCCCTCGGTGCCGCGCGGCGTGATGACGAACGGCGGGTTCGACACGACGTGCCCGAAACGCTCGGGCGCGGGCTCGAAGAGCGAGCCCAGCCGGAACTCGATGTTCGTCACGCCATTGAGCTCGGCGTTGAAGCGAGCGAGGTCGAGGGCGCGGGCCGAGATGTCGGTGGCGATGACGCGCCTGGCGTGGCGGGCGGCATGGAGCGCCTGGATGCCACAGCCCGTGCCGAGGTCGAGGGCCAGCTCGACCGGCCGCGAGATCATGAGGCCGCTGAGCGTCGTGGACGCGCCACCCACCCCCAGCACATGCTGCTCCGGGATCGCCCGTCCGAGCGCGAGCTCGCCGAGGTCTGAGGCGATCCACCAGCTCGCGATGCCGCGGCCGTCGGCGAAGGAGTACGGCCGCAGGTCGAGCAGCGGCGCGCCCGTCGAGTCGACGAGGCCGAGCGCGAGCGCGCCGTCGAACCCGAGACTCGGGAGGGCGTCGGCGAGCGCCGCGGGGGCGACAGGCAGTCCGAGCACGAAGACGCGGGCGAGAGTGGCGAGAGACGAGGGCGCGGGGTCGATGGCCCTGAGGGCCGGAACGCGGTGTCCGCGGTGGAGCGCGGCTGCGGCATCCTCGCCCCAGAGTTCGCCGAGCGAGTCGACGGTGAAGCTCGCCGCAGCAAGGTCGGCGGCGAGGTCTGCGATGGCGGTCACGCTCGCCATTCAACCATCCACCCAGCGACCGTCCAGACGGGTTGCCTACCGTGGAGACAGTGACACGTATGCCCAGCACCCGTTTGACCGGCCTCGACGGCCTGCGCGGTGTCGCCGCACTCATCGTCGTCTTCTACCACGTGAGCCTCGTCGCGAGGCCGTTCCTGGAGACCGGCACGGAGGGCGACGCGTGGTGGTGGCTCACCCGTACACCGCTCAAGTTGTTCACAGCCGGCACCGAGTCCGTGCTCGTCTTCTTCGTACTGAGCGGGCTCGTCGTCACCCTCCCCGCCCTGCGAGACGGCTTCGGCTGGCTCGGCTACTACGGCGGCCGGATGCTGCGCCTCTACCTCCCCGTGTGGGCTTCGCTGGCCCTCGCGGCCGCGGCGATCGCGCTCCTGCCGCGCGACCTGGCCATGGTGGCCCCAGACTCCTGGCTCGCGCACGGAAACGCCGTCACCCTCTCCGGCTCGCAGTTGCTCCAGGAAGCGAGCCTCACCAAGGCCTCCTACGACGTGAACAACGTGCTGTGGTCCCTGCGCTGGGAGCTCGTCTTCTCCCTGAGCCTGCCCCTGTTCGTCATCGCCGCACGCGCCCTGCAGCGCTCGTGGGTGTTCGCGACAGCCCTGGCCGTGGTCTGCACCGTGACGGGCCGGCTGGTGGACGTGGATGCGCTCGTCTACCTGCCCATCTTCTTCCTCGGTGCGCTCATGGCCGTGCGCCTGCCCGAGCTGCGGCGCTCCGTGCAGGCGTGGCCGCGCATCGGACGAGTGGCACTGGCGGGGGCCTCCGGGCTGCTGCTCATCGCGAGCTGGCTGGCGCGGCCCATCGAGGGCGCGATCGGGGCAGACGTACTGTGGGGGCTCGCGGGAGTGGGTGCTGCGGGCCTCGTGGTGGTGGCGATCGGGTCGCCGACGGCCGAGCGCGCGCTCTCCAGCGCCGTGCCCGCGTGGCTCGGCCGCATCTCGTTCAGCCTGTACCTCGTGCAGGCGCCGCTCATCGGAACTCTCGCGTTCGCGCTCGGCGACGCGCACTGGAAGCTCATCGCGGCCCTCGCGATTCCGGGCAGCCTGCTAGCGGGATGGCTCTTCCACCTGGCCATCGAGAAGCCAACGCACCGGCTCGCGAAGTGGGCGAACCGTCAGCTCTCGAGAACCGACAGGACGTTGCCCGCGGGATCCTTGAACCAGCAGATGACCGGGCCCCACTCGGGCTTGGGCGGACGTGAGACACCGCGCTCATCGGTGAAGTCGCCCTCGTAGATCTTGGTGACCACGCCCTTGGCGTTGAGCTCGGTGACGGCGTCGTCGACGCTGCCGACCGGGAAGTTCAGGATCGTGTACGTGGCGGGCACGTGGTCGTCCTTCGGGTAGACGAGGATGACCCCGCCCGTCGCGAGGTGGATGTTGAGGAACCCCATCGCGTTGTCCTCGACCGTCAGGCCGAGCGTGTCTTTGTAGAAGGTGCGAGCCGCGTCGATGTCATCGACGGAGAAGCCACTGAAAGCCATCAGATCCGCGAACATGGGAACGTCCTTTCATGTGAACACTGTAAACACTGCCATAGGATTGTCGAATGAGCGAGTCCCCCGCGCGACAGAGCTATCACCACGGTGACCTGCATCATGCGTTGCTCGCGGCCGGCATCGAGCTGGCCAGCGAAGGGGGTCCGGACGCGGTCGTGCTGCGTGAGGCCACGCGTCGGGTCGGCGTCTCCCCCAACGCCGCGTACCGTCACTTCTCCGACCGCGACGCGCTGCTCTCCGCCGTCAGCGACGCGGCGCTGGCCAAACTCGCCACCGCGATCGACGCGCTGTTCGACGGCATCCCGTCAGGTACCAAGGAGCAGATCGCGCGCGCTCAGCTGCGCGCCGTCGGCACCGGCTACGTGGCGTTCGCCCTGGACGAGCCCGGACTGTTCCGCACCGCGTTCTTCGTACCCACCAACCTCGAGACGTCATCGGCCGCGAGCAAGTCGGGCCCCAGCGGCCGTTCGCCGCTCGAACTGCTGACCGTCGCGCTCGACGAGTTCGTGGCATCCGGGATCATGCCTGTCGAGCGCCGCCCCCAGGCGGAGTTTCTCGCATGGTCGTCGGTTCACGGGTTCGCTCTGCTGTGCATCGATGGGCCGCTGCGCGCACTGCCACGCGCACAGGCCGACACCGTGACGCAGCGGGTCATCGACATGGTCGAGGCCGGCTTCACCGCTCCCTAGGTATGGTGGATGAGTGCAGCCGCTGACCTCCGACGACATCATGCGCAGCTTCGTCAACGCCACCAAAGGCGAGGCGAGCAGGGTTCCCATGCCGGGCCTGCACGATGTGCTCTGGGACCAGCGCGAGTACCTCGGATGGCGCGACCAGCAGTCGCCGCAGCGCGGATACCTCGTGCACTGGGTCGACGACCGACCCCTCGGCCTCATGCTCCGGGCGTCCGACTTCCCCCTGCGGCCGGGCATCGCCGCCATGTGCTCGTGGTGTCGGATCACCCGCCGCTCCGACGAGGTCTCGATGTTCTCCGCACCGCGCGCGGGGCAGGCCGGTCGTGACGGCAACACCATCGGCACCTACCTGTGCGACGACCTCGCGTGCTCGCACATGATTCGCATCCTGCCTCCCGCGAGCGACATGCAAGACCCGGCACAGATCCTCGCGTCGCGCATCGAGGGACTCACCGCGCGCGTGCGCGCGTTCACCGCCGACGTCATGAAGACCGCCTGATCGGGCGACGTATCCAGCACCGCGGCCGCGATGCGTGTGCTGCACCCCGCTTCCTTGACCAGCGCCATACATCTGTCAGGCGTCCGAACGAATGTATGGCGTTCGTCAAGCTCACGGCCGGTGCGGTATCGCGCGCGCGAACTCGGGCCCGCATCGACGAGTGGTGGAACCCCTGGGTCGAGGCGTGGTTCCCCGACGGCAAGAGCGACCCCTCGGTGGCCCTGCTGAAGGTCGAGGTCGAGAACATCAAGGCGCTCATCACGAAGACCGCGCCGGATGTCGGCGAGAACCGCACTGTCGAGCTCTAGGCCTTGGCGGCCGCTGCTGCCTGTCGCGAGACCTCGGCGGCGATGGGCGGCAGCACCTTCTTCATGTAGGGACCCCACAGCAGCGTCACGATGAGGCTGACGATCCAGCCGCGGCCGCGTTTGCCGAAGAACGTGTAGGTCCACCGGATGCTCGTGCCCTCAGCCTCGCGCTCGAAGCGCCACTCGGCTCGCGCTCCCCTCACGAGTGCTCCGAAGAGTTTCTGGAAGTCGCTCAGCTCGTAAGCGAAGTAGGTGGGCGAGTCGGTGTCGGTGATGGTTTCGATCACGTGTCCGCCGTCGGAGAGGCGCAGCATCCGGGTCTGGCCGATGGTGTCCCACGGGCCGGTCTGGTTGCGCACCTCGATGACGGCCGGCAGAGCACCCGACTTCGGGTAGAACTTCGTGGGGTCGAGGGGGCCGGAGATGTCGTAGGCCTCTTTGGGAGTCGCCGCGGCCATCGCAATTGCTGTTGCGCTCGCACCTGTCATGACTCCTATTCGTAGCACTACTAGACTTCGATGGGGCGGTCGCGAGAGCTCGTCGCGTTCTTCGTCTAGACCCACGCGACGGGGCCCGAGGTGCCCGCGGGGTAGGTGTCGAGGGGAACGTCGCCCTTGCGCCACGCCGCGAGGATCGGCTCGACTATGCGCCAGCACTCCTCCGCCACGTCACCGCGCACCGAGAGGGTCGGGTCGCAGTCCATGATGCCCGCGAGCACCTCGCCGTAGGCGCTCAGCTCCCCCGCGCCGAGGTCACTGTGCAGCACGTTGCGCTCAAGGGTGAACGGGTCGCCCTGGCCGTTGATGATGAGGTCGAGCTCGAGCACCGCGGGCTTGAGGGAAATCCGCAGGCACGACGGGCCTGCGACACCCGTGAGTCCCGTGGGCAGGTGCGGCACGGGCTTGAAGGTGACGACGATGTCCTGGTTGGTGTCGCCGAGGGCCTTTCCCGAGCGCAGCACGAACGGCACCCCGGCCCAGCGCCAGTTGTCGATCTCAAGGGTGATCTCGGCGAGGGTCTCCGTGTCGCGCGCGGGATCCACCCCCTCCTCCTTCACGTAGGCGGGAAGTTTCCGGCCGTCGATGGTGCCCGCCTCGTAGCGCGCCCGGCGACTCGCCTTGCCGTTGAGCTTGGCCGGACGCGTCGCGCGCAGCACCTGCGCCATCGCCCCACGGAGGTCGTCGGCGTCGAGGCTCGCGGGAGGCTCCATGGCCGTGAGGGCGAGCACGAGCAGCAGATGGCTCTGGATCATGTCGACGAGTGCGCCGGCCTTGTCGTAGTAGCCCGCGCGGTTCTCGAGCGCGAGCGACTCGTCGAAGGTGATCTCCACCTTCTCCACGTTGGGCGCCGAGAGCAGCGGCTCGAAGATCCGGTTGGCGAAACGCAGGCCGAGCAGGTTGAGCACCGTCGACTTGCCGAGGAAGTGGTCGACGCGGAATAGCTGCTGCTCCGGCAGCATCGTCTCGAGCAGCCGGTTGAGCGCCTTCGCACTCGCGAGGTCGGTGCCGAACGGCTTCTCGAGGGCGAACATGATCCCCTTCGGAAGCTCCATGGCGGCGAGGGTCTTGCAGGCGAGGATGGTCACCGCGGGCGGCAGCGCGAAGTAGAGGGCGACGCGGCCCGTCGCCTGCGCGAAGACTCTGGCGAGGTCATCCGGATTCGTCACGTCTGCTTGCAGGTACCGGGATGCCTTCGCCACCGTGGTCGCGAGTGTCGACGGCGCCGTCGAGAACGACTCCGTGACCTTCGCGTGCCAGTCGGCGTCGGAGAGCTCGCTGCGGTCGACGCCGAGGAGCGTCAGCTGCTCGCCGCGCGTGGAGCCCAGCAGTGACGCGAGGCCCGGCAGCAGCAGCCGCGAGGTGAGGTCGCCGCCGGCGCCGAGGATGATCAGGGTTCCGATGCTCTGAGCCATAGGCGCGACCCTACCCGCGCGAGATGACCTCGGCCAGTCGGCGCTCCAGGAACCGGGTCTCGGGCTCGGACGGCGAGAGCGACAGCGCCAACTCGTACTGCTCAGCGGCCTCCTCGCGACGGCCGAGCCTGCGCAGGAAGTCGGCGCGCGCAGCAGGCACGAGGTAGTAGCCCTCGAGCCGGTCGGCAATGAGGTCGATGCGTTCGAGGCCCACTTCCGGCCCCTCCGCCATACCCCACGCGATCGCGCGGTTGAAGGCTACGACGGGCGACGGATCGAGCCGCGCCAAGTCGTCGTAGGCTCGCACGATCCCGCGGAAGTCGGTCTCCGCCCACGTCGGCGCCGACGCGTGCTCCGAGGCGATGACAGCCTGCAGCTGGTAGCGGTCGACGCGGTGCCGCCGCAGTGCCGCCCGCAGGATGTCGTTGCCCTCCGCGATGGCGGCCGCATCCCACAGTCCCCGATCCTGGTTTTCGATGGAGACCGGATCCCCCGCGGCATCGGTTCGCGCAACCCGCCGGGCATGCTGCAGCACCATGAGGGCGAGAAGACCGCCCACCTCGGGCTCGTCGGGCATGAGCACGGCGAGCAGGCGGGTCACGCGGATCGCCTCCTCGGCGAGCTCCTCCCGCACCTGGCGGTCGCCCGAGGACGCCGAGTAGCCCTCCGTGAAGAGCAAGTACAGAACGGCGAGGACGCCCGGTAGCCGCTCCCCCAGCAGGTGCCCCGGCGGCACGCGGTACGGGATGCCCGCATTGCGGATCTTGCCCTTGGCCCGCACTATGCGCTGCGCCATCGTCGCCTCCGGCACGAGGAACGCGCGCGCGATCTCCGGGGTGGTGAGGCCCGCCACGGTCCGCAGTGTCAGAGCAACGCGGGCTTCGAGCGTGAGGGCCGGATGACAGCACGTGAAGATGAGCCGCAGCCGGTCATCCTCGACCTCATCGGTGGGCTCTTCGAGCTCGCGCGTCATCCCCACCTCCTTCAGTTTCGACGCCTCGGTGGCGCGACGACGGATCCGGTCGATCGCCCGGTTCTTCGCGACGGTCGTGAGCCACGCGCCGGGGTTCGACGGCACGCCGTCGTCACCCCAGCGCGCGAGAGCCTGCTCGAACGCGTCCTGCGCGCAATCTTCGGCAAGACTCCAGTCGCCCGTGATCCGGATGAGCGTGGCGACGATACGGCCCCACTCCTCGCGGTGGGCACGGACGAGCGCCTCCACTAGCCCTCGAAGGGCCAGAAGGGTCGGATTTCCACGAGCCCGTGGGTGGCCATCGGGTGCAGGCGGGCGATCTCGATCGCCTCGTCGAGGTCGGCGCACTCGATGATGTCGATGCCGGCGATGTACTCCTTGCCCTCGACGAAGGGTCCGTCGGTGACGAGGGTCTCGCCCTTGCGCACGCGCACGGTCGTCGCATCCTGGGCGGGGCGGAGCCTGTCGCCGAAGGTGCGGACGCCGCGGGCATCCATCTGGTCGACCCAGTCTTCGATGTCGAGCGGCTCCTTCTCCGCGGGTGCCGAGGCGTCGATGTCGGGCGAGGTTCCGATGAAGAGCAGGTACTGCATGATGTTTCCTCCTTGAGGCCTTGTGGGTGACGTTACGCAATGGCGACGAACGGGGCGAGGCCGAAATCGACACCCCGCGGGAATTTCTCGGAGAATGATGGTGGAGAGGAACAACCATGACTGACCTCGGCTACGACATCGAGCGCACCTTTGACGCACCGCGAGAACTGGTGTGGAAGATGTGGACAGAACCGGAGCACTTCTCCTACTGGTGGGGCGGCACCGCTGTCGACGTACCGCTCGACGCGACGCGCTTCGACGTGCGTCCCGGCGGGGAGTGGAAGACGCGCATGGTCGGCGAGGGCTGGAGCGTGGACTGGGCGGGCGAGTTCCGCGAGGTCGACGAGCCGAACCGCCTCGTGATCGCGTTCACCGACGACGCCTCGAACCCTGCGCGCGACACCTTCACCGTGATCCTCACCGACCAGGGCTCCCAGACGCACATGCTTCTGCAGCAGCGCGGCGGCAACCTGACTGCCGAGCAGTACGAGCAGGCGCGAGAGGGCACCGCGACATTCATGGATGCACTCGCCGAGCGGCTGGCGGCAGTGCAGACTGACTAGCGTGAAGATCCTGCGCCGCACCCTTGCCGTCATCGTCATCGTCGTGGTGCTCGCGGTCGTCGCGATCCTGTTCTACTCGAACATGGTCATGCGTGGCGACCGCGCGGCCGCCCTCGAGGCGTGGGACAACCCTGCGATCAGCATCACATCGACCGACCACTCGATAGTCATGACGCCCACGAGTGGAGCCTCCGGCGCTGGCCTCGTCTTCATCCCCGGCGCGAAGGTCGATCCGTACGCCTACATGTACAAGCTGTCGGGCATCGTCGAGCAGAGCGGCGCCACCGTCGTCATCACGAAGCCCACGCTCAACCTCGCTTTCTTCGACACGCGTCCGGCCAGCTACTTCGAGGCCGACGCCCTCGACATCACGCGCTGGTTCATCGGCGGCCACTCCCTGGGCGGTGTGCGCGCGTGCCAGCTCGCAGCCGACGGCGATGTTGTCGGGCTCGTGCTGTTCGGCAGCTACTGCGCGAACGACCTCTCCGACTCGGGGCTCGAGGTGCTGAGCATTTCGGGCAGCAATGATGGCCTGAGCACGCCGGACAAGATCGATGCTGCCCGGCACCTGCTGCCCGCGAACACGAACTTCGTCGAGATCGAGGGGCTCAACCACGCGGGCTTCGGCGACTACGGCTACCAGTCGGGTGACAACCCGTCGACGCTCACGGACGCCCAGGAGCGCACGGCCATCACCGACCAGCTGCGCGGCCTGTTCGACGCTCCTCGCTAGGGTCAGTCCCGCTTGACGTCGATCGAGGGGTCGGACTTCGGCGCGGCCACCACCGGCGCAGGCACCGGCACGGCCTCGATCGCGACTGCCGGGCCGCGATGCGCCCACGTCATCCACAGCCACACGAGGATGCCGACGACGAGAGTGCCCACGAGGGCGATCAGCAGGAACGGCACACCGTCGGTGGCACGCGCGATCGCGACGTAGGCGAGGATGAGCGGCGCATCGATGATCGCCGCGATGAGCACCGCAGTCCACGTGGTTGCCCAGGGCCTGCGCACCTTCCCGCGCCGCAGGATGAGCCCGCTGATGACGATGCCGAGCACGATCACCACGAGCGACCCGATGACGAGCCCCAGCACGATGCCGCCGAGCACTCCCCCTGCGCTGTCGAAGATCTGGATCCCGTCGGCGCTGAACACGTCGCCGATATTCGAAAGGGTGCCGCCCAGCAGGGCCGCGATGACTCCGCCGAGGAGTGCTACGCCGAGGGCGATCCAGCCCAGAGCGAAGAGGAGGTGCCCGAAGATGCCGGCGACGATCGAGGCTCCGACCTGCCCGCCCGTGAGTGTGGCTTTCGTCATGAGTAAGTAATATCAGGCCGGATAGGAGTCCACCATGGCCCGCACTCGTGGCAGCACCCTCACGAGGTCGGATGGGCGTTCGCTTCCCCCGGTGACGCCCCGCTACGGTTGAGGCATGACTTCGGGCGAGGCACTGGGCGACGCCGCACGTGCCGAACTCGACGCCCTCCTCGCCGCGGCACTGCGCATCGCGCGGCAGCACCTCGCCGAGGCCGCGACCTTCGACCCGTTCGTGCTCGTCGTAGGCCAGGACGGCCGGATGCTCGCCGCCGAGGTAGACCGCTCGCAGCTGGAACGCCACCCCGAGTCTGAGGAGATAGCCGAGGCGGCCGCAGCCCAGCTCGTCGGCCTCGCCTCATCGGTGCGCGCGACGGCCCTCACGCTCAACACGCGCCTCGCGAAGGAGCGGTCGGATGCCATCGAGGTGCGGCTCGAGCACCACGACGGCATCGCCCTTCTCATCCTGCTGCCCTACAAGCGGCCCAAGTTCGGCGGGCGCACTGAATTCGGCGAGCTCAGGACTTTCCGTGGAGCGCACGAGGTCTGGCCCGCGCAGACCTCCTAGAGTGTTCGCATGAGCACGGTCGCTGAGAAATCATCGTCGATAGATCTCTCGAAACGAGATCTCACCCTCGACATCGCGCGCGTGTTCTGCGTGCTCCTCGTGGTCGCCATCCATCTCATGATGGTGGGCGTGGGCTTCGACGCCGACGGCAACCTCATCGCCCAGACCCCGACGCAGAGCCCGCTCGGCTCGCAGCCGTGGTTCGCCCACGTCACGTGGATCGGTCAGATCATGCCGCTCTTCTTCGTGGTCGGCGGGTTCGCCGCGATCACCGCGTGGCGCGGCCTCGTGCGGCGCGGCGGCACTGCGTCCGACTACGTGCGCAACCGGGTGCTGCGCCTCGCCCAGCCTGCCCTTCCCCTCTACGTGTTCTACGTGGCGGTGATCGGCGGCGCGAAACTGTTCGGGGTGGATCCGGCGCTCATCGATCTCGCCGTGCAGGGTGCCGCGTCACCGCTGTGGTTCCTCGCCGCCTACACGCTGTGCCAGGCGCTCGTGCCCTTCATGGTCGGATGGCACACGCGAGCGCCACGCGCCACCCTTCTCGTGCTGCTCGCCGGGGCCATCGTCGTCGATGCCGCGCGCTACACGATCGGGATCCAGCAGATCGGCCTGCTCAACCTGTTCTTCGTGTGGCTGCTCGTGCAGCAGATCGGCTTCTGGTACGCCGACGGATGGTTCGCCGCACGCCGGTGGTGGCAGCTGGTCATCGTGGCCGCCGTCGCCTACGGCACGCTCTTGCCCCTCACGATCTGGGGCCCGTACTCCGACGACATGCTCACCAACCTCAATCCGCCGACGCTGCCGCTCATCGCGCTCGCGGTCGGCCAGGCGTGCGTGCTGCGACTGCTGCGGCCGGCCCTCTCGAAGCTCATGAACACCCACGCGGCACGGGCTGTCGTGTTCGTGGTCGGCTCGCGCCTCATGACCATCTACCTGTGGCACCTGCCGATCATCCTCATCATCACGGGCATCGGCCTGCTCATCCCCGGCCTCACCCCGGAACTGGGCTCTGCGGTCTGGTGGTGGACGCGGCCCGTTCTCTACGTGGTGGTTCTCGGCGCGGTGTTCCTGCTGTCATTCCTCGTGGGGCGGTGGGAGGCGCCGCGCGAGGTCACGGCCACGCCGCCGGGCAGCGTCGTCGCGGTGGCGGCCGTGCTGTCGTTCATCCCCTCGTTCCTCGTCATGGAGTTCTTCATGGACCTGCCGTTGGCCATCATCGGCAGCGTGCTGCTCGCGGTTTCGGTGCTTATGCTCGGGAGATGGAAGAGCGCAGCGTCGAATCCGTCTGGGACTACCCCCGCCCGCCTCGCGTAGAACCCAGCAGCGAGCGAGTGGTCGTGCGCCTCGGCGGCACGGTGCTCGTCGACACCTCGGACTCCCTGCGCGTGCTCGAGACGAGTCATCCGCCCGTCTATTACCTGCCTCGCGCAGCTTTCGCTGACGGCAGCCTTCTCGCCGCCGAGGGCACGAGCTTCTGTGAATTCAAGGGCGTGGCGCACTACCTCTCTGTCGTGGCGCCGGATGCCACCGCCGACCGAGCGGCCTGGTACTACCCGGTGCCGTCCCCCGGCTACGAGGAGCTCAGCGATCGCGTCGCCCTGTATCCCGGCCGCATGGAGTGGGTGGAGGTGGACGGCGAGCGCGTGCTCCCCCAGGCCGGCGGCTTCTACGGCGGCTGGATCACCTCGCGCGTGAGCGGTCCGTTCAAGGGCGAGCCGGGCACCCTCGGCTGGTAACGAAGGGCAACACACTCTTAACCTGGACGAAACCGAGCATCCGTAGCGTTGGAGCATGGCACTCCAGGTTCCTGCTGTCGACATCTCCGCTTGGGTCCGCGACGGGTCGCGTGACGAACGGGCGGCGGTCACCGCGGCGGTTGACGCCGCGTGCCGCGAACTCGGCTTCATGCAGGTCACCGGCCACGGCATCCCGGATTCGGTCATCGCGGGCCTCGGCGAGGCCATGGACTGCTTCTTCGCGCTCGACCTCGACGAGAAGAAGGAGTCTGTGACCCCGCGCGGCATCAACCGCGGCTACAGCCCGCCCAAGGCCGAGTCCCTTTCGCTGTCGCTCGGCGTCGAGTCCGCCTCGCGCATGAACGACTTCTTCGAGGCCTTCAACGTGGGCGCGGCCGCATCCGACTATCCGGGGCTCGGCCTCGAGGGGCAGGCCGACTACGCCGAGAACGTGTGGCCGGATGTCCCCCGCTTCCGCCTCAAAGTCGAGAGGTACGTGGCAGAGGCGCAGCGGGTCGCCCACACCATCACCGAGATCTTCGCCTCGGCGCTCGGCCTCCCCGCGGGATTCTTCGACGCCTTCACCGACCACTCCATCGACGTGCTGCGCATGAACAACTACGCCCTCCCGCCCGGCACCGTCGACCTCGACGGCGACCTCATCGGCATGAGCGAGCACACCGACTTCGGCATCGTCACGGTGCTGTGGGCAGACCGCGTGCGCGGCCTGCAGGTGCTCGGCCCCGACGGCTCCTGGAACGACGTGAGCCCGGATGAGGGCGCGCTCCTGGTCAACCTCGGAGACCTGACCGCCCGCTGGACCAACGAGCGCTGGCAGTCGACCCTGCACCGCGTGAAGCCGCCCATCGTCGAGGGAACGATCACGCGCCGCAGGTCCGCCGCCTACTTCCACGACGGCAACGCCGACGCCGTCATCTCCGCGCTCGCGACGTGCGTCGAGCCCGGAGCCGATCCGCTCTACGAGCCCATCACGGTGTCGGAGCACATCGCCGCGAAACTTGCCGGCTCGCGCGCGGGGCAGCTCAACACGGCGGTGCCGCGCGACGCGGCGCGCGTGCTCGGCGCCTCCGGCTGACCGCCGTCAGTGCGGGGCGCGCAGCAACTCCGGGTCGACGAGGGAGGTCTCGGGGCGGCATCCGTACTCCCCCTCCTGCAGGAGCACCTTCGCCGGATGCACGTCGCCGACGACCCCGTCCATGCGCGACACCAGCACGCACTTGTCGGCATCGCCCATGGCAACACCGATGTTCTGGCCTTCCACGATCACGCGCGGCGGCGCGGCCTGCTCGTACTCGCCCGTGGGCGCGATGAGCTGCTCGGCTATCGCCTGCGAGATGAGATCTGCGTCAGGGTCCGTGCCCTGCGCGGTGAGCACGGCAAGCGCGACGTCCTGCGCGTTGTCAGCAACGATCAGGTGCACTGACGTGTCGGCGGGTGGAACCACCGCCTGCGGGTCGTCAGGGCACGTGACGAACGCGACCTCGCGAGCCTTGTCGAAAACTCCCGCGTAGCCGTACCAGTTGAACTCGACGTCGAGGCAGAAGCCACCAGCCTCGACGGGCTCGACGCTGCGGTCGGGGACGAATAGCGTGAGGGTTCCCATCGTGTCGTCGCGCGTCGCGGGCTCCCGCTCGGCTATTCCGATGAGCTTCGTCCCGCTGTTCGTGTCGACGATCTCGCGCGCGATGGCGTTGAGGTCGTAGCCCCGGATGTCCCCCAGCTCGTGCACCACGGCAAGCACGGTCTCTCGTGCGGCGTCGGACTGGGGCGTGCCCGGATCCGCGGAGCCCGCGCCCGTGCATCCGGCAAGCCCTGCGACAGCGGCCAGCGCGAGAAGTGGACGAACGCCTCGGTGCATCATCAGGACATCTCCCAGGTGCGGGCGACGTTGAGCGTGATGTTTCCGAGTTCATGTGTCGTCACGCACTCGGTCCACCACTGGTGGTTGTGGTTGTGCTTGTGGCGAAAGCGCGTGCCTTGAACTCCGGTCTGCCCGATGCAGTAACGGGATTCGGGAAATCCGCTCCGAACCGGATGCGTGCCGTGGTGAGGAGACAGGATCACCTCGTACCGGTGGCGCAGCCCTCCCGCGCGCAACAAAGCACTCAGGCCCGATGTCTCCAGGTCACCGAACGAGACGAACTCGCGGCTCGGGTCTTCAACGACAAGACTCAAACGATTGTTTGCGCGCTGGAGCTTCCCCGAGATCACTTCGAACCGCTCACGGAACTTCTGGGGAATCGTGCCAGCAGCCGATCGCCAGAAGGGCTCCTCGTCGTCGTCCTCCGAGGGGTTGCGACGGTCGTCGTCCTCACTCAGAACGAAGTCACGCTCATCCTCACGGGCCGCCTCATAGTCACCATCATCATCGGACTCGGAAAAAAGCCCGTAGGCGGGTTGGAGGTTGTTGCGGAGGCGAGCATCGCCTTCGGCCGCCAGTTCGTCGGCCAAGTCACCCAACTCGCGCACCATTTGACCGATGCTCCTCGAGAACTGAGCGTCGAATCGTCTCGGCGGCCAAAGAACATTCCAATGGGAACCGTCGTGCTGGATCGTGTCACCGCGGGATACGGCTTTGTACTGCACATGCCCACCGGCAGCGGTGCGCCATGCGGCGACCAGGTCGAGCGCGAACACGTCGGTACTTGAGCTGAACGCCACGAGAGCCATAAATGCCGTTTGCACGGGCCGGATCGGCTTGGGGAGATTGGGGAAGTAGATCCGGATCGGGCCGGAGTCGGGCGAGGGAACATGCGTGGCAGCGAGGTCCAGGAAACCGACCCAGTGATCGGCGTCGAAGTGCGTGATCACGAGGGTTTCCAGGTTCTGCAGTCTCTCGCCGAGAGCAGTGCTCACCGCCGACGCGGCGTGAGCGCTGCCGGGCGGCGAGGGGCGCGCACCGCAATCGATGATCATCAGCTGTCGGGAGTGCGCTGAGGTGACCACAGTGCACGCGCCATCGCCCACGTTCAGAATCTCGAGTTTCACTCGCTTAGTGTATCGATATCGAGCAGGACTGAGTAAGACCCCTGTCGTCGGCGTCTGGTTAAGTAGACGCCGTGAACACTGCTGACTCCCACGACATCATCCGCGTTCGTGGCGCGCGCGAGAACAACCTCAAGAACGTCGACGTCGACCTGCCCAAGCGGCGGCTCACGGTCTTCACCGGCGTCTCGGGCTCAGGCAAGTCGAGCCTCGTGTTCGGCACCATCGCCGCGGAGTCGCAACGCCTCATCAACGAGACGTACAGCGCGTTCCTCCAGGGCCTCATGACGAGCCCCGGCCGCCCCGACGTCGACGTCATGGAGGGCCTCACGACGGCGATCATCGTCGACCAGGAGCGCATGGGCGCGAACTCCCGCTCCACCGTGGGCACGGCGACGGATGCCAATGCCATGCTGCGCATCGTGTTCAGCAGGCTCGGCGAGCCCCACATCGGCTCGCCCCAGGCGTTCTCGTTCAACATCGCATCGGCAACGGGAGCCGGAGCGCTCAAGGTCGGAGACAAGAAGGCCGAGCGCCGCGAGTTCACCATCACGGGCGGCATGTGCCCACGCTGCGAGGGGATGGGCAGCGTCACCGACATCGACCTGAACGAGCTGTACGACGACAGCAAGGCGCTCAACGAGGGCGCCTTCACCATCCCCGGCTACAGCGCCGACGGCTGGATGGTGCGCATCTTCACGGAGTCGGGGCTCGTTCCGGCCGACAAGCCCATCCGCGACTTCACCGAGGCCGAGCGGCACGCGTTCCTCTACCAGGAGCCGACAAAGGTCAAGCTCGCGGGCATCAACATGACCTACGAGGGCCTCGTGCCCAAGGTGCAGAAGTCGTTCCTGTCGAAGGATGTCGAGGCACTGCAGCCGCACATCCGGGCGTTCGTCGAGCGGGCAGTGACCTTCACCGCGTGCCCCGAGTGCGGCGGCACGCGCCTCAATGCGGGCGCACGTTCGTCGAAGATCGCGGGCATCAATATCGCCGAGGCGTGCGCCATGCAGATCAGCGACCTCGCGGCGTGGGTGCGCGGCCTCGAAGACAAGAACGTAGGGCCGCTGCTCGCGAGCCTCCAGCAGGCACTCGACTCGTTCGTCGAGATCGGGCTCGGCTACCTCACCCTCGACCGCCCGTCAGGCACGCTCTCGGGCGGCGAGGCGCAGCGCACGAAGATGATCCGCCACCTCGGCTCGAGCCTCACCGACGTGTCGTACATCTTCGATGAGCCCACGGTCGGGCTGCACCCCCACGACATCGAGCGCATGAACAAGCTTTTGCTGCAACTGCGCGACAAGGGCAACACCGTGCTCGTCGTGGAGCACAAGCCCGAGACCATCGCGATCGCCGACCATGTCGTCGACCTCGGCCCGCGTGCGGGACGCCACGGCGGGGAGATCCAGTACTCGGGAACGGTGGAGGGTCTGCGGAAGAGCGACACCCTCACGGGCCGCCACCTCGACGACCGCGCCGCGCTCAAGGAGTCGGTGCGCACCCCGAACGGCGCCCTCGAGATTCGCAACGCGAAGCGCAACAACCTCAAGGATGTCTCGGTCGACGTTCCGCTCGGAGTGCTCACGGTCATCACCGGGGTCGCCGGCTCGGGCAAGAGCTCGCTCATCCACGGCTCCCTGCCCCAGGGGGCGGACATCGTCTCCGTCGACCAGGCGGCCATCCGCGGTTCGAGGCGCAGCAACCCCGCCACCTACACGGGGCTCGCCGACCCCATCCGCGCGGCGTTCGCGAAGGCCAATGGCGTGAAGCCCGCCCTGTTCAGCGCCAACTCGGAGGGCGCGTGCCCCGCGTGCAACGGCAACGGCGTCATCTACACCGACCTCGGGGCCATGGGTAGCGTCGCGAACGGCTGCGAGGTGTGCGAGGGCAAGAGGTTCCAGGCCGAGGTGCTCGAGTACACGCTCGCCGGCAAGGACATCAGCGAGGTGCTCGGCATGTCTGTCGATGTCGCCCTCGCCTACTTCGACGGCGAGGCGAAGGTACCCGCCGCCCACGCGATCCTCTCCCGCATGGCCGACGTCGGGCTCGGCTACCTCACTCTCGGGCAGCCCCTCACCACGCTCTCGGGCGGCGAGCGGCAGCGCCTCAAGCTCGCCATCCACATGGCCGAGAAGGGCGGCATCTACGTGCTCGACGAGCCCACCACGGGCCTGCACCTCGCCGACGTCGAGCAGCTCCTCGGCCTGCTCGACCGCCTCGTCGACGCGGGCAAATCGGTCATCGTCATCGAGCACCACCAGGCGGTCATGGCCCACGCCGACTGGATCATCGATGTCGGCCCCGGCGCCGGCCACGACGGCGGCTCGATCGTGTTCGAGGGCACGCCAGCACAGCTCGTCGCCTCGGGCACGACCCTCACCGGCCAGCATCTCAAGCAGTACGTGGGCGCCTGACCCAACCGCCGCGGCCCTCCGCTGCGAACCACCACCATGAACAAGCGCGTTCTCGTGATCGTCCTCGCCCTCGCGGTGCTCATCGGTGGCTCGGTAGCGGCCCTCGCGCTCACGCGCACGAGCGGGCCGGATACCGCAGCCCCACCCGTGGCGCAGGCACGACCCTCCGCGGCACCGTCCTCGACCCCCGCGCCCACGGCAACTCCGGCTCCCGCACCCGTGGTCTCCCCCGGTGTCTACGAGGACTACTCGGACGGCTCGATCGCCGACGCCACCGCGAAGGGCACAACCCTGCTGTTCTTCCACGCCCCGTGGTGCGGCCAGTGCCGCGACCTCGAGTCGGACATCCTCGAGTACGGCGTTCCCGATGGCGTCACCATCATCAAGGTCGACTTCGACAGCCGGCAGGATGTGCGCCAGCAGTACGACGTGAACATGCGCACCACGTTCGTCAAGCTTGACGCCTCCGGTACCGAGGTGCAGCGCTTCGTCGCGTACGACACCCCGTCGCTCGACGCCGTGGTCGCGGCACTGCTGTAGTGCTCAGCCTGCTGCTGCTCTCCTTCGTTGCGGGGGTGCTCACCATCGCGGCACCCTGTGTGCTGCCTCTGCTGCCGGTGATCGTTGGCGGGACCGCCGTGCGCACGGCGCCCGACGGGTCCGTTGCCGAGAAGCAGTGGTACCGACCCGTGGTGATCGCTGCCAGTCTCGCCGTCTCACTCGTGCTGTTCACGCTGCTCTTGCGGGCCACTACCGCGCTGCTGGGCATCCCGGATCTGGTCTGGCAGATGATCACGGGCGCCATCCTGATCCTGTTCGGGCTGACCCTCGTGTTCCCCGTGCTGTGGGAGCGCGTCATGACCGCGACGGGCATCCAGGCGCGCGCCAACCGCGGGCTCGACAGCTCGTACCGCCGCGGGGGCATCGGCGGCGACATCCTGCTCGGGGCGGTGCTCGGCCCCACGTTCGCGAGTTGCTCCCCCACCTACGCGCTCATCCTCGTGGCCGTGCTGCCGGTGTCGTTCGGTGAGGGGCTCACCTACCTCTCCGTCTACGCGATCGGGCTGGCCGCGACCCTGCTGCTCGTCGCGTTCCTGGGCCAGGCGTTCGCGCGGCGGCTCGGCTGGCTGTCGAAGCCGAACGGGCTGTTCCGGCGAGTGGTGGGCGTGATCCTCGTCGTGGTCGGTGTGGCGATCATCCTCGGGCTCGACAAGCAGTTCCAGGCGTTCGTGCTCGAGCAGGGCTGGTACGACCCGATCAGCGACTTCGAGAGATCCATCACCGGATAGCCCACCCGCGCAATAACATGTGCACCATGAACGCACCCTCGATCAACTACATCGCCGTCATCCTGGCGACCCTCTCGACGATGATCGTCGGGTCGATCTGGTACACCCCGAAAGTGTTCGGGAAGTACTGGGTGAAGGCCACGGGTGTCACCATGTCGGGCAACGGCAGAGACGCCATCCGCCCGATCGCCATCACCGTCGTCGTGAGCTTCATCACCGCGTGGGTTCTCGCGGGAGCCGTGTCGATCTCGTTCGAGTTCTACGGCGGCAGCTTCCTCGTGAACTCCCTGTTCACGGGCCTCATCCTGTGGGCCGGATTCACCGCCGCGCGGTTCATCACCCATGACGCGTTCGACGGCCGCCCCACCGGGCTCACGGTACTCAACATCGCCCATGAGCTCGTGACCATCATGATCATGGCACTCATCATCGGGGTGTGGCCGGCCTGAAAGTCACACTCGCCTCCGTCGCCCACCCGCTCTACGCCCTCGCGCCCGCGGAGTTCACCGCCGCGCGAAACCTCGCCGCGCGCGAGGTGAAGGACACCGCCGATCTCGAGCTCGCGGCACGAGTGCAGGAGCTGAAGAAGCCCTCCCCCGCGGCGTGGGCGGTGAACCTCCTCGCGCGTGAGCGGGCCGAGGAGCTCGAGCAGCTCGCCGACCTCGGCGCGACCATGCGCGAAGCACAGCAGGAGTTGGACCGCGAACAACTCGCCGAACTGACCCGGCAGCGCCGGGCTCTCGTCACCGCGCTGGCCCGCGAGGCATCCGGATTGGCGGCAGAAGCCCGCCACACCCTCACCGTCACCGTGGTCGAGGAGGTGGCGAAGACACTTCAGGCAGCGCTCAACGATCCCGCGGCCGCTGCTGCGGTGCGCAGCGGACGGCTCGTGCGAGCGCTGGAGGCCACTGGGATCGAGCCGGTGGACCTGACTGACGCCGTGGCTGCGCCCGAGGCATCCATGGTGTCGGCTCCTCGACCGGCTGCCGAGAGGAAGGTCGTTCGCGATCTTGCGGCAGCACGCGCCGCCAAAGAGGCCGAGCAGAAAGCGGACGCCGCTGACCTCGAGGTGCGCGGCATCGAGCGGCGCATGTCCGATATCGAGACGCGGCGTGAGCGGCTCGAGGGTCGGCTCGCCGAGCTGGAGGAGCAGGTGAGCGCCCTCGAGGACGAGATCCGCGAGAGCGACCGCGACCTGCGCTCACTCGGGCGGGACCGCGACAGGGCGGCGCGACGCTCGACCGACCTCAGGGGTGAGGCCGACAAGCTTCGCGCCGCCGCCGACTGACCCGCGCTAGCGGTTCGGGCCGCCCGCTCCGCCGCCGGGGCCTCCCATGCTCTCCGCGGCGTTGACGCCCTCCGTGACCGTCGCACTCGAGCCACTGCTCGTCGCGACCGTGTAGGTGGCACCGGCCGTGAAGGCCGAGTTCACGAGAGCCACCGATCCGAACGAGCCCGAGGCCGTGTAGGTGGCGACGACAGCGCCCGAGGCGTCGGCGACCGTGACGGTGTCCCCGGCGGATCCGGAGACCGTCGCCGCAACCCACCCGTTAGTGATGCTCAGTGAGCCGTTGATGTCGAGCGCGGACGTTCCCCCGCCGGAGGCGCTCAGCACCGTCACGGAACCTCCGCCGATCACCGCCGAGCCGTTCGAGTCGATGCCGTCCGACCCCGCGCTCACGACGACCGTGCCGCCGTTGATCGTGAGGAGCGAGCCGTCGTCCTGCTCCGAGCCGCCCGAGACGGTGCCCGCGGTCGCGTTGATGCCGTCATCGCTGGACGTGACGGATACCGCGCCGTCGTTGATCGTGATGGCGAGGCTCTCGATTCCCTCGTTCGACCGGGTGACCGTCGTCGTTCCGCCGTCGATGAAGATCGCGCCGTCGGCGTGCACGCCGTCATCGCCCGAGGCCAAGGTCGCTGTGCCGAGGTTGATGCTCACCTGCCCGTTCGAGTGGACCGCGTCATCCGTCGCGGTCACGGCGAGGTCTGCGCCCTCGAGGAGCACGAGGGCACCGCCGCTGAGCCCCTTGCCGGTGCTCGAGACGGTGATCGTGCCGCCCGTCTCGATGACGTCGGTGGCCGCCGAGAAGCCGTCGTCGCCCGCGGTGAGGTCGAGGGTTCCGCTTGTGACATAGATGTAGCCGCGCGTGGCGTCGTCGGCGTTGTCGGACTTGAGCGCGTCGCCGCCGGCCGTGACCGTGACGGTTCCGCCCTCGATGGCGAGGGCATCCTTGCCGCGGAGCCCGTCATCGACGGCATTCACGGTGATGGCCCCCGAGAGGATGACGAGGTCGTCGGTGCTCGTGATGCCGTCGTTGCCGTTGCCCGTGACGGTCAGCGATCCGTCGCCCGTGATCGTGAGGTCGGCCGAGCTGTAGAGCGCGGCGTTGGCGGCGCCGTCGGCGTACGACGAGGCGTCGCTCAGGCTGTTCGATCCGGTGAGCGAGACGACGACGTCATCCGCAGACTCGACGGAGATCGCGGGGCCCGTGGTCGAGGAGATGCTCGCGTTGTCGAGCACGATCGCGACGAGGGCGTCGTCCGCAGCCGCCACGACGACCTGGCCGTCGAGGTCGCCCGAGAGGATGTAGGTGCCCGCCGCCGTGAGGGTGACCGTGCCGCTCTCGTCATCCAGGTTGATCGCGGTCGCGCCATCGGTTGACCACTCGTCGTCGTTCGTGGTCGTGTAGTCCTCATTCGCCGCCATGGCGTCGGCCGCGGTGAGTGTCGCGTTGACGGCGACGGCGGTCACCGCAGTCTCCTGAGTTGTCGAGGCGACGGGGGTCTCGGCGACCGTGGCCGCGCATCCGGCGAGCACGAGACTGCCGAGAAGCAGGCCGGTGGCAGTGAGTACGTAGCGCTTCATGATGTTGCATCCGTTCTGAAGTAGCGGCGCAGTACGCGCGCCCATTTGTTGGAGGGAAGGTCTGATCGGAGGGCGGCGAGGCCCGTCCCGAACTTGGAGATGGTGGCCGGACGGTGCCCGTGCGACCACAGCAGCCTGTCGATCTCGGAGGTGCGGCTGCCCGACTTCGTCTCGATGATCGCGAGGTCGGGAGTGCTGAGCACATGGCCGTCGTCGCCCTCCCAACTGAGATCGGTGTCGATCGTGGCCCGGCTACCGGAGGCGGGAAGGAAGAGCGTCGTGCGGTGATACCGGGTCACGAGGGTCGGGCGCAGGTCGAGTTCCTCGCCGTTCAGGCCGAGGCCCTCGAGCGCTGCGTCCGCGTACTCACGGGCATCCGGGGTCAGGATGTCGCGGTGCGCGATGTCGTAGGCGAAGCGGTCCTTCACCGTGGTGCTGCGGGCACCGCGCGTCTTGACCTCCAGGTACGCCTGCGCCGTGTCGACGTACGACCGGGTGCGCAGCTTGAACCGGCGGCGACGGGCGTGCGCCGCCATCCGGTAGCTCAGCAGGTCGGGGGTGTCGAAGTAGACGGACTCGTAGGCGGAGGCGCGGGCGCCGTCGATCTCGAGGATGCGCGTCGACGGGTCGAGGGCGGCGAGCACGTCTGCTGCCTCGAGACGGCCGAGCACGTACTTGCGGTCGACGCGGGTCTGCAGCGCAGCCTTCTCGACGAGCTCGTCGAGGCTGATCGGCCGGAGGTCTGCGAGAGTCATCGCTGCACCAGGGCCTCGTGGGTGCGGGCCACATCCGCCGTCTCGTTCACCTGGAAGCGCACTTCGACCGTGGTCGTGTCGTTCACGGTGTCGAGGTGCAGCACGTTGACGCGGTGCACCTTGGCGGCGAGCATCCGTTCCAGCTCGTCGCGCAGCGCCGTCTCGTCGGTGTATGCCGTGTCCAGGACGATCGTCTGCTGGCGATAGCGGCGGAAGAGCTTCGGGCTGTCGCCGAGCGCGATAACGCCGACCACGAGCACGATGAGGGCGATGACGACGGGGTTGAGGGTGGTCGAGAGGCCCGCAAGCAGGCCCACGGCGAGCGCGGCGAAGTAGTACGCGAGCTCGTGCTGCGTGATCTCCGATGAGCGGAGGCGGATGATGCTCAGCACTCCGAACAGGCCGAGACCCACACCGAGGCCCACTGTCGTGGTGCCGAGTATCGCGGACACCGCAAGCACTCCCACGTTCACGACGAGGTAGGCGACGACGAGATCGCGGCGACGGTGGCGGGGGAAGTAGAGGCCGAAGGTCATCACAGCGATGGCGATGAGGTCGATGCCGATCATGATTGCTTGTTCCATGTCGACTAGTACGTCGTCCGCGCCTATGCGGTTCCTATGAACGGCCAGAGAGGCGGTGATGGATCACGCGAGCCACGCATTGACGATGAGGTCGCCGCGGATGGCCCGCAGGCTCTCGAGCACACGGTCGACGGTGCGGCCGGATGTGCCGCCGTGCACGTCGTACGGACCGAGCGGCTTGAGCTTGCCGGTGCGCACGCGCACCACTTCCCACGACGCCGCGCGCAGCAGCCGGTCTTTGCGGATGTCGACGAGCTCGCGCTTGCCGACGTGCTCGAGCCCGTCCCTGCCCGTCGTGTCGTACTCGATGGCGACGCGCAGGTCGGGCAGAACCAGGTCGGGCCACACCTCGAGGTGGGTGAAGAACGCACGCGGCACGCGCACAGCGTTGCACTGCACGAGCGGCAGTCTCTCGATGAGTCGCTGGCGCAGGAGGTCTTCGGCGGCCGAGGCCGGGCGGGGTGCGCACTCGCTGTGGAAGGCCTCTCCCACGGCGTACTGCTCGGCGATCGACTTCGCACACAGGGTGGCTCGCGGCTTTGCGGGCCTGCCCGCGCCGGCCAGCCCCGTGCACTCGGGGCACCACGTGCTGCGTCGGCGGGAGCGTCCGGGTCGCAGCCTCTGCTCGGTGGGCGTCGCGACGAACAAGTGGCCCATGTCGCACTGCCAGAGCAGCCACACGTCGGCGGCGGGCGGCACCTGTGAGAGCACGATGCCGCCGTTGAGGTCGGGGTGGAACTGGTTCACGAGCACCGGGTACGTCTCCCAGAACTCGCGGTACGAACCCACCGGGTAGGGCACCGTGACGGCCTTCGACCACTGGCGTCGCGCCCACCAGGTCTCGACATACTCCGGCACAGCGCCACGTTACGTCCGGCAGCCGACACAATGGGTGGCATGCCGAATCCGGATGCTCCCCCCGCCCGCGCGGTAGTCGCCCCCGATGGCACCAAGGTCGCAACCTACGAGTGGGGCGACCCCGATGCCGAGACGGTGCTCCTCGTGCACGGATTCGCGTCGAGCGCCCTCGGCAACTGGAATCTCACCGGGTGGGTGCGCGACCTGCTGCGCGCCGAGTACCACGTCATCGCGATCGACCAGCGCGGCCATGGCGCGAGCGACAAACCGCACGACCCGGCTTTGTACTCGATGCAGCTCCTGGCCGAGGATGTGCTCGCGGTGCTCGACACGTTCCTGCTCGACGACGTGCAGTACGTGGGTTACTCGCTCGGCGCTCGGGTCGGCTGGAAGGCCGCGCGCGAGTACCCCGACCGCATCGCTCGCGCGGTGCTGGGGGGAATCCCCGACGGCGACCCGCTCACGCGCTTCCGCATCGAGGAGGCCCGCCGCTTCATCGACGACGGCACCGCACCGGATGACCGCCTCACTGCTGCGTACGTGCAGATGGCCAGCGGAATCCCCGGCAACGACCTGACCGCCCTCATCAGTCTCGTGGAGGGCATGCGCGACGGCGAACAACCCACCGTCGACAACGCGCCCGCGCAACCGCTGCTGTTCGCCACCGGCAGCGACGACCGCATCCTCGAGAAGTCGCGCGCACTGTGCTCCGCGTCACCGGATGGCACCTTCTTCGAGATCCCCGGACGCAACCACTTCAACGCCCCGACCTCGCGGGACTTCCGCGAGGCCGCGATCGGGTTCCTGGGCTAGAAGCCTTCCCGTGAGCGGCGGTCCAGGCTCAGCCCTTGGTCACCGTTGCGGTCACGGGCGTGGCGTTCGCGAACAGATCCAGCACGGGGCAATGCGCGTCAACAGCCGCACGCAGCTCGTTGTAGCGCTCTTCCGTCTCTGGACCGATGATCGTGATGGCAAGGTCGATAGACGTGAAGCCCGCGCGCGGGCCACCCTCGATGCCGAACAGGGTGCGCGCGTCGAGCTCGCCCGTCGCGTCGATCGTGATGTCGTCGACGACGATTCCGAGCGCCTGCGCGTACAGGCGGTAGACGACGACCTGGCACGAGACGAGCGCACCGAGGGCATACTCGACGGGGCTCGCGGCGAGGTCATCGCCCGCAAGCGCCGCGGGCTCGTCCACGAGGAACTCGTGCTTGCCTGCACGGATGCCCGTCGCGACGGATCCCTCGCCCACACCCCGCACGCGGTAGCTGAGCTGCGCCGCCGAGGTGTCGGCGGCGATGCGGGAACCCCAGGCGGTTCCGGCGTCGGTGAGGCGAGCCGCGCGCTCGTCGGCGGTGATGGCGGGAACTGTGTGTGTCGTGAGGAGAGTCATGCAGCGACGGTAGACGCGTGCCGGAGCATCCGCACGCCCGTGTCGTCACGCGGGTTCACACGGCGTAATGCGTGCGTCACCTCGGCGCAGTGACCCTGTCCAGGAACGCGACGGTCGACGTCAGCGCGGTCTGCGCGTCGGCGAGGTCGAGGTGGAACTGGTACTCGTGCGGCAGCGCGGGCGTGTGGTCGGCGTCGTAGAACACGGGAGTCACGGCAACTCCGAGGCCGTCGAGCTTGGTCGCAAGCTTCTGGGACTGGCCGGGGGTGAGCGGGTCGTCGTTGCCGCCCGAGATCCACGTCTCGGGGAAGTCGGCGGTGACATAGTCGAGGGTAGACATCTGCTGCGCGCCCGCGGTCTTCGACCAGTCCTTCTCACCGAGGTACGCCCACAGCGCGATGCGGAACCCCCAACCGCCGAGCCCCGGCGCGTTCGGGATCTCACTCACGTCGTAGATTCCGCAGTTGAGTATCACGGCCCTGAGCTGCTTCTTCGTGAGAGCTGGGTCGATGCCCACCAGGTTCGCGTACTCGCTGTTCGTCGTCAGCGTCGCGAGCTGACTCGTGTAGTTGGCGCCCGCGGAATCGCCCGCGATGATGATGCGGTCGGGGTCGATGTTGTACTCGGCGGCGTGCTCCACGAGGAAGCCGAGCGCGTCATTGAGCTGCGTGAGCGCGGTCGGATAGATGGCCTCCGGCCCGACCGTGTAGTTGACGGCCACTGTCGTGTAGCCGTGCGTCGCGAGAATCTGCGCGTACGGCCGCACGCTCTCCTTGTTGCCCGAGATCCACGCGCCGCCATGAATCCACACCACCGTCGCGAGCGGTTCGGTGCCGCCCTTCGGGGTGAACACGTCGAGCGAGGTGTCTGCGCCGGATGACCCGTACTGCACGTCGAGGTGCTGGTCGAGTGGAGCATCCGGAACGTACGCGGCCATCTCCTTGCGCGTGTTCTCACCACTCGACTCGAACATCGCCCGGATGAGCAGCGCTGCCGGCCACGGGCTCAGCGTCCACACGAGGGCGGCGACCACGCCGAGCGCCAAAGCGCCGGCGGGAATCACGCGGGAGGGGCGACGGAACCACGGTTTCTTAGCCACGTGACCACCCTATCGAGCGACCTACGCGCTGCCGCGCTTGAGCTTCCCGCCCACCTTCGCGAGCGCCTGGGCGTAGCTCTCCGTCAACAGCGTCGTCGCATCCGGGGTGATCTCCGCTCCCCCGCCGAGGCGGTCGCCGAGCTCGTTGAGGGCGGTGATGCCCGACGCCATCTTCGCGGACATCTTCTTCTTCTCGACGAGTCCGCGCACGACGGACGGGATCGAGAGCGACGCGGGCACATCGTTGTCCTGCGCGAGCTTGCGCACCTCGAGTTCGAGGGCGATGCGGCTCTGGAGGAGGCGGAGCCGGGCATCCGTGACGCCTGATTTCTCGAAGAGCGGGCGCGAGAGGTCTGGTGCCTCGGTCGCGAGGACGATGTCGTGCTTGACGGCTTTCGCCTCTGCCTCATCGATCGGATGACTGCGCACACCCGCGACGGCGACGCGGCGCATCCAGTACTCACCCAACAGGACGCGCTGGGTCGCGAAGGCGAGGAACAGGGATGCGAGCGTGATGAGAAGCAGCTGCACGACGATCACCGCGACCCTGCTGCCGAGAAAAGGCTGGTCGACTGTCGCGACGGTCGGCGACGTGGTGATGACCACCGAGCCGGGCACGCCACCCTCGGTGACCGTGGTCTCCTCGACGATGCGTGGCGGCAGTGTCGGTCGGGTCGGCGGGTTGGTGGTGGTCACGGTCTGCGTCACGGGAGCTGCGGGCATCGGGCTCGACACGACTGTCGTGCTGACGGATGTCGGCGCCGACGATACGACCGGTGCTGCCGCACCCACCGCCATCGCGGCGATACCCGCAAGGAACGCGAGCCCCCCGACCGCGGCGGCGATCCTGTCGACGGTGTCTCGTGAACCATTTCCCAGCACTGGCACGACGTTCCCCTGATCCTGCGCTGTTTCGGCCAGCGCGGCTTTCGTGCCATTGTCACCCGAGATCCATCAATTCGGGGTACGTGTCGCTCAGGCTTAACTAGAGGGTGAGAGACGAGTAGCGTGTGCGCATGTGCAGAAACATTCACGTCCTCCACAATTTCGAACCGGCCGCCAACGGCGATGAAGTGCACGCCGCGGCCCTGCAATACGTTCGCAAGATCAGCGGCGCGACGAAGCCCTCGAAGGCCAACCAAGAGGCGTTCGACCGCGCCGTGCACGAGATCGCGCACATCACCCAGCACCTGCTCGACGACCTCGTCGCCTTCGGCCCGCCCAAAGACCGTGAGGTCGAGGCCGCCAAGGCGAAGGAGCGCTCGGCGAAGCGGTTCCCGGAGCGGGCTACCGCCTAGCCATCACCACGCGGGGCGATAGGCGGGCTCGTACTCGTACTCCTCGTCGTAGCTCTCGCGCACCACGGGCACCACGAAGGTGAGCACGAGGCCGGCGAGCGTGATCGCTCCCGCGATGCCGCTCAGCAGCGGCACATCCATGAGAAGGCCGACTCCCACAGGCACGAGACCCGCGAGCACGAGCACCACGCGCTTCACCCAGCGACCGGCAGTTCGTTCCGCGACGCGGCCGAGGCGCGTGGCGATCAGGAGCAGCACGAGCGCCCCGAGCATCCACAGCAGCCACCACGGCACCTGCTGGTCGAGCGGGATGATGCGCACGGCGAGGTGCTCGCCGCCGGAGGCGTTCGCGCCGGAGAGGCGCACCGCGGCATCCGTGCCCTGGTCGAACTTCTGGATCTCGGCGAGCTGGGCCGCCGTCAGCAGCACCGCGCCGTTGGCATCGGCCGTGACCATCCCGATCGCGCGGTCGCCGACCACGCGCAGGCGGTGCACGCCCGTCGGCAGCACGTCGAGGGCCATGTCGCCCTCGATATGGGCCGTGCCGTCTTTGCCGACGACCGACGAGGCGAAGACCACGGGCGACGAGGTCATGGTGAGGTAGGCGGTGGTGCCGGGCTTGTAGCCCGTGATGTCGACAGCGAAGTGCACCCAGCTCTTCGAGTTCGTCGTGTCGATGTTCGACAGAGCTGTCGGCTCGTCGAGGCGCGAGAGGGTGAAGTAGGCGGCGTCATCCTTCGGGATCGCCACGGTCGTCACGATGGCAGGGCGACTCGTCGGCTCGACGGCGCTGAGGGTTACGAAGGCGCCCTTGTCGTCGCCTGCCGCGTTCCGGATGGCCTGCGCCACAGCCGTGGCGTCGATCGACTGATCCGCGGCGATGGCCAGGGTGGCCACGGTCTTCGCCCCGATCACGTCGACCTGCACATCAGCGCCCTTCTGGTAGCCCGCGAGGGACTGAGACTGCAGCTCCCCCGCCGAGCGTCGCACCTGCTCGCGCTCCTCGACGGAGAGGGAGCCGATGGATTTGCCGGTCAGGGCCGAGTTGGGGTCGCCACCGAGGTCGACGGTGTTCTGCTTCGCCGCCGGCTTGGCCGTAGCGGTTGCCGTCGGCGTGGGCTTGGCGGTCGGAGCAGCAGTCGGCGGGATCACGGGCGCGTTGCGCGTGATCGGACCGGATGCCGTCGGGCCGGGGGTCGGCGCGGGTGCGGGCAACGACGCCGGAACGACGACGAGCACGAGCGATTTCGACGCGGTGGCGCCGTCTTCGAGGTAGTCGACGACGACCGGGAACGTGCCCGACGCCGTGGGCGTTCCCGAGATGACACCCGTGGAGGCATTCATCGTCAGGCCAGCGAGAGCGCTCGCGGTGTGGAAGGTCCCGCCGCCCGCAGCTCCCGCCAGCGTCTGGCCGTTCGTGTACGCGTCACCGACGCGCCCCGAGGCGAGCGACGGAGTCGTCACGGCGATGATGCGGAACGTGCGGTTCACGCTCGCCGCCGCCGAGTACGTCGCGTCACCCGACTGGCTCGCCGTCACCGAGCACAGCCCGGCCCTGACGAACGTGATCGTGACACCGGAAACCGTGCAGATGGATGAGGCGGAGGTGGCAAGCGTCGGGGTGAGGCCCGTGGCATCCGTCGTCGGAGCGACCACGAGGCTGTGCGCGGTGAGCGCCTTCGTCGTGATCGGGGCGAACGTGATGGTCTGCGCCACGGGCACCGACGCGATGACGACGTGCAGCACGACGTGGTCGTAGATTCCCGCCTCCGAGTAGTCGACGGTGACGACACCGTCGAACGGGGCGGTGGGAGTTCCGAAGAACTCGCCGTTGTACGGGTCGATGTCGACGCCGTCCGGCAGGGTCGAGCTCGTCGACCAGTATCCGGCGTTCGAACCGCCGTCGACGACGATCGGGTGCGTGTAGTCGGTGCCGACCTCGCCCGCGGGAACCGTGGTCGTGGAGATCTGGAAGATGCGGAACGACACCGACTCGTCCGTAGCCGCGTCGTAGGTGGCGTCGCCGCCCTCGCTCGCGGTGAGGTCGCAGACGCCCGTCGTCACGAAGGTGACAGTGACGCCCGAGACCGTGCACACTGCGGTGGTCGTGGAGGTGAGGGTGGGTGTGAGGCCCGTGGCATCCGTCGTCGGGGCGACAGTGATCGAGCCCGTGGAGAAGAGTTGCGCGCGCGGCTGGGCGAGCGTGATGGTCTGCGGCGTCTTCGCGCTGCTCGCCACGATCGTGTACGGCAGGGTCACGGATGCCGCGGCTCCACCCTCCGTGTACTCGAACGTGAGCGTGCCGGAGAAGGTGCCCGTGGGTGTTCCGCCGAACTCGCCCGTTGACGGGTCGAGCGTGAGGCCGCCGGGAAGCGTGTCGGGAGTGGACCACACTCCGCCGCCCGCAGCGCCGTCCACCGCGAGGGTCTGGGCGTGAGCAGTGCCGACCTGGCCGTCGTCGAGGCTCGACGTCGCGATCGCGAGGATGCCGAAGGAACGCGCGACATCGGTTGCCGCCGCATACGTCGAGTTCCCCGCCTGCGAGGCCGTGAGCGTACATATGCCCGCCGCGACATACGTCACCGTGAAGCCCGAGACCGTGCACACGGCAGGGGTCGATGAGGCGAGCGAGGGGGTGAGGCCGGAGGCATCCGTCGTCGGGCCCACCGTGAGTGAGCCGGTCGCGAGGGTCGAGGTCGACGGCTGCGCGAACGTGATGGCCTGCACGGCCTTGAAGATCGTGAAGCTCTGCGTCACGGGCGAGGCCGCGGAGTATGTCGAGTCACCCGGCTGCGTGGCGCGGATGCTGCACAGCCCGGGTTTGACGGGAACGATAGTGAGGCCCGACACCGTGCACACGCTCGTCGTGAGCGAGGCGAGCGTGACCGTGCGCGACGGCGCGCTCGTGGTGGCGCCCGAGGCGATCGCCGACGGCGTGAACGGGCGGTCGGCCGGGTCGGCGAAGGTGATCGTCTGCGCGAGCAGTGACGTCACGACGAACTGGCGCGTGACGGCCTCGGCGCGCCCGTAGGTCGCGTTGCCCGCCTGCGTCGCGACGATGACGCACGTGGCCGAGGTCACTCCGCTCGGGAGGGTGGCGGTGGTGATCGTGAGGCCGCTCACCGTGCACACACCCGTGGACTGTGACGTGAGGGTTGGCGTGAGGCCCGAGTCAGCAGTCGCGTCCGAGGCGAACGAGTGCGTCGTCGCGGCCTGTGCGCCGGGGTCGGGGAAGGTGATGGCCTGGCTGTTCGCGGGCGCCGTGAAGGTGAGTGTCGCGCTCGTGCTGTACACGAGGCCGTCGTTCACCTGGAAGCTGAACGAGCCACCGGTGGCGGTCGGCGTGAGGCGGAGCACACCGAGGTCGAGGTCTGTCGTGAGGAACGACTGGCCAGCGACCGCGGGCGACCAGCCCGAGCCGTCAAAGTACTCGAGGGCACCGGCCGTGGGCAGCGTGACGACTTTGACGGCCGTGAAGGCGTTGTCGTCGATGTCGGCGTACGGGAAGTCCGCCGCGCGGAACACGTACCCCGTGTTCTGCGCAGCGTAGAAGGTCGTGATGTCGGAGGTCGTCGGCGCGGTGTTGAACCCGTTCGGCGAGGTGGTGGGGATGACCGCATCCGTGCCGTTCGTGGTCCACATGCCACCCGCGCTGAAGTCGAGGGCGTAGTAGGCGGTGCCCGTGCCCAGCTCGCCGATGCGCACGGTGAGGGTCGAGATCTGGTCGTAGTTCACCTTCACGCGCGTGAACGAGTACGAGCCGGTGGTCGCGGAGACGTTGAGGCTGCCGTCCTTGCTGAGGAAGCGCACGAGCCCGGCACCCTTGTCGGAGACATCGAGGCCCTTCGTCGACGACTCGGTGTAGCTCGTGTACGACTGGAAGCCGCGGAAGTCGGTGAACTGCTTGACGCCCTGGTTGCCGTCGATGTCGTAGGAGTTGATGGCCACGTTCGTGAGCGTCACGGGAACACCCGAGCCCGCGCCCGTGTACGTGCCGCCCTCGTAGAACGAGAACTCGAACGTCACCATCGACTCGGTGCCGCTCGTGCCGTTGATGTTGCTCTGGAACAGGTCGTCGACGCTTTGCGTCGAGCCGGGGGGCGCGGTGGCGACGGCGCTGCCCTCGTCGAACTTGGAGAGGGTCACGCCCGCGAGGGCGACAGTGCGCACGACGGCGTCGATGGCAACACCGTCGATCGTCGCGACATTCTTGTACTTCTGGATGTCGCCCACGGCCGTACCGGTGCCGACCACGGCCACGCGGCTCGCCTGCGTGAACTTGAGCGACACGGATGCCGCGTTGTACGTGACGGCGGTCGCAGACTGCGACCCCGCCCCCGTTGCGATGACGGCCAGTGGCGCGAGCAGCCCCAGAACGAGCGCTGCAACGACGATTTTTGCGCGTGCACGCACGCGGCTAGATGTTCCCCAGAACACAGACTTGCCTTCCCCTACTGCGGTGATTCCCCGAGTCGAGGGTATTGATCACTCGCGACGGGGGTCACTCCCCAGAGCCGGGGGCACCCGTGAGGGGGTTAGGCGATCCGGCCCGCGAGAGCGACCAGGACGCGGTCGGCGATGTGCGCGGCCTCGGTGGGAACGGCGAGCGGGATGCGGAAGCTGGAGGTGCTGCCGGCGACCACGACGGTGACATCCATCGCCTCGTCGTCGACGCCCATCGCGGCCAGTTGCGAGAACCGCAGGGTGAGCACGGGAGCCTCGCCCCAGATGACGATGCCGTCCGGGCTCACGGCTATCGTGAGCGCCGACGTGTTGCCGGTCAGGCGCGGCGAGCCGAGAAGTGCGCGCAGCCTGTCGAACTCGCGCGCGAGGGCCTTCGTTCCGACGCCGGCGAAGACTATCGCCTCCGGGTAGAGGGCACGCAGCCCGTCGTGCAGGCGAACGACTTTCCCCACGGCGCCTCCCCAGTCAGCACTTCACAGCATTCCGGATGCCCGCGCCGAGCGCTGCCCCCAAAACGTGGCTACCCCGCGGGAACGAGGCCTGCGGCCGCGACGAACCGGCTGTCGGATTCCAGTCGCATCGTCACCTCGCCCCCGGCCGGGAACGGATCGCTCTGCGTGGTCGCCGTCACGATCCCGGTGGCCGGGGTCTCTCCGCAGTACGCCTCGTATGTGACATCCGGCCGGCCGTCGGCGAAGGTCAGAGTGGCGTCGACAGAGTCGCTCGCGTCTGTGGCGCAACTCACCCGGAGGAGCCAGGTTCCCTCGGTGAGTGTGAAGGTGAAGTTCTCGCCCTGACCAGCAATTTCTGCGGCCGCGAACCTGAACGTGGGCACGCGGGTGTCGTCGGAGAACGTCTCGACTTGGTCCATCATGAAGTCGGTTCCCGGTAGCGGGAGCATGGCCGGTGTCGACGGGCTCGCGCTCGGCACGGGCAACTGCGTGGCCGTCGGCACGGGCGTGGGTGCGGGGGTGGCGCAGCCCGCGAGAGCGAGAATGGCGAGCGCGGGGATGATCAACCTCATCTGTTCCACGTTACGTCGTGACTCTGGGAGTGTCACGCCCGCGTTGTTTGCCACGGGCATCCGGGACAGACTGAGGCCATGGCAGAACCCACCGAGACCCGTGTTGCGGTCTACATCGACTTCGACAACATCGTGATCTCCCAGTACGACAACGTGCACGGGCGCGGATCCTTCATCAAGGAGAAGGCGCGCGCGGGCGCAGGCAAGACCGCCGACCGCCTGCAGGAGGCCACCGTGAACATCGGCGCGATCGTCGACTTCGCCTCCTCCTTCGGCGCCGTGGCCATCAGCCGCGCCTACGCGGACTGGGCCGCCCCCGCAAACCTCCGCTACCAGAAGCAGCTCATCGACCGGGCCGTCGACCTCGTGCAGCTGTTCAACACGTCGGGCACCAAGAACGGTGCAGACATCCGGCTCGCCATCGACGTGGTCGAAGACCTCTTCCGACTGCAGGATGTGACGCACGTTGTGATCGTGGCCGGCGACTCCGACTACATCCCCCTGGCCCAGCGCGCCCGGCGCCTCGGTCGCGTGGTCGTCGGGGTCGGCGTCATGGGATCCACCTCCGCGGCGTTCAAGAACGCGTGCGACGAGTTCAGCTACTACAACGACGTTCCGGATGCCCTCGACCTCGCCGTGGCACCGACCCCGGCTCCCGAGCCCGTGCCCGTCGCCGAGGCGCCCCGCGCGAAGGCTGCCACCGCTGCGAGAACGCCCGACTTCGTGGAGCCAGCATCCGCCGACCCGCAGCGCGACGCGGGCAAAGTGCTGCAGCGCGCCATGGAGGCCCGCAAAAACGACGACGTCGACGGATGGGTGGTCGCCTCAGCCCTCAAGCAGCAGATCAAGCGCCTCGACGCCGGGTTCGATGAGAAGAAGCTCGGCTTCAAATCGTTCACCGACTTCATCAAGGCGAACGCGTCACTCGTGGAGCTGCAGGAAGACGGGCAGAACCGCCGCGTTCGGCTGAAGTCGCGCTAGCGCCCTCGCGGGTAGACTAAGGTTACTTAGTCCAGTGAGGAGATCACATGAGGTCCGTCAACATCCACGACGCGAAGACCCACTTCTCCCGCTTGATTGACGAAGTGTCGGCCGGTGAGAGTGTCATCATCGCGAAGGCAGGGAAACCCGCGGCGCGACTCGTGCCGCTGGACGCGAGCCCCGAGCGGCCGAAGAGCCTCATCGGATTCCTCGAGGGCCGGGCGACGATTCCTGACGACTTCGACCGGATGGGCGAGCCCGAGATCCAGGATCTCTTCGAGGGCCGATGATCTTCCTCCTCGACACGCAGCTCTTCCTCTGGGCCGCTGCCGAACCCCGACGACTGCCCCAGCGCCTTCGACTTCTACTGGATGACCCCACCAACGGCTTCATGTTCAGCTCGGCCGTCATCTGGGAGGTGTCCATCAAGTCGTCCCTCGGGCGCGCCGACTTCACGGTCGATCCCCGCCTTCTTCGCCGGGGACTCCTCGAGAACGGGGCGTCCGAGCTCGCGATTACGAGCGATCACGGTATCGCCGTTCTCGACCTCCCGCCGGTTCACGCAGACCCGTTCGACCGCATCCAAATCGCCCAAGCGAGGGTCGAGGGGCTGGTGTTCCTCACCGCAGACTCGAAGCTCGCCGACTACGGCTCCCCGGTCGAGATCGTCTGAGCGTAGTTAGCCGGCCGGGCAAGTGCTTGACTCCCCACCGCCCCACATGTGTACGCTGTGCACATGGCGCGGCTGATCTACTCCGGAAACGTCTCCCTCGACGGCTACATGAACGACGCCAACGGCAACTTCGACTGGGGCGAGATCACCGACGAGTTCCACCAGTTCTGGAACAACCACGACCGAGCCGCCGGCACCCACATCTACGGCCGCCGGCTTTACGAGACGATGGCCGTCTGGGAGACCATGCAGCCCGACTCCCCCGTCATGCAGGAGTACGCGGACGTCTGGCGCAACTCCGACAAGATCGTCATCTCGTCGTCATTGGCGGATGTTTCCACCTCGCGCACCACGCTGCGGCGGTCGCTCGACCTCTCGTGGCTCGAATCGCTGAAGTCAACCTCGCCCACGGACATCACCATCGGCGGCCCCACCCTCGCCGGCCAGGCGGTCGACCTCGTCGACGAGGTGCACGTGGTGGTGTTCCCGGTGCTCGTCGGCGGCGGGACGCGCTTCTTCCCGGATGGGGTGGACCGGCGGTTCGAGCTGGTGGAGTCGGGTGCGCTTGGGAATGGGTGTGTGCATTCGCACTACCGAAACGCCACGACCACGGCGGTTCACGCGAGCGTGGATACCGTTCCTTTGGACCAGCGCTCCAAGTAGTCGGCAACGGTCACATCAGATGCAAGGCGGCGTATTTCAGCGACTCTAGTTCTAGATACGCGGCCTCTGCGCCGTGCTTCTGCAAGAAGCTCAAGCTCAGGCAGGAGCGATTTCCTTGCCCGCCGACCCGGCTGATCCTCTTCGAGCGAATGCGGTACGTACGGTGCCTTGCCAGGATTTCTTTCGTTCCACTCGAGAATTGGCAAATAAAGCATCAGGCTCAGATCAGTGTCGCGCTTGATGCGTCTCCGCCAAAGGAACTGGCTAAACACGCGGGCATGCCTCAAAGAGGACACCCACGGGGTGTCTCTAGCGACTAGGAGGGCAACCACCTCTCTTTGTAGCGCCTGTGCCTTCGGTACCTTTAGAGGAGCAACTATCAGTCCGGCACTCTCCAGATCGCCAGATAGCACCCTCCACGCAAACGGAGCAAGGCGTAGATCTTCGAAGTTCTGGTGCCCATACAAGCCTTCTATGCCGCGCCCATTGAGCGCGTCAGTAATGCTGACCTCCCCCAAGTCGGCCAGCAGCGGGCCGGCCCAAGTTGATGATCTCATGCGCTTTAGCAATCGGTCGCGATACTCACGCGCATTTTCTCTTCCCCACCTCACCCAGGGTTCGAGTCCTCGAGAATCTGTGCCAAGGAAGCGAGAGCACGGGTGAAGCACTACCAGACTCAAGAGCCTTATTTCCTTGGATCGCGGAAGACGCAACTGCGAGTCGACACTCTTTCGCACTGCAGCCTGCACCGCGGGGATATTCTCCAGGGCGCACTCTTGAAGCGATTCAAGGACATCGCTCGGACCTAAGGCGTCTGGTCTACGCCCATCTTCACGCACGAGTTCTTTGACCCATTCGTCCACGATGGCTTCGATGATTGCCGGACGAGGGACGATAAATGACAGAGAGTTGACCACGAAAAGTAGCCAACTGCGCCGGCGGTGTGCCGGAAGCCCGTCGACAAGCAAGCCAAGCGCCAACTCCAGAAAGTCGTCCGCACCATCTTCGACATACTTGCCAAAAATCTGAAGGGCTAGCTGGTTTACCATCGTCGCAGATCCCTGCGAAATAGAGCCCTCCAGTCGTTCCAGTAGCGCCCCGGGTGTGGCACTCTGTCGCACGATCTGGCTCGCGCTGAAATACTCCAGAAATGTCCGATGGGTGAATCCATACATGTCGGCCCCAACGTCCGTCAGCACCCAGGCTCGACCCTTGCAGAAGTCCACAAATTGAACTGCGGCGTTCTCGGCGTCTTCCTCTGAGGCGAAGCGCCGTCCATGCAAGTAGCTCTTCACAAACTCGACCAAATTCTGGCGAGTCATTGTCGTTGACGTGCTCGAAGCGTTGTACATGTGAAGTGCCAGGGCGCGCATCGCAGCCTTGACATGGGCATCAAAAGGCAATCCTCCCTCGATGCCTCGTTGGCGATCCCACCGCTCGAACAGCATTTCAGCGCATTTGTCATATACCTCGGGACGATTTCGAGGGATGTATTTCTCCGTGGCGTAGATTCCGCACATTAGTGACAGCATTAGCGGATTGACACGAAGGTCAGAAACGAACGTGCTGTCCTCGATAAAGGATCTTTGCAGTGAGTACTGCTCGTTGTTTGAGATGCTGTCGTCGAGGGCAAACCACTTCTCCGAATACGTTTCTACTTGTGTCGGCGAGAAGTCGTGCAGGCCGTACAGGGTGAAAAGCGCGTCGTCGAGTGGCGCGTCTGAGTATCCAATCCTGCGACTTGTGACAAGGATCGATGTCGTCGGGTACTTGTGAGCGAAACCCTCCACTGCCCGCACCACATCAGTGCGCAAGGAAACATCCAACAACTCGTCGATGCCGTCAAAAATCACAACAAGCCGATTGTTCAGAAGCAAGTATTCCAACGCGCCCTCGGGCGCGTCGGTAGCGTAAGGGACCTTGCACAGTGACTCCATGTACTCGATGAGCGAGAGTCGATGCGCCCCTCTCGTCGAGTCTGCGTAGTCCTTTAGCAACACGAAAAGGGAGCCAGTCGCGGGCAGCGGCCCCACGCCGGCCGCAATGTCGTGAGCCAGCTTCACCGAGAGAGTGGATTTTCCACCTCCGGGATCTCCCACTATTACCACTCGAGTGTGCAGTTGCAGAATCGATGACAGGGAGACCGGGGCTCCTGACGCATGACGCTGACGCTCAGCGTCTTGATAGGTCAGTTGAGGCTCGACGAAAAGTTCATCGTATGTAACTTGTCGCGCGCTTCCTACGTGAGGCAACTTCATTCGCGAATGAACCTGTCGAACCTGCTTGGCCAGCTCAACATCGAAAGTGTTGAACAGTTCGAATCTGTCGGCATCGAGGGGGATCTCCAAGTTCCTAGCCGACGCCGCAGCCACACTGGCATTCAGTTTGAATATCTCCGCTTTTATCCGAGGATGCAGGCTCTCCGCCAGTTCCATTCGAACGAGTTGAGCAGATACTGAGTCGACCACCCCCTGCCAGATAGCTTCGATGATGTCCGTGCGGGAGGTAACTTTTCGTGTGGAACGGATCAAGAGATCGCGCGCTGCCTCCTGTAGCTGATCACCCTTCTTTCCGTCTCCTTCGAGAAGTATTGCGCGACACATCAAGCTTGCAACGTGATCGAACTCCGCGCTGCGAAGAAATTCATTCACCTGCGCCGACTCTTCCAACTCAAGCCGGAGGTCATGCAGCGGCGTGATGGTCACCGGCTGACCTCGGAGCGCGGTACGCACTCGAGCCTTATTCGCGGCCTTTGCGAGCTTCGGAATTGCCAAGCCTAAGAGTCGTTGCAACGCTAGGCGCACGCCAAGAGTGATTGGATCGACGTCAGCGACGGTGCTGGTAGTCACAACAACCTCCAAAGGATGAGTTGTGGTCAGCTTACCGAGGTCTGGGCCAACGAAACGCCCGTCTGAGCATGCTCTTTGGGCCGAGGTCTCACCCATCATCCACCCCGACTAGGCGCTGCCGCGCAGGCCTCCCGAGCAGCATGGCACTCGAAGCACTCGACTCGGGCCCCTGAGCGCACACCTCCGCAAGCAGCGCGCTGGGCGAGGCGACCGTGATCCTGGCAAGACACGGTCTTGGAGTACCTACCGACCCGAAGGCCGCCCGCGTGCCGGGCTGCTCAGCGGGTGGTGGGAAGTGCGCGCAGCGCCCATGCCGCAGGCGGAACATGAAGCCGTAGGCGGCGCGTCGCCCGCGGAGCTGGAGCCGAACGATGATTCCAACGTCGCGCTAGCTCAGTCGAGGTCGACCCGGGTGCCGAGCCCGAACTCTGCTGCCTCGGTGTCCGTGACCATCGCGAACGAGCCGGCCGGCACCCCGTGCATCCGTGCGATGCGGGTCGCGGCCGCCAGCAGCGCCGCTTCCGAGGCGCCGTGGAGGAAGAACACGTAGTTGTCGCCGAACTCCTCGCCGTCGTCGTACTGCGCTGCGCCCTCGGCGCTGGGGTCGTCCTCAAGCTCGGCGAGGAACTCGGAGACCTCGTCGATCCACGGGAACGGATCCTCCCCCTCCTCCAACTCCTTGGGAAGGGTGAGAGGAACATGCACCTCGACGAGAAGCTCGGCCACTACTGCTGCGCCCGCTCCAGCACGAGCTCGCGCACGCGGGCCGCGTCCGCAGTGCCCTTCATCGCCTTCATGACCGCACCGATGACGGCACCGGCAGCCTGAACCTTGCCCTCGCGGATCTTCTCGAGCACATCCGGCTGGGCGGCCAGCGCCTCGTCGATGGCGGCGATGAGCGCGCCGTCGTCGGAGACCACCTTGAGGCCGCGCGACTCCACGACCTGAGCGGGTGAACCCTCCCCCGCGACAACGCCCTCGAGCACCTGACGCGCGAGGCGGTCGGTCAGCTCACCGTTCTCGACGAGCGCGACGAGCTCGCTCACATGCAGGGGCGAGACGAGGGATGCCGCATCCACACCGCCGGCATTGGCCAGTCGAGCGATCTCGCCGGTCCACCACTTGCGGGCCTGGGCGGGAGCGGCGCCAGCGGCAACCGTCTCCTCCACCTCGACGAGCAGGCCGGAGTTCACCACATCCTGGAATTCCAGGTCGGAGAAGCCCCACGCCTCCTGCAGTCTCTTCTTACGGATCGACGGAGCCTCGGGAAGCGCGGCACGCAGCTCCTCGATCAGCTCGGCAGAAGGCTCAACGGGAAGGAGGTCGGGCTCTGGGAAGTAACGGTAGTCATCAGCGTCGCTCTTCGGGCGCCCGGCCGAGGTCACCCCCGTGTCTTCGTGCCAGTGGCGGGTCTCCTGGATGATCGTGCCGCCCTTTTCGAGAATCGCCGCCTGGCGCTGGATCTCGTAGCGGATGGCGCGCTCGACGGAGCGGAGGGAGTTCACGTTCTTCGTCTCGGTGCGCGTGCCGAGCTTGCCCGAGCCGCGCGGTGAGAGGGAGATGTTCGCGTCGCAACGCAGGTTGCCGCGCTCCATCTTCGCCTCGGAGATACCGAGCGACACGACGATGTCACGGATGGCGCTCACATAGGCCTTGGCGAGCTCAGGGGCATCACCCTCGGCCCCCATGATCATCTTCGTGACGATCTCGACGAGCGGAACTCCCGCGCGGTTGTAGTCGACGAGCGAGTACTCGGCACCCTGGATGCGGCCGGTCGCGCCACCGATGTGGGTGAGCTTGCCCGCGTCTTCCTCCATATGGGCGCGCTCGATCTCGATGTCGAACGTCTTGCCATTGGCGAGTTCGACGGTGACCATGCCCTCGTAGGCGATGGGCTCGTCGAACTGGCTGATCTGGTAGTTCTTCGCGAGGTCCGGGTAGAAGTAGTTCTTCCGGGCGAAGCGGCTGGATGAGGCGATCGAGCAGCCGAGCGCGAGGCCCAGGCTGATCGAGTACTTCACCGCCTGCTCGTTGACGACGGGGAGGGATCCGGGCAGGCCGAGATCCACGGGAGTGATCGTCGTGTTCGGCTCGTGCGCCACGTTGCCCGCCGCTGCGGGGTTCGGAGCATCCGAGAACATCTTGGTCTGGGTGTTGAGCTCGACGTGCACCTCGAAGCCGAGCACCGGCTCGTACAGTTCGAGGGCCTTGTCGTAGTCCATCAGGTCAGCTTTAGCCACCAGACGATTCTACGGGCGCGAAGACACCGGCTCTGTCGGGCCGGATGCGGCGGGCTCCGTGGCCGCGGGCACCGTGGCGGCGGGCTCCGTGGCCGCGGGCACCGTGGCGGCGGGCTCCGTGGCCGCGGGCACCGTGGCGGCGGGCATCTCCAGCGGCTCGACGGGCATGGTCGAGCGCCGCTCGGAGTACACGAACACGATTCCCGCGAGGATGAGCGCTCCGCCCACCAACTGGGCGACGGTCGACACCTCGCCCAGCAACAGCCACGCGAACATCGTGGCAAACACGACCTCGAGGAGGGCCACGAACGACATCAGGCGCGAACCGAGCAACCCTGTCGCCGTGATGCTCGCCGCGTATCCGATCGCCGTCGCGAACACGGCGACGATCCCGAGCGGCACCCACCACGGTGCCGTCGAACCGAAGAACGGCACATCCGTGAACACCATCTCGAAAGGAACCAGGCGCGTGGAACCCACGATGAAGAGGACGAGAGACCCAAGCACGAGCCCGCTCCACGCGAGCGCGACGCCCGGCAGGCCCTCGCTCGGGCGGGCGGCAATGAGGTAGTAGCCCGCGGCACCGATCGCCGCGAGGAAGGCGAAGAACACACCGAGCATGTCGACGGACTGCAGCGCGCTCGGGCCTACCACGAGCACCAGGCCGACGATGGCGACGGCGGAGCCGATGAGCACGACCGGGCGGGGCATCTTCCGCGTCGTGGCCCAGGCGAAGAGCACGAGCAGAACGGGAGCGGTGTACTCGACGAGGATCGCGGTTCCGACCGGGATGCGCGCCACCGCCATGAAGTAGACGAGCTGGCATCCGGCAACACCGATGAGCGCCATAGCCAGCACCCGCCAGCGACCGACCCAAAGCGTCGCCCACCGCCCGCGGAGCGCCACGATCGCGAAGGGAGCAAGCAGTACGCCGCCGATGAGCGCGCGCACCGCGACCGCCGCCGCGGGGCTCCAGCCTGCCTCAAGGAGCGGCTTGATGAACGCCCCCGAGGTGCCGAACGCGAGCGACGCGAAGACCGCGATGATGATGCCGCGTGTGGTCTTCATACTGCCCTTCCGGTGTCGTGATGCTGACGGTACTCTGGGCAAAGATAAGGAGTCAAATTGCTTTTTGCCCCTGACACGATCGCGACTATCGAGTTCATGGTCGCCCTCGCCAACACGCACCCCGCGGCCTCCAGGAGCGGGCTCGACGAGATCTCGACGCCGGCGGAATTGACGGCCCTCGTCGACGCCTTCAAGTACTCCGGACGCTTCGACCGCGACCTCGCGGAGCTCGCAGACGTGCAGGAAACGCGCGAACTACTGCGCGAGATCTGGGGCCTCGACCGCGACGCGGCTGCCCTCGAGGTGAACCGGATGATGCGCGAGGCCAACGCGCTCCCCTACCTGATCCGCCACGACAGCTTCGACTGGCACCTGCACGCAACCTCGAACGACGCTCCACTGGCCGAGCGCATCCGGGTCGAGGTGGGGCTCGCCCTCATGGACGTCATCCGCTCCGACGAGATGCACCGGATGCGCCCCTGCGACGCCCCCGACTGCGAGGGGGTGCTCATCGACCTGTCGCGCAACGGCTCGAAGCGGTTCTGCAGCGTGCGGTGCGGCAACCGGATGAATCAGATCGCGTACCGGGAACGGCAGGAGTTTTCCACAGATCCCGAAATTCCGTAGAACATATGTTCGAATGATGGGATCATACTTATATGACTCCTTCGGGCACCTTCTCCGCACTCGCGGACCTCTCGGTGCCCTTCGCCGCCCCGCCGGTCGGCGGGCTCGATGACGCCAGCCTGCTCGATCTGCAGCGACATCTTGCCGAGATTCGGCGGAGGGTCGATTCGGTGTCGGCCGCCGTTGCCGGGGAGGTTGCGCACCGCTCCCGCCAAGAACTCGGCCACAGCGGGCTCGCCCAGCGACTCGGTGCTCGCACGCCACAGAAGCTCGTGCAACTCATCGCCGGCGTCTCAACGCAGCAGGCGAACGCCATGGTGCGCGTGGGAGGTCTCGCGTCGTCGTCACCGTGGTTGAGGTCCGTCGCGTCTGAGGTAACCGAGGGCCGCCTGTCGGTCGAGGCCGCGGATGTGATCCGCGCGGGTCTCGGCCAGCCCGATGACTCCGTCCCTGAATCGGCACTCCGAGAGGCGGCGGCCGTGCTGCTGCGCGAGGCGCCGGGCCTGACCCTCGAGCGGCTGGCCGCCCGTGCACGAGACGTGCGCTGCGGGCTCGACCTCGACGGCATCGGCGATCGTGAGGCGAAGATGCGCGAGCGGCGGTTTCTGCACGTGATCCCGCTCGCCGATGGAATGACCAGGCTCTCCGGGTTGCTCGATCCCGAGTCGGCAGCGACCGTCGTGGCCGCGTTCGACGCCGCCACCTCGCCCCGGCGTGGCGGCCCGAGGTTCGTCGACGAGGCGGCCGACGCCTGGGCGCAGAAGGTCATCGCCGACGAACGCACCACCGAGCAGTTGACGCTCGACGCCTTCGTCGAGCTTGTACGGCTCGGCACGAACGCTGACGACGGCACCCTCCTCGGTTGCACGACGCCCACGGTCCGAATTCTCGTGACCAAGGCCGAGCTCGACGGCGGGCGCGGGGCGGGTCACCTCGAGGGCCAGCGCGACCCGGTGAGCATCGAGACTGTCCGGCGGCGGGCGTGCAGTGACGGGGCGATCCCGATCCTGTTCGACGGCAAGCAGCCTGTCGACCTCGGCAGAACCGAGAGGCTTTTCACCTCCCGTCAGAAGACGCTCATCGCTGCCCGCGACGGTGGTTGCATCTTTCCCGACTGCGACAGACCACCGTCTTGGACGGAAACTCACCACATCGACGAGTGGCAGCACGGCGGCAAGACCGACATCGCTGACGGGGTGCTGCTCTGCCGACATCACCATCTACTGCTGCACAACAACGGCTGGCAATGCGTGCGCCGCGACGACGAGTACTTCTTCCTGCCGCCGGCGTCGATCGACCCTGCACGTTTGGCGATCCCCGCCCAGAACCGAAGTGCCGCGTTCCGGTCCCTCCGCGGGGTAGCGTGATGAGCGATGGTCGGCGATCCGTGGCGTGGCGCGGCGTGCCTCGCGATCCGCTGCGGCAGCTAGCCCAGCGCGGGAGCCTGGCTGATGAGGGTGTGGCCCCACTTCTCTTCGAGGAGTCGCTCGAGGGTGGCTCCGAGCGTGTAGAGGCGGGCATCCTCACGGGCCGGAGCCATGATCTGGAACCCGACAGGCAGGCCGTCCTCGGGGGCAAGACCGATCGGCAGACCCATGCCGGGCACGCCAGCGAGGTTCGCAGGAATAGTCGTCACGTCGTTCAGGTACATGGCCAGCGGGTCGTTGATCTTCTCGCCGAACTTGAACGCCGTGGTCGGCGCCGACGGGGAGATGAGCACGTCCGCCTTCTCGAACGCCGACGCAAAGTCGCGCTGGATGAGCGTGCGCACCTTCTGGGCACTGCCGTAGTAGGCGTCGTAATATCCGGCAGACAGGGCGTAGGTGCCGAGGATGATGCGGCGCTTCACCTCGGGGCCGAAACCGGCCTCGCGAGTAGCGGCCATGACGTCTTCGACGGTGCCAGACACCTTCGAGCGCATACCGAAGCGCACCGAGTCGAACTTGGCCAGGTTGCTGGATGCCTCGGCCGGGAGGATCACGTAGTACGCGGCGACCGCGTACTCGAAGTGGGGCGCAGACACCTCCACGATCTCGGCACCGGCCGCGGTGAGCAGCTCGATCGCCTCGTGGAAGCGCTGCGAGACGCCAGCCTGGAAACCGGGGCTATCCAGCTCTTTCACGACGCCGACGCGCAGGCCCTTGAGGGATTCCGCACGCGCACCCGAGCGGGCAGCGTCGGCGAACGACGGCCACTGGTCTTTCAGCGATGTGCTGTCGCGGGGGTCGTACTTGCCGATGACGTCGTGCAGGAGTGCGGCATCCAGAACCGTGCGGGCGACCGGTCCCACCTGGTCGAGCGAGGAGGCCAGCGCGATCGCGCCGTAGCGGGAGACACCGCCGTAGGTGGGCTTGACGCCGACCGAACCGGTGACGGCAGCGGGCTGGCGGATGGAGCCACCGGTGTCGGATCCCAGAGCCAACGGCGCCTCGAACGCGGCAACCGCGGCGGCAGAACCGCCGCCGGACCCGCCGGGGATCCGGTCGAAGTCCCACGGGTTCTTCGTGGGGCCGTAGGCCGAGTGCTCCGTCGACGAGCCCATCGCGAACTCGTCCATGTTGGTCTTGCCGAGCGGGATGAGTCCCGCGGCGCGCAGCAGCGCCACCGGAGTCGCATCGTAGGGCGGGATCCACCCCTCGAGGATCTTCGAGCCCGCCGTCGACGGCATGCCGATGGTGCAGAGCACGTCCTTGATGGCGACGGGAACACCCGCGAGCGGGCCGAGTGCGGCACCCGAGGCACGCTGCGTGTCGACCGCGGCTGCGGCATCCAGAGCGGCGGCGTTGACATGGAGGAATGCGTGCACGTCTCCGTCGACGGCGGCGATGCGGTCGAGGTGCGCCTGCGTCGCCTCTACGGAAGACACCTCGCCCGAGGCGAGCTTGGCGGCGAGATCGGCGGCGGAGAGGTGAATCAGGTCGCTCACTGCTCCTCCCCCAGGATCGCGCTCACCTTGAAGCGGCTGCCATCGTGCTCGGGGGCACCCGCGAGCGCCTCCTCCGTGGTGAGGGTCACTCCGGGAAGGTCGGCGCGGAAGACGTTGACCAGCGGGATCGGGTGGCTCGTCGCGGGAACGTCGGGCGTGGCCACCTCGCTCACCTTGGCGACGGAGTCGACTATCGCACCGAGCTCGCCCGTGAGCTTCTCGATCTCCTCCGCGGTCAGCGCGATGCGCGCGAGATTCGCGAGGTGGGACACGACATCGGTCGTGATTTCAGACATGCGACTCCGGTGGTCGTAACGGGGAGGGACCGGATAAGTCTATTCGGCGGGGCGGCAGGCGCTCTCGCCCTGCAGCGTCATGCCCCTGTCACTCATGCGGAAGACCATGAACCCATCGGTGAGCCCCTTCGTCGCAGTGAGCTGCGAGGCCGGCCCGACCGCGGTGAATGCGACCGTGTAGCCGAGCCGCTCCCACACCCGGCGGACACTCTCCAGGGCCCGAGAGTCGGGAACGGATGACGAGAGCCGCAGTGCGGCGTAGGCGTCTCCGGCGAGCCCCCACTGCACGGCGCAGGAGCGGGGAGTCGGGTCATCCTGCGAATCCCAGGTGCCACCGAGGAGATCTTGAGTGTCGTCGAGCACCGAGGTGAGCGCGGCACGAGCGTCGAGAGCCGTGGGGTCGGTAACGGCACGAGCCGACGGCTGCAGCATGCAGCTGCCGAGAAGGAGGGCGGGGAGCACGAGCAGGCACGCGGCCCCCACGCCGCGTGCCAGCAATTCCCGTAAGCGGGAAGGTGTATCCCGTGACCGCATTGGACCCCCATCGCAAGTGCGTCGGGTACAACGCTAGAGGCGTGCACGAATTGTGTCGCGTCCCCTTCCGGGGAGCCCTCAAGCTGGGGGCAGCGCCGGGGTTGACCTAGTTGCCGCCGCTGACGTACTGGCCTTGGCCGATGCTGATGAGGGCGAAGTTGCGCATCGACTCGGTGCCCGGCGAGAAGTATTCGTTGTGTCCGATCGAGGATGCGAGTGCCTGGCGCGTGATCGCATCGACACCGCCGCCCACACCCATACGCTTCGCGCCGTAGCTCTCGGCACCGGGGTCGCTGCCGAAGTACGAGCTGTTCGGAATCGGGTCCCACGCGGCCTCGCCTACGTACACGTTCGAGTTGCGCACGTGCAGCTCCTTCACCGACTTGGCGGGGCTACCGGGCGAGCCCACCATCGCGAGCGCGTCCACCTGGAAGTCGTACTCGGTGAGGGCCATGAGCGCTGCGGTAGATCCGTACGAGTGGGCGATCACGGTGATGTACGGCTCGTTGCCCGCGCGCAGCGACTGGAGACCCTCGATGGCGCCGGCGAGGGCATCCCGACCCTCGTAGGCGTTTTGGATGCCGCCCACGTTGGTGAGGTTCGGGGTGTGGTAGCCGATCCAGGCGATGGTCGCGACCGTCGGAGAGGTGTCGGAACGAGTGCCCTGGCCGGGGCCGAGCAGGGTCAGCCAGCTGACTTCCTCGTCGTGCAGGCGGGCGGCGGCGTCGGCCCAGTCCCCCATCTGGTTCTCGATGGTGAAGAACATACCGGGCACCATGTAGCTCACGTAGTCGGCGGTGGCGAGGTCGCCGATCACGATGGCGGCGCGACCCTGGCCGGTGACGTCGAGGGTCATGAGGGTGCGCAGCGGTGCCTCGCCCGTGACGTCGAGGGTACCGAGCGAGTCGGAGATCGATTGCAGCATGTGCAGTTGCTGCTTGGCGTTCTCCACGACCGTGCGGCCCGACTCGGTGGCGATGATCTGCTTGAGGCTCTTCATCGTCGACGTGAGCACCGTGCGGTTGGCGCCGTCGCGCACACTGAACGGGATGCCGTCGAGGTTGCCGACGAGCTGCGGTGTCGCGTTGCGCAGGCTCAGGCGCGACGTGCTGTCGAGGCCCTGCCACCACAGGGTGACGTCGTGCGCGGGCGGCGGGCTCTGCAACAGGGCCGAGATCGCGTCCGGATGCGCGGCGAGCCACGAACTCAGGACGCTCGGGCTGAGCAGGCCGAGCTGCTCCAGCAGCCGCGTGCCCTGCACCTGGTCGGACGGCCCCTGGACGGGCTGCGGCGCGATGAAGGGCACCGGCGGGGCATCCGGCAGCGTGATGGTGGGTACCGGGTCCGTGAGGTATGCGGGCGCGTAGGGCTGCGACAGGCTCGTCGTGGCGCCATTGATTTCGTGGACGCCAAAGGCCTCGGCGACGGGTCCCAGTGTCACCGAGGTCAGGAGAGCTGCGACGTCATACAGCAATTCGGGTTCCTCGTGTGCGTGATCTCTGCGCCGCGTCCCGGCGCGCGATCACGCACCCCCCATGGTAGGGGATAGAACGCCCCGTTTGGGGGGTCACCAATGTTTCTATTGTGATAATTGTTAATTGGATTCCGAGCGGGTTACAGGGTTTTTCCGGGAACGCTGAAGTGGCGCGGGACCGGGGGTCGACAACCTCGCATTCGGGGTACACGAATGTCGGGACCGAGAGGGGCGTATGAGCGGGCTGTGGGTGGCCTGAACGCGGCGTGAAGGCTGGTCGAGCGCGCGGTACTAGTCCAGCGCGCGGTACTAGCCCAGCGCGTCAGGCCCGCCCGCGAGCAGCTTGGCGAACTGTTCCGCGTCGATGATGCGCACACCCAGCTCCTCGGCCTTGGTGAGCTTGGACCCGGCTCCCGGCCCCGCCGCCACGAAGTCGGTTTTCTTGGACACGCTCGAGGCAGCCTTTCCGCCCGCGGCGATGATGGCCTCGAGGGCGCCTTCGCGCGTGAAGCCGTCGAGGCTTCCCGTGGCGACGACGGTGAGGCCGGCAAGGGTCCCGTCGATCGATCCGGCAGCACCCGGACCGGGATGGCCAGGAGTAGCGAACTGCACGCCCGCCTCGGCCCACCGCGCAAGGATCTCCTGGTGCCAGTCGACCTCGAACCAGTCGAGCAGCGCGTCGGCGATGATGCCGCCCACGCCGTCGACGGCAGCGAGCTCCTCCCGACTGGCCGCCCGAATGGCGTCGAGCGACCCGAAGTAGTTCGCGAGCGCGCGCGCGGCGACGGGCCCCACGTGTCGGATGCTCAGTGAGACCAGGATGCGCCACAGGTCTTTCGTCTTGGCGAGCTCGAGCTCGTCGAGCAGTTTGGTGGCGGCGCTGGACGGCACGAACTCCGACTCCCCCTCGCCATCCTTCTTCTGGCGCTTGCGCTGGTAGGGAGTCTCGGTGCGCCCCGTCGGCAGGCCGGTCTCGCGATCACGCACGCTGACCCGGATGTCGAACAGGTCGTCGAGGGTGAGCGAGAAGAGCCCGGCCTCGGTGATGAGCGGCGGGGTCTCGGGGTAGTCGGGCTGGGTGAGGGCTGCAGCACCGACCTCGCCCAGACCCTCGACATCGAGAGCACCGCGACTGCCGACGTGCTCGACGCGACCGCGCACCTGGGCGGGACAGCTGCGCGCGTTCGGGCACCGCAGGTCGATATCGCCCTCCTTGGCGGGCGCGAGCGGAGTGCCACACTCCGGGCACAGCGAGGGCATGACGAACTCGCGCTCGGTGCCGTCGCGCAGCTCCACGACCGGGCCGAGCACCTCCGGAATGACATCGCCAGCCTTACGCAGCACGACGGTGTCGCCGATGAGTACGCCCTTCGCCTTCACCACGTCCTGATTGTGCAGGGTCGCCTGGCGCACGACAGAGCCGGCGACTCGCGCGGGCTCCATGACGGCGAACGGGGTCGCACGGCCCGTGCGCCCGACCGACACGACGATGTCGAGCAGCTTCGTGTTCACCTGCTCGGGCGGGTACTTGTAGGCGATCGCCCAGCGCGGCGCACGCGACGTCGCACCGAGTTCCTCGTGGAGCGCGAGCTCATCGACCTTGATGACGATGCCGTCGATCTCGTGCAGCACCGAGTCGCGGTGCTCGCCGTAGTACTCGATGAACTCGGCAGCGGCTCCCGCGGACGAGACCACGCGGAAGTACTCGCTCGTGGGTAGTCCCCACCCCTTGAGCAGCTCGTACGTCTCACTCTGCGACGCCACGGGCGGGTTCGGCCATGCGCCGATGCCGTGCACGAGCATCCGGAGCCGGGAGAGCCTGCGGTGCATGAGGTCGAGCCCCGCCGCGCTCTTGCTCTCGGCCTTCTGGCGCAGCGACCCGGATGCGGCGTTCCGCGGGTTCGCGAACACCCTCTCCCCCGCGGCGGCCTGCTCGGCGTTGAGCTCGCGGAATGCCTCGACCGGGAAGAAGATCTCGCCCCGGACCTCGACGATGGGCGGATGCTCGGGGTGGGCGGACGAGGAATTCAGCCTCGCCGGGATCCCCTCGATGAACCGCACGTTCTCCGTAACGTCTTCACCCACGACACCATCGCCGCGCGTGGCGGCACTCGTGAGCCGGCCGTTCTCATAGCGCAGGTTGATGGCCAGACCGTCGATTTTGAGCTCGCACAGGTAGTCGACCCGGCGGCCGGAGTTGCGCTCGACCTTGGCCGCCCACTCCGCGAACTCGTCGAGCGAGAACACGTTGTCGAGCGAGAGCATGCGCTCGGCGTGCGTGACGGGGTCGAACAGGCTCGCCGCGCGGCCACCCACGGTCTGCGTGGGGCTGTCTTGGCTCTGCAGCTCGGGGAAGAGCCGCTCGAGTTCTTCAAGACGGCGCATCATCTGGTCGTAGTCGGCGTCGCTCACGAGCTCTTCGTCGCGCTCGTAGTACGCGTCGCGCAATTCGAGGATGCGCAGCGTCAGCTCATCGACCTCGGCCTTCGCCGCTATCAGATCTGCGTCGGCGTGCTGGGGAACTTCGCTCTCTGCCACGGTTCCAGAGTACCCAGCACCACCGACCGAGGAGCGGGCGATATCAGGCGGTGAACACCGGCACGGCGCTGACCGTGCGGTCGACCGTGCACTGGCCGAGCACGCGCGTTCCCACGTAGATCACCGCGGTCTGGCCGGGTGACAGCCCCACGATCGGCTCCGTCGGCGTCACGACGAGTTCGGTGCCCGAATCCGTCGCAAGCACCCGCGCCGTGGCCGACACCGGGTCGGCGTGCGCGCGAACCTGCACCTCGCACGCGAAGCTCTCCCCCTCCGAGGCGATGTAGCCGGATGCCACCGGCCCGAGCCCGGCCCAGCTGAACGTGCTCCCCGCCAACTCACCGATGGCCAGTGCCTCGCGCGGGCCGACGACCACCTCATTACTCTTGGGCCGGATCTCGAGCACGAACCGGGGCTTGCCGTCGTCTGTCGGATAACCCACGTTGAGGCCCTTGCGCTGACCGATCGTGAAGGCAAGCGCGCCCTCGTGCTGGCCGATCACGGTGCCCTCTCGGTCGAGGATGTCGCCCTGCTCAGCACCCACCTTGTCGGCGAGCCAGCCGCGAGTGTTGCCGTCGGGGATGAAGCAGATGTCGTGGGAGTCGGGCTTGGTGGCGACGCTGAACCCGCGCTCCGCCGCCTCCGCGCGAACCTCGGCCTTGGACGGCGTCGAGCCGAGCGGGAACATCGCGTGCGCGAGCTGCTCAGTTGTCAGCACCCCCAGCACGTAGCTCTGGTCTTTCGCCCACGCGCTCGCACGGTGCAGCTCGCGGTTACCCTGCGCGTCGAGCTCGATGGAGGCGTAGTGGCCCGTGACAACTGCGTCGAAACCGAGGGCGAGGGCCTTCTCGAGGAGTGCTGCGAACTTGATGCGCTCGTTGCAGCGCATGCACGGGTTGGGCGTGCGGCCGGCCGCATACTCGGCGATGAAGTCGTCGACGACGTCGTCCTTGAAGCGGGCAGAGAAGTCCCACACGTAGTACGGGATACCGATGATGTTTGCCGCACGCTGGGCGTCCATGCTGTCTTCGATGGTGCAGCAGCCGCGGGCTCCCGTGCGCAGGGTGCCGGGCATCCGGCTCAGGGCCAGGTGCACACCCACGACCTCGTGGCCCGCCTCGACGGCCCGCGCCGCGGCGACGGCGGAGTCGACCCCGCCACTCATCGCCGCCAGAACCTTCACTCGACGAGTTTACGCCGCGGGTGATCCGGGCAGCGCTACTGGATGTCGGTCAGCGTCTTCTCGACGACGCCCAGGCGCGCCTCGATGCTGTCGAGCTTCGCGAGCACCGCTTGGTTGGTGGCGATGTTCTGCTCCATGACCTGATTGGTCTTCGCGGTGCCTTCTTTGGAGCGACCGTAGCCGCGCGCTCCGATGATGACCATTGCTGCCCATCCGACGACGCCGATGATGGCGACGTACGCGTACCAGGGGATATCCATGTCATTCACTGCTTTCTGTTGGTGGGGTTACCGGGGATGCGGCGACCGCCGCGACGAGCGCCGCGAGGTCGAGAGTGCGGGTGAACGGCGCTGCCGTGAAGAACTTCAGGGCCTTGCCGTCCTCTGTGAGCTCGTGGTGGCCGGTGACGAACCCGGCCTCCTCGAGCTTGGCGAGGTGCATGTAGAGGAGCGCGCGCGACATTCCCACGCGGCGAGCGATCTCGCTCACGTGCAGGGGCTCCCCCGCAATCGTGCTCAGGATGCGCATGCGCTGCGGGCTCGCAATGGCCGTGAGCCACGTGCTCAGCTGCTCCGCATTCACGCCTCCTCCTTTCACCTGTCAGAACTTTATGACAGGTGAAAGAAATGCGCAAGAGGGATGGTGCCGGGAGTCAGTGTCCGAGCGTCGGTGTGCGGTCGGAGTATCCGGCGGCGCGTGCTTGGGCGACGGCGGCGGGCAGGGCGACGGCGAACGCATCGAGCTCGGCGACAGTGGTCGCCGGCCCGAGGGTGATGCGCAGCGCTCCGCGAGCCTCGGCCTCGTCGAGTCCCATCGCGAGCAGCACGTGCGACGCCTCGGGAACCCCGGCCTGGCACGCCGAGCCCGTCGAGACGCTGAATCCGGCAACATCCAGCAGGAAGAGCAGCGAATCGCCCTCGCAGCCGGGAAACGTGAAGTGCGCGTTGTTGTCGAGGCGGTCGACGGGGTCGCCACGGAGCACCGCCTCGGGCACGGACGCGCGCACGGCGGCGATGAGGTGGTCGCGCAGGGCTGCGGTGCCGAGATCCCGGTCACCGATAGCGGATGCGGCGGCGGCGAACGCCACGGCCCCCGCGGCATCCTGGGTGCCCGACCGCGCGCGCTGCTGGTTGCCGCCGTGGATGAGCGGGGTGACGGTCGCCGAGCGCGCGATGACGAGCGCGCCGACGCCCACGGGCCCGCCGATCTTGTGGGCGGAGACGCTCAGCGCCGCAAGGCCCGAGGCGTGGAAGTCGATCGGAACGTGCCCGTACGCCGACACCGCGTCGCAGTGCACGGGAACCCCGTGGGCGGTCGCGAGCGCGACCACCTCGTGCACGGGCTGGATGGTGCCCACCTCGTTGTTCGCCCACAACACCGATACGAGGGCGACGTCGTCGGCGAGCGCCGCCTCGACGTAGGCGAGGTCGACGCGACCGAGGGCATCGACGGGAATCCAGTCGATCACCGCACCCTCGTGCTGCTCGAGCCACTCGACAGCGTCGATCGTGGCATGGTGCTCGGCCCGAGCGACGAGGATGCGGGGCCGCTGCCGGGCCCAGAACAGTCCCTTGACGGCGAGGTTGATCGCCTCGGTACCGCCCGACGTGAACGTGACCTCCACGGAGTCGGCCTCGAGCGACTCGGCGACCCGCTCGCGAGCCTCTTCGAGCATCCGCTTCGCCTGCTGGCCCTGCGAGTGGATGCTCGACGGATTGCCCACGAGCCCGAGCGCCGAGGTGTACGCGGCGATCACTGGGGGCAGCATCGGCGTGGTTGCCGCGTGGTCCAGGTAGATCGCCATGTAACAAGCATGACTCACGCAGTCATTACTCTTGACCCCATGCCTGATCACCTTGCCGACCTCGGCGTGACCCTCGGCGACAAGGGCGGACAGCTGCGGGTGTGGTCTGCTTCCGCGACGAGCATGGAGCTCTGTCTGTTCGACGACCGCGACGCCTCGTGGGTGGCCAAGACCATCCCCATGGCCAAAGACGACGGCGACGTGTGGTCGGCGACCTCCCCCCTGCTCGTGCCCGGCATGCGCTACTCGGTCCGGGCGAACGGGCCCACGGCGCCGGGCTACGCCTTCGACCCGGCCCTGCACCTCATCGACCCGTACGCGCGGGGTCTCGCGCGCACCGGCAACGGCGACTGGCGCGGCTACGTGCAGGAGCCAGACACCTTCGACTGGGGAACCTCGAAGAAGCCGCGCGTGGGCATGGACCACACGATCCTCTACGAGGCGCACGCCAAGGGCCTCTCGAAACTCAACCCCGAGGTTCCCGAGGAGCTGCGCGGTACATACGCGGGTCTCGCCCACGAGTCGACGATCACCTATCTCAAGGAGCTCGGCGTCACGAGCATCGAGCTGCTGCCCGTGCAGCAGTTCGTGAGCGAGCAGCGCCTCATCAAGCAGGGGCTCATCAACTACTGGGGCTACAACACCCTCAACTTCTTCACCCCGCACGCCGCCTACGCGAGCAAGGAAGCCCAGAACGGCGGCACCGGTGCCGTGCTGCGCGAGTTCAAGGGCATGGTCAAGCTCCTGCACGAGGCGGGCCTCGAAGTGATCATGGATGTGGTCTACAACCACACAGCCGAAGAGGGTCTGGGCGGCCCGACCAGCAGTTTCCGCGGCATCGACAACAAGAACTACTACCGCCAGACCCCGGACGGCGTGTACGTGGACGTCACGGGGTGCGGCAACTCGGTGAACACCGCGACGCCCGCGGCCCAGCGGCTCATCCTCGACTCGCTGCGGTACTGGGCGAACGAGGTGCAGGTCGACGGCTTCCGTTTCGACCTCGCCGCGACGCTCGGCCGCGACGCCGCGAATGAGTTCCAGCCGGAGCATCCGCTGCTGCTCGCCATTCGCGACGACCCGCAGTTGCAGGACGTCAAGATCATCGCGGAGCCCTGGGATGTAGGCATGGGCGGCTGGCAGGTCGGCAACTTCCCCGGCGGCGACCAGAACCGCGGCTGGAGCGAGTGGAACGACGGCTACCGCGACCGGATGCGCGACTTCTGGCTCACGGACATCGGCGCCGCCCGCGCCAACGGGTCCGCCCCCAACGGCATCGGGTCGCTCGCACGCCGGCTCGCGGGTTCTGCGCACGTGTTCTCGCAGGAGCGCGGGCCGATGGCATCCGTCAATTTCATTACAGCGCACGACGGCTTCACGATGGCCGACCTCACCGCGTACAACGAGAAGCACAACCTCGGCAACGGCGAGAAGAACCGCGACGGCACCGACAACAACCATTCGTTCAACTACGGCGCAGAGGGTCCGACCGACGACGTGTCGATACTGGATGCCCGGTGCAAGGCCATGCGCAACCTCCTCGGCACCCTGCTGCTGTCGGCGGGAATCCCGATGCTCACGGCCGGGGACGAGTTCGGCCGCAGCCAGCGCGGCAACAACAACGCCTACAACCAGGACGGCGAGCTGACCTGGCTGCCGTGGGAGCACTCCGACTGGCAGGATGACCTCCTCGAGGTCACTCGCCAACTTATCCAGTTGCGCGCCGAGAACCCCGCGCTGCGGCCCGTGCGGTACGGGCTCGCGGGCGAGACGGTGCCCAGTGCCACGCAGATGGACTGGTACAACAAGCAGGGCCTTGCGATGAGCGAGGAAGACTGGGACTCCCCCGCCGAGCGCACGCTGCAGTACCTCGCGGCGTCGACCCCGGAGTTCGAGGATTTCAACCGCATCCTGCTCATCGTGCACGGCCTGGAGGACGCGGTGACCGTCACCCTCCCGCAGCATGAGGGCGTCACGTCGTACACGCTGCTGTGGGATTCGGCAGTCGAAGATGCCACCGAGTCGATGGACGAGCACGGACCGGGCACCGAGCTCGTGGTGGCCGGCACGTCCATGCAGCTGTTCCGTGCCCACTAGCCCGGCGACAGTCGCGCTCCTCGCGGCGGGAATCCCCTTCACCCCTCACGAGTACGTGCACGACGCCGGCAACACGAACTTCGGGCTCGAAGCCGCGCAGGTGTTGGGTATCGACCCCGACCAGGTCTTCAAGACGCTCATGGCCGACGTCGACGGGCGGCTCGTGGTCGGGATCGTCCCGGTGTCCGGCAAGCTCGACCTGAAGGCCCTTGCCGCGGCGGTGGGCGGCAAGAAGGGCGAGATGGCCGATCCCAGACTCGCTGAGAAGCGCACCGGTTACATCGTGGGCGGCATCTCACCCATCGGCCAGAAGCTGCGCCACGAGACGGTGCTCGACGAAACCGCAGAGCTCTACGACACCGTGTTCGTCTCGGGCGGCAAGCGCGGGTTCGACATCGAGCTCGCTCCGGCTGACCTCGTGCGTGTCACGGGCGCTATCGTCGCGCCTATCGGTCGCTAAAGCGGTTTCGCAGGTAAGCTCTACTCACCTACCTGCAGGGAGTTCACAGTGGCGACGAAGTCGGTTCGACTCATCGATCTGGCGCGCGCCGCGAACGTGTCGATCGCCACCGCATCCCAGGTCATGAACGGGTCGGGGCGCGTGGCCGAGCAGACGCGCGAGCGCGTGCTCGAGACCGCCCGGCGCCTCGACTACCGGCCCAACGCGCTAGCCCGGTCTGTGGCATCCGGTCGCAGCAACACGATCGGCATCCTCGCCGAGAATGCGTCGGGCGCCTTCTGCATGCCCGTGCTCGTGGGGGTCAACCGGGCCCTCAGCACCGTCGACCTCGCAAGCACCCTGTACGACGCGCAGCACGACGGCAAGCAGCGGCGCGAGCACGTGCGTCGACTGCAGTCGCGCCACGTCGACGGCGTTGTCGTGATCGGCGAGGGCACCGACTTCCTGAGCGCCTCCGTGTCGCACGACTTCACCGGGCCGGTCGTCTACGCGTTCTCCCGCTCCGACGATGCCGACGACGTGTGCACGCTTCCGGATGACACGTTCGCGGGCGGTCTCGCCGCCGAGCACTTCGCCAGCATCGGGCGCACGCGCGTGGCCCACGTGACCGCCGAGGCGCGCCTCAACTCTGTGCGGGATCGCGAGCGCGGGCTGCGCGAGGGCCTCGACGCCCAGGGCCTCTCCCTCGTCGAGCCCGTGCGCTACGGCGATTTCACGCGCGAGTGGGGGTTCACCGCGGCGAAGGAGATCATCGCGGGGGGTGTGGACTGCGACGCGATCTTCGCGGGCAACGACGAGATCGCGATCGGCCTGCACGCGCAGTTGCTCTCGGCGGGCATCCGGGTACCCGAAGACATCGCGATCATCGGCGTCGACAACAAGGCCGGCCAAGCGGGAAACACCGAACCGTTCCTCACCACGATCGACCTCCGCTTCGATGCCGTGGGAGCGGCGGCAGTGGAGCTCGTTTCCGCCAAGCTCGCCGGCGACGACGTGTCAACGACCCTCGTTCCCGGAACACTCGTCCCCGGACGCTCAACCCTCGGCGGGGCGGCGACTCCGCGCTCGCTCGTCGTCGAGTCGTTGCTCGGCTAGGTGCCTCTCGGCTCGGTACTCCTCGGCTAGGGGCCGCCGGCTCCGTCGGGCGAGGAGCAACTCCGCCCCTTGACGAACTCCATACGCTGTTTCGGAGGCCCTCCCCCTGTATGGAGTTCGTCAAGCTGTATGGAGTTCGTCAAGGCGCCGTCGTGACTGCACAGCACGGCACGGCACGACACGGCACGACACGACACGAGGCAACACTGTGGTGCGGCGTTGGCGAGGGGCGAGTGACGAGTGGTGCGAGGCGAGCCCCTAGCGGCGGCGAGCCCGTGCGCCCCAGCGGCCGTCGTCGAACGAGACCTCGATGGGGTGTTCGAACGCCGCTGTGACGTTGGCGGTCGTGACGACCTCGTGCACGGTGCCGACCGCCGTCAGCCGACCGTGCGACACGAGCATGGCGTGCGTGGTGGTGCTCGGCAGCTCTTCGAGGTGGTGCGTCACGAGGATCGACGCGACCTCCGGATGCGACTGCTCGAGGGTGTCGATAGTCTCGAGCAGCTGCTCCCGCGCGGCCACGTCGAGGCCCGTCGACGGCTCGTCGAGCAGCAGAAGTCGGGGCTCGGAGACGAGGGCTCGCGCGATGAGGGCTCGTCCCCGCTCACCCTGCGAGAGGGTCGGCCAGCGCGACTGGGTGATCGCAGTGAGGCCGAGCGAGTGCACGAGGGTGCGGGCATACTCGAGCTGGGCATCCGTCGGCTCCCACCGCATGGCGGTCTCGACGGTGCCCGTGATTCCGGTGAGCACGACCTCGAGAACCGTCAACGGCGACCGGATGGGGTGCCGCGGGTTCACGTGGCCGATCGAGCGACGCAGTGCCTGCAGTTCGGTGCGCCCCAGCTGCCCGTCGAGCACGTGGACCGTGCCGCTCGTGGGGTGGGTGAGCGCACCGCAGAAGCCGAGGATCGTGCTCTTGCCCGCACCGTTAGGGCCGAGGAGCGCCCAGTGCTCCCCCGCCTCGACGGCGAACGACACATCATCGAGGATGCGTTTGCCCTCGCGCACGAAGGAAACGTCGCGGAGCTCTACGACGGGTGGCACACCAATGAGCCTAGGGTCAGTCCTTCAACCCCGAGGTCGCCCCCACTCCCGACAGGATCTGCTTCTGGAACACCGCGAACAGCAGCACGGGGATGATGGTCGCGAGCAGCAGCGCGGCGAGGAACACCGAGAGGTCGGTGACCTTGCCCACGAGCGGTAGTGCCACGGAGATGGGCTGAACCGCCGAGTCGGAGAGCACGAGGGAGGGCCAGAGGTAGTCCTTCCACGCGGCGATGATGGCGAGCAGGGCGACGACGCCGAGGATCGGCCGCGACAACGGGAGCACGATGTACCAGAGCATCCGGATGTTGCCGACCCCGTCGATCCGGGCTGCCTCGATGAGCTCCCGCGGCATGGCGCGGAAGAAGCCCACCATGATGAGGATGCTGAACGCGTTCGCGGCCGCGGGCAACCACACCGCCCAGTACGTGTTCTGAAGGTTGACGCCGAAGGGCGGCACATCGAGGATCGTCAGGTACAGCGGCACGAGGGAGACGACACCCGGCAGGAAGAGCGTGGCGAGGATCGCCGCGCTCAACAACCCTGCCCAGCGCGGCTTGAGGATCGCGATGACATACGCGGCGGAGATCGCGACCACGAGGTTCGCGACGCACGCCCCGACGGCCACGATGATCGTGTTGAGCAGGTACTTGCCGATGTCGACGACGCCGAACGCCGCCGCGTAGTTGCCCCACTCGTCGGCGTGCAGGAACACAGCGAAGGGGTCGCGCAGCACCTCCTGCGTGGTGTTGAGCGAGGCGAACGCGAGCCAGACGATGGGGCCGAGGCCCGCGATCACGACACCGACGATGACGAGGGTGTGCACGAGCCGCACGGCGACGTGGGTGCCGGGGCGCACGAGGTCGTGGCGCGAGACGAGGGTGCGCGAGTCGTCGGTCATGCGTCACTCCACTTTCGCGTGACAAGGAGGTAGACGGCAGACAGGGCCGCGAGGACTACCGCGAGCAGCACACCGAGGGCGGTGGCGGCGCCGTAGTCCCCCGCGGTGAAGGCGTAGCGGTACAGCAGCACGAGCACGGTGACCGTCGCGTTCTGCGGCCCGCCGCCGGTGAACAGGAAGGGTTCCGCGAACACCTGGGTCGCTCCTATCAGCTGCAGCAGCAGCATGATCACGATGACCGTCCGCAGCCCCGGCAGGGTGACATGCCAGATGCGGTGACGGATGCCCGCGCCATCCAGTTCCGCAGCTTCGTACAGTTCGGGTCGCACACTCGTGATGGCGGCGAGGTAGATGAGTGTGGCGGTACCGGCCCCGGCCCACGTCGCCTCGAGGACAATCGAGGGCATCGCCGAGGCCGCGGAGTTCAGCCACGGCTGCGGGCCGATGCCCACGAGCGCCAGCAGGCTGTTGAGCAGCCCGTGCGGGCTCGAGTCGTAGAAGACCTTCCACAGCAGGATGGCGACGACCGGCGGCACGATCACGGGCAGGTAGGCGAGGAACGAGGCGAGACGCCGGGCGGGCCCGCGCAGCGTCGACACGGCCACGGCGAGGGCGATCGGCAGGGGGAATCCGAACAGGATGGCCAGCAGCGTGAACCACAGGGTGTTGAGCACGGCCGTGCCGAGCAGCGGGTCGGCGAGCACGTACTGGAAGTTGGAGAGGCCCACCCACGTGGGGTCGGCCACGAAGTTCCATTTCTGGAAGCTCATGGTGATGCCCTGCAGCAGCGGCTTCCACGAGAAGTAGCCGAACACGAGGAGGGTCGGCACGGCGAGGGCGAGGGTGCTGAGCCCTCCCCTGCGACGCCAGCGCGTGAGGCGCGAGACGGGTGTTGCTGCTGTCATGGTTCTCCGAGGATGCTGCGGGGGCCGGGATCACCGGCCCCCGCAGGTCGAGCTAGCGGCCGAGCTTGGCCTGGACTGCCTTGGCGGCCTCGGCGACGAGCGAGTCGATGTCGGCGTTCTTGTCGGTCAGTACAGCCTGCACGACAGGGTCGAGCGCGCCATAGAGCTCCTGCGAGTTGCTCACCGGCTCGGAGAGCACGGTCTGCTTCGGCGCGCGGTCGAGGTACGGCTGGAAGTTGGAGGTGGGGACGTTGTTGAGGTCCTTGATCCAGCCCAGGTAGGTCTCGTACTGCGCGTCGCTCACGGGCGAGAGTCCGGGGATCGCCACTGCTGTCTTCTGCGAGACCTTGAGGTTCGCGTCCTCCAGGGCGGCGTCTTCCGAGCGGTACTTCGCGAGCTTGTAGTAGTCGATCCACTCGACTGCCGCGACCTTCTCGGCCTCGGTGGCCTTCGCGTTGACGATCTCGACGTTGCCGCCCGAGAGGGTGACCGTGTCCCCTCCGTCAACGGTCGGGAGAGTGGTGAAGCCGAAGTCCTTCGACGGCATGCCGAAGACCTCGACGATGGGCTGGTAGGCGAGCGACTGGATGACGAACATCCCAACCTCGCCCGCGGCGAACTGCTGCGCGAGGTCTGCGGCACCGAGCAGGAAGTTCGACCCCATCGAGTTGTCTTTCCAGCGCAGGTCGTGCAGGTACGTCAGCGAGTCCTTCGTGGCGGCGGAGTCGAACGTGACCTCGGTGCCGTCCTCGTTCTCCATCGTGCCGCCGCGGCTGTACGACTGGGCAGCGAGGATCCAGCCGCCCTGGTTGTCTTTCGTGAGCTGGGCGAATCCGGTCTTGCCGGTCTTCTCGGTGATCGCCTTCGCGGCGTCGCGAACCTCATCCCACGTCGTGGGCGGGTTGTCGGCGTCGAGGCCGGCCTGCTCGAAGAGCGCGCGGTTGTACGCGAGGCCGAGCGAGTAGGCGTCGGTCGGGATTCCGTAGACCTGGCCCTTGGCGTCTTGCGCGATGGCGAGCGTCGAGGCGTTGAGCTCGGTCGCGAGCGAGGTCGTGGAGAGGGCATCCGTGATGTCGGCGACCTGACCGCGCTGGATGAGCCCACTCATCTCCGTGAACGGAACACCGAACACGGTAGGCAGGTTACCGCCGGCGAGCTGTGCGGCGAAGGTCTCGGGATCCCATGTGGCCTCCGAGGTCTCGATCGTCCACTTCGGGTGGGCGGCCTTGAAGGCCTCGAGCTTCTCGTTGAAGTACGCGAGCTCGGCTTCCTGCGAGGCGGGCGGCTGGTTGCCGATCGTGATCGTGACGGCCTGCTTGTCGATGTCTTCGGCGGTCGGTGCGCTGGGGGCGCACGCCGCGAGCGACAGGAGGGCGACGACGGTGACCGCGCCCAATGCCTTGGTAGTGAGTTTCATCGTCGAAACCTTTCTCGGCCGAGCTTTCGCTCGAGCGTCTTTGCTGTGCTTCATCGGGAATGCTACGGTGTGAGCCGCGCTGCCAAAGCGCTTTATCACTTGGCTGGAATGAGCATTACCGCTGAGACCCGACAAGTCAAGCCAATCATGGCAAATGGCCTCATTGCAGCACCGAAAGGACACTCCCGTGCTTCTGCGAAACGTTTTGACTTCCGGGTGGAACGGACGCCTCGCGTCCGACAACCCCGGCGACTTCGCCTCCTTCCCGGCAACGGTGCCGGGCGGCGTGTACACCGACCTGCTGGGGGCGGGACTGATCCCCGACCCGTTCGACGGAACCAACGAGAAGCAGCTGAGGTGGATCGGCGACTCCGACTGGAGCTACGCCACCACATTCGACGCGCCCGCGGGCGACTGGGAGCGCACCGAGCTGGTCTTCGAGGGCCTCGACACCGTGTCGACGATCGTGGTGAACGGCGTACAGGTCGCCGCTACCGAGAACATGCACAGGACATACCGCGTTCCCGTCACCGACCTGCTGCCCACCGGCAACACACTCGAGGTGAACTTCAGCTCGCCCCGGCGCGTGGGCGCCGAGAAGCGCGACGCGTTCGGCGGGCGGCCGTTCACCTTCGATGACGTCACGCCGTTCCTGCGCAAGATGGCGTGCGACTTCGGCTGGGACTGGGGCCCGGATCTCGCGCCCTCCGGCATCTGGCGGCCCGTCTCCCTCGAGACGTGGAACACCGCGCGGATCGCGAGCGTGCGGCCTATCGTGACCGTCGACGGGGGTGCGGGGACCGTCCGATTCGAGGTGGAGCTCGAGAGGGCTGGCGACGACGAGCTGCTCGTGCGCGCCTCGGTTGCGGGAGTTGTCGTGGAGGCGGCGGTGGCTGCGGGCGAGGCATCCGTGACCCTCATCGCGCAGCTCGAGCAGGTGGAGCGCTGGTGGCCGCGCGGACTCGGTGAGCAGAAGCTGTACGACGCGCAGGTCGAGCTCGTGGGCCTCGACGCGTGGAGCTCGCGCATCGGCTTCCGCGAGATCGTCGTCGAGCAGCTGGAGGATGCCGACGGCGAAGGCAGCAACTTCCGCATCATCGTCAATGGCGAACCGCTGTTCATCAGGGGTGTCAACTGGATTCCCGACAGCTCGTTCATCGCGAGCGTGGGCCGCGACAGGTACCGCGAACGCCTCGGCCAGGCCACGGAACTCGGCGCGAACCTCGTGCGCGTGTGGGGCGGTGGGGTCTTCGAGAGCGACGAGTTCTACGACACGTGCGACGAGCTCGGCATGCTCGTCTGGCAGGACTTCCTGTTCGCGTGCGCCGCCTACCCGGAGGAGGATCCGTACGGCGCCGAGGTCGAGGCCGAGGCCCGAGACAACGTCACGCGCCTCATGCGACACCCGAGCCTCGCGCTCTGGAACGGCAACAACGAGTGCGTGTGGTTCTGGTTCCTGCACGACTGGGAGAACGTTCTCGAGGGCAAGACGTGGGGCGAGAAGTTCTACTTCGACCTGCTGCCCTCGGTCGTCGCCGAACTCGACCCCGAGCGGTTCTACCTCGCGGGCAGCCCCTATTCCGGCGCGCGCGACCGCGAGCCCAACGACCCTCGCCGCGGTGTTGTGCACTCGTGGATCCCCGGCGACTACCGCGAGTACGAGGCCATCCGCCCGCGCTTCGTGTCGGAGTTCGGCTTCCAGGGTCCGCCCAGCCGCGAGTTGTTCGACTCGGTGACGCACGAGGAGAACCCCGCGCCCTTCAGCCCCGCAACCGTGCAGCGGCAGAAGGCCGCCTACGGCACCGAGCGCATCGAGGATGTCATGCGCGTGCACCTCGGCGTGCCCACCGACTTCGACGACTGGTACTGGACGGCCCAGCTCAACCAGGCCCGTGCTGTCGGGTTCGGCATCAGCTACTTCCGCTCGCTCTCGCCCTGGTGCTCGGGCACCGTCGTCTGGCAGCTCAACGACTGCTGGCCCGTCATCTCGTGGTCGGTGCTCGATTCGGCAGCCCGGTGGAAGCCCGCCGCCTACGCCATGCGCACGGCGTTCGCCGATCGCGTGGCCACGCTGCACCGCGTCGACGGCGTCGTGCGCCTCGCCCTCGGTAACGAGTCGCGGGATGCCTGGGCCAACGCTGCCCGCATCGAGAGGTGGCACCCCTCGGGACTCCGGGCCGCCGTCACCGTCTCCGTGTCGGCCGCCCCGCGCTCGACGGCGTGGATCGACATCCCCGCCGAGGTGGGCGAGCCCGCGCTCGACGAGCTGCTCGTGGTCTCGGTGGGCGACCTGCGCGCGACTCTCCTCGGGGGCGTCGACCTCGACTTCCCCGATGCTGCGGCGCAGTTCGAGGTGTCCGTCTCCGATCGGGGCGACGGGGTCGACGTGACGCTCACGGCGCAGAGTCTGTTGCGCGACACGTGCCTGTTTCCCGGCTCGATCGACGAGAATTCGCACAGTGACAAGAACCTCATCACCCTGCTCCCCGGCGAGTCCGCAACGTGGCACGTCTCGACTACCGCGCCCGCGGGGTTCACGCCCGAGTCGGTTCGAGGGCTCGTGCGCACGGCCCGCGCCGCGGTGTAGGGCATGAAGGGGCTGTTCACCGACGCACCCGTGCCCTACGAGGGCGCCGGGCGAACGGTCCTGCGCACCATCGATGTCGACACGGCGGGGCTCGAGCTGCGGTACGGCGTGTTCCCCCCGTTCGACCTCACGGCACTCGACATCGCCGACGGGTTCCGCGCGAGTGCCGTGGCCGTCGACATCCTGTTCGACGACGGCAGCCGGCTGCTCGACAGTCCCGTCGTCGACCAGTACGGCCTGCCCGCCGACGCGCGCGGGAGCTTCGAGCGGCACGCCCTCTCCCCCGACCAGTGGAACCTGCGGCGCATCGACCTCGGCCCCGCATCCCGGCGCGCGGTGGCCCTCGAGATCGTCTCGGAGACGGCCCTGGCCGGATGGCTCGACGCGATCGACATCGTCACCCCGCACCGCCTCGACCGCACGCTGCGCCCGTCAGAGCTGGTCGACACCCGGCGCGGGAGCAACTCCTCGCCGTACCTGTCGCGCGGGAACACGGCGCCATTCGTGGCCACCCCGCACGGCGCCGTGTTCGCGACACCCATGACCGACGTCTCGAACCCGCACTGGAACTACGCGTGGAATCAGCACGGCGACACCCGAAAGCCGAGCCTCGCGGCACTGGCGATCTCGCACTCCGCGAGCATCTGGATCGGCGACTGGGGAGTGGTGCTCTTCACCCCGCACGGCGACGGAATGTTCGACCACGAGAACGAAACCGCACTCCCCCACCGGTACGCCGTGGAGCTCGACAGCGGCGTGACGGCGCAGGCCGAGCCCACGTCGCACGGCGTCGTGCTGCGATTCACGTTCCCCGCCGGCTCTGGCGCGATAGACCTCGGCTCGTTCGGCCCCGCCGAGTTCGCGTGGGCCGACGGAGTGCTGAGCGGGTGGGTCGACGGGTCATCCGTGCACGGCCACGTCATCCCGCGCATGTTCTTCTCCGCGACGACGGAGGGTGTCACGGCGCTCACCGGCACGACTCTCGCGACGACGGACAGCGTCGAGCTGCGCATCGGCACGTCGCTCATCTCTCGGGAGAACGCGGCCCTCGCGGTGCCCGGTTCCCTCGACGCGCAGTCGGAATGGGACGAGCTACTCGGCCGCGTCACTGTCAAGGGTGCCACCGACGACCAACTCGTCACCCTCTACTCGAACCTGTACCGCATGTACCTCTACCCCAACCGTCTGGGCGAGGCTATGCCCGACGGCACGGTCGCGCATATCAGCCCCGCTACTGGAGCGGTCGTGCCGGGCGAACTCTCCGCCAACAACGGCTTCTGGGACACTTATCGCACCATCTGGCCCGCCCTCGTGCTGCTGCGCCCGGATGCGGCAGCCCACCTCCTCGACGGTTTCGTGCAGCACTACCGCGAGGGCGGCTGGGTGCCGCGCTGGTCGGCGCCGGGAAGCCTCGACGCCATGGTCGGCACGAGCTTCGACATCGTGTTCGCGGATGCGGCGGCCAAGGGTGCCGTCGACCCCGAGACCGGCTACCGGGCCGCGCTGCGCGACGCGACGGCCCGGCCGGCGCATCCGGCGGACGGTCGCAAGGGACTCGCGTCGTCGCTCTACCGCGGATACGTCGACCGCACGGTGCCCGAGGGCCTCTCGTGGACTGTCGAGGGCGCCCTCAACGACTTCGGCCTCTCGGTGCTCGCAGGACGGCTCGGCCACACAGCGGAGCAGCGCTACTTCGCGTCGCGCGCCTTCGCGCACGAGAGCCTGTTCGACGCTGCGACCGGCTTCTTCCGAGGGCGCGAGGCCAACGGGCAGTTCGGTGCAGACTTCGAGCCGTTCCGCTGGGGCGGCGACTACACCGAGACGAGTGCCTGGACCATGGCGTTCGCGGCTCCGCACGACGGCGCGGGGCTCGCCAGGATGCACGACCTGAGGGCGAGGCTCGACGAGTACTTCACCATCCCGGAGACGGGGCGCGAGCAGTTCCGCGGGGACTATCCGACCGTCATCCACGAGATGGTGGAGGCTCGCGACCTGCGGATGGGGCTGTGGGGCCTCTCGAACCAGCCCGCGCACCACATCCCGTTCCTGTACGCCCACGCGGGCGACCCTGCGAGCATGCAGCGCATCGTCGCCGAAGCGCGCCGGAGGCTGTTCACGGGCTCGGAGATCGGCCAGGGCTACCCCGGCGACGAGGACAACGGCGAGATGTCGGCGTGGTGGTTCTTCGCCGCGCTCGGGCTGTACCCGCTCACGCCCGGAGCCGCCGAGTATGTCGTGTGCGGCCCGCTCTTTCCCCGGATGACCGTGGCCCTGCCCCACGGAACCCTCGACGTCATCGCCCACGGGTCGGGAGACTACGTGCAGTCGCTCCTCGTCGACGGAGAGCCCTGGGAGCACATCACCGTCCCCCACTCGCGCATCGCCCGCGGTGCGCGCTTGGAGTTCGTCCTCGGCCCAGAACCCTCCGACTGGGGGCGCGACAGCAGGCCGTTCTCGCACACCGGTGAGCGACTCGTCGATGCGTCACCGCGGGCGCGGGCATCCGTTCCGGCGCTCGTGGACGACATCGGCGAGACCTCCGTCGCCCTCGACGAGATCACGTGGGAGTTCGACTCCCCCACGACGCCGTTGCTCTACACGATCACCTTCGAGTCGCCGGGGTCGCACTCGTGGCGGCTGGAGGCGTCGGACGACGGGGAGCGCTGGAGCGCGCTCGACGACCGCACGGTCGCGACCGAGTGGCCGCTGCAGCTGCGCCCGTTCGAGATCGCGCTTCCGCGTGCCGGCCGATGGTTCCGGCTCGTGGGCGACGGCACACGGGTCGTGCAGGTCGAACTCCTCGAGGCAGCGCCCGAGCCGTAGCCCCGGCTACAGCGCCGCGCGCACGGCGTCGAGGATCCGGTTCCAGCGCGGGTCGAACGTGCCGGGCGCTGGGTAGGCCATCCGTTGGCTCACGTAACCGAACGAAACACCCGAGCCGAGCTGCGCGAAGCCGAGACGGCCGCCCATCCCGGAGTGGCCGAAGGAGCCGGCGCCGAGCATGGGGTTCTCGTAGTTGCTGATCTCGAAGCCGACTCCCCACAACTGCTGCGGGCCGCTCGCCCACGTGTCGGCTCCCAGGCCGGGTTTGCGCACACCGCCGGCCTGTTCGCTCGCGGCTTCGGCGACGATGTCTGCACCGAGCAGTCGCACGCCGTCGACCTCGCCGAGGCACGCCGCATACATGCGCGCGAGTGAGCGCCCGTTCGTTACGCCGTTCCCCGCCGGAATCGTCGCGGCCCTGAAGCGCGCCTCGTTGAACGGCTCGGTGCCGAGCACTCCCCCCACGCGGTGGAACAACGGCATGAGCTGCACGCCCGAGAGGGCTGTCGCGTGCCAGATGGGCGGCTCGTCGGGCACGGTCACCACCGGTCCGAGCGCCACATCGTCGGTGAGGCCCGCGAGGTACTGACCCTCGGCGGAGGCCGGTTGGCCCACCCACAGGTCGAGGCCGAGCGGTCGCGCGATGTGCTCGTCGACGTACTCGCTGAATCCTTGGCCGGATGCCCTCCGCACCACTTCGCCGACCAGGAAGCCGAAGCTCAGGGCGTGGTAGGCGAAGTACTTCGTCGTGTCGTACTGCGGCGCCTGGGCCGCGAGGGTGGAGGTGGCGACATCCCAGTCGGCTACCGCCAGGATGTCGTCGAGCTCGATGACGGGCAGGCCCGCGCGGTGCGACGCGAGCTCGCGCACGGTCACGCCGCCCTTGCCCGCTGCCGCGAACTCCGGCCAGTAGGTGGCCACTGTCGCGTCGAGGTCGACGAGCCCTCGCTCGACGAGCTGCAGGAGAGCGATGGCCGCGACGCCCTTGGTCACCGAAAACCCGATAGTCACCGAGTCGCGCTCCCACGCGCGGCCCGTGATCGGATCCGTTCCGCCCCACACGTCGACGACGGGCACGCCGTCGACGCTCACCGCGAGGCTCGCCCCGTCGTCGAGGCCCTCGGCGATGTTCTCGGCGAATGCCGCACGCACCCCCGCCCAGGCCGGATCCGTCTCTCCGTTGACAACCACAGCGTCGTTCATGGCTATAGTCTACGTCGAAGTGCCAAAGCGCTTTATCACTTTCCCCACCCTCAAGCAGGAGACGCGATGACGCAGACCCGCCCCGTCGTGCCGACGGTCTCGGTCGACCACGATGCGACGGCGCCGTTCGTGGCGCGGCCCGAACCGCGCCTGTCGTGGACGACGGACACGACCGCGACGGTCGAGCTGGCCGGCGGCGCTACCGTCCGCGTCGGGTCGGGGGTGCACACGTGGACGTCGTAACGCGCTTCCCCTCCCCCGATGTCGAGGTGGTCGGGGCGCTGGAGCTCTACGCCGTTGACGGCGGCGTGCGCATCCGGCGGCTGCCCGCCTGGACGCGCCCCCAGGTGCCGACCGAGAACTTCGGCTTCGTGCTGCGCATGACCTCGGGCGTACGGCTCGTCTTCGACACAGCCTCCGACACGATCGAGCTCACCGCGGAGATCATCGGGATCAACCCGTACGGCGCAGTTCCCGTGCCCGCCGTGGTCGAGTTGCTCGTCGATGGGCTGCCGCACTCGCGTCTCACGGTGCCGCCCCAGGCCATGACCCTCGTCGAGCCGCTGCACTACGCGGTCGAGCACCGCGCCGAGCCGCTCGGTCTGCGCTTCGACGGCCTCGGCACTGAGCGGAAGCACATCGAGCTCTGGCTGCCGCACACCGCGGCGTGCGACCTCGTCGAGCTGCGCACGAGCGCTCCGGTGGGCGCGACGCGCGACGATCGCGTGCGGTGGCTGCACCACGGGTCGTCGATAAGCCAGGGCGGCGAGGCCGCGGGTCCCACGGGCACCTGGCCGGTCGTTGCCGCGCGGCGCGCGGGCGTGCGGGTACACAACCTCGGCTTCAGCGGCAACGCCGTGGGTGACCCTTTCGTGGCGCGCACGATGCGCGACCTGCCTGCCGACATCCTGAGTGTCGAGATCGGCATCAACGTCGTCAACGGCGACCTCATGCGGCGACGGATGTTCGAGCCGGTGCTGCACGGATTCCTCGACACCGTACGCGAGGGGCATCCGGAGACCCCGTTGCTCGTCATCGGCCCGATCCCCTGCCCCGCGGTGGAGGACCTGCCCGGCCCCACGGTCATGGACTGGAGCACCCTTACGACCTCGACGGAGGGCACTGCCGAGCAACTGGAGGCGGGGGCGCTGAGCCTGGCGGGCATCCGGGAGTCGATCGCCGCGGTGCTCCAGGCGCGCGCGGATGACCCGCACCTGCACTACCTCGACGGTCGCGAGTTGCTCACGCCCGAGGAGACCGGCGACCTCGACGACGGGCTGCACCCCAACGCGGCGGCGTACCTGCGCATGGGAGAACGATTCGCCGATATCGCGTTGGGCGCGGGCGGGCCGCTCGCGAGGAACTAGCGGGTGGCGACCAGGAAGCCGATGATGGCGAGGGCGACTATCGCGATGCTCGCGGCAATGTAGAAGGGCGACAGGCCGTGGCGGGTCTTGGTTTCGTTACGGATCGACATGAGGTTTCCTGGTTCGGGTCAGGCGGAGAGCGGGTCTTCTCCTGCAGTGAATCTAGAAGGTCGGCACAAGTGCGGACAAGGGGTGTAACCCTCCCAGTCCGGGGGCCCCTCGTTCGGGTGACATGAGTTCCTATCACGAAAAGCCTTGCCAGGTGTTCGGTGCCGCCTGCCCGGAGGATTGCTCCCCGTGCCCGTTAAATGACGAGAGCCGGCGCCTTCGGGTGGCACCGGCTCATCGTCGGGATATTCAGTGGATAACAGCGACCACTGCAGCGACCACGATCAGCGCGACCGTCATAGCAACGGCGGCGATGAAGAACGGCGACAGCGCGGAGCGACTGGGGCTGGTCTGGTCGAGGGTGGTCATGTCATTTTTCCTGTCAATGGTGGTCATGCTCGGGTCCTGATTTCTTCGGGTAGTTCAATCTTCGCTGTCGGCACTAGGGGGGACAAGCCGTGTACCCTCCCCACAACGGGGGAGGTCGCGAGCGCGCCAATGACCCCAGTGTTTCCGCGGATGTGACGGTTCGGGGTACACCTCGGGTCCCCCTTGGGGAGTACACGCCCCGAGGAGGACAAAACGGGGTACACACCCCTCGCGGGCGACCGATATACCGCTTTGTCCCCAGTTCGGGGCGAGCAGCACGATATCCGCGCCCAAGGGTCGCGATCTACCGACCCCAGGTCGCCGAGTTGCGGCATTTCGGGCAAAAAGGTGACCCGGATGCCCGCTTTGCCGCAACTCGATAGCACGAGCGGCGCGGGCGAGCTAGCTAGCGCAGCACGCCCCTATTCGGCTACGGCGACGAGCCCCAGCTCGGCGGGCGACGCGAGCAGCGGATGCTTCGGCACCACTCGCACGGTGTACCCGAAGCTCCCGGCCCGCGCGAGCGGGACGGTGCCCGCGAACACCGCGGGAGCGCCCTCGGCCCCCTCCGCGAGCTCGAGCGGCAGGTGCTGCACGTCGTCGAGGCGGTCGCCTTCCCGTGCACGGCCGTAGACGACCTCCACGGCCAGGTCGTGCGGGGAGAGCCCGCCCGTGGCGATGGTGGCGCGCAGGTGCAGGTCGTCGCCGACCTGCGGTACGGCATCCACTCCCCCGGATTCGACGTGGGTCACGTGCACGTTCGGCCAGGCGGCAGTGACGCGGGCCTTCCATCCGGCGAGGTCGCGCGCGGGCTGGTAGCCGTTCGCCGTCACCGTCTCCTCGGCGTGCGAAGCGGGGATGTAGAGCCGCTCCACGTACTCCTTGACCATACGGTCGGCCGAGAGCGCGGGCGAGAGCGTCGCGAGCGTGTGGCGGATCGACTCCACCCAGCGCGTGGGCACACCCTCCGCCGAGCGGTCGTAGAAGCGCGGCGCGATCTGGTGCTCGATGAGGTCGTACATGCTGTCGGCCTCGAGCTTGTCGCGCTCGGCGCCATCCCCCGCGGAGTCTGCGGACGGGATCGCCCAGCCGTTCTCCTCGTCGTAGAACTCGGCCCACCATCCGTCGAGGATGGAGAGGTTGAGCGAGCCGTTGAGGGCCGCCTTCATCCCGGATGTCCCGCAGGCCTCGAGCGGCCGCAGCGGGTTGTTCAGCCAGATGTCGGTGCCGGGGTAGAGCAACTTGGCCATGCCGATGTCGTAGTTCGGCAGGAACACTATGCGCTTGCGCACCTCCACGTCCTGGCTGAACTCCACGAGGCGTTGGATGAGGCGCTTGCCCTCGTCGTCTGCCGGATGCGACTTCCCCGCGATCACGAGCTGGATCGGCCGCTCGGGGTGCAGCAGCAACGACCGCAGCCGCTCCTGGTCGTGCAGCATGAGGGTGAGGCGCTTGTAGGTGGGAACGCGGCGCGCGAACCCGATGGTGAGCACGGTCGGGTCGAGCAGTTCGGAGAACCAGGTCGGATCCCCCACGCCGGGGTTCTGCTCCTGCCACGCGTCGCTCACGCGCTTGCGGGCGTCGTGCACGAGCTGCTCGCGCATGCGACCGCGGACCGCCCACAGGTCGGCGTCCGACACGACGGGTGAGGCCCAGTCCACCGAGGTCGTGTCGACGGTGCCGAACTTCTCGACCGCGAGCGAGAGCATCGCGGGGTCGGTCCAGGTGGGCGCGTGCACACCGTTGGTCACCGAGGTGATGGGCACGTCATCCGCGTCGAATCCGGGCCACAGGGCGCCGAACATCCCGCGCGAGACCTCGCCGTGCAGCAGCGAGACGCCGTTGGCGCGCTGCGCGAGGCGCAGGCCCATGACCGCCATGTTGAAGAACGCGGGGTCGCCGCCCTCGTAGTTCTCCTCGCCGAGCGTGACGACGTCGCCCACGGCGACGCCGGGCAGCAGGTCGGTCGAGAAGTACTTGGTGATCATCTCGAGTTCGAAGCGGTCGATTCCGGCGGGAACCGGTGTGTGGGTGGTGAACACCGTGCCCGCACGCACGACCTGCAGCGCGTCGGCGAACCCGAGGCCGTCGCCGATGAGGTCACTGATGCGCTCGAGGCCGAGGAATCCGGCGTGCCCCTCATTGGTGTGGAACACCTCGGGGAACGGGGTCGACGTGAGCTCCGTGTACGCCTTGATGGCACGCACGCCGCCGATGCCGAGCAGCAACTCCTGCAGCAAACGGTGCTCGCCGCCGCCGCCGTACAGGCGGTCGGTGACGGTGCGCAGCGAGTCGTCGTTCTCCGGGATGTCGGTGTCAAGCAGCAGGAGCGTGATGCGGCCGACCTTGACCTGCCACACGCGCGCGTAGAGCGCCTTGCCGTCGGGCAGCGAGAGCACGACCAGGGCGGCGGTGCCGTCCGGACGGCGCAGCACGCGCAGCGGAAGGCCGTCGGGGTCGAGCACCGGGTAGCTCTCCTGCTGCCATCCGTCGCGCGAGATCGCCTGGCGGAAGTAGCCGGCGCGGTAGAACAGGCCTACGCCGATGATGGGCACGCCGAGGTCGGAGGCGCTCTTGAGGTGGTCGCCCGCGAGAATGCCGAGGCCGCCGGAGTACTGCGGCAGGGCCGCGGCGATGCCGAACTCGGGCGAGAAGTAGCCGATGGAGGCCGGGGCATCCGTCAGCCCCTGGTACCAGCGCGGCTTCTCGAGGTAGTCGTGCAGGTCGGAGACGAGGGTCTTGGTGGTGGCCACGAACGCGGTGTCGGCGGAGAGCTCGTCGAGCCGGGCGGTGCCCACCGCTCCCAGCATGGCAATGGGGTCGTGCCCCGTGGTCTCCCACAGTTCCGGATCCATCGACCTGAACATCTGGCGCGTCGGCTCGTGCCACGACCAGCGCAGGTTGCTCGAGAGTTCGTCGAGTGCCGAGAGCGACTCGGGCAGGACGGTGCGGACGGTAAACCGGCGGATGGCTTTCACCCGAACCACCCTAGGCCAGTCCCGTTATCCGCATGTAAAGCGCTTGCACACCCGAGCGCAAGGCCCCCCGGTATCCTTCGGTGAACGAGTACGAGGGAGTACGGTCGAAACGTGACTGATGAGTACGAACCGCGTCTGGGCAGGATTCCGATCCGTCACCTGACTCCGCAGCAACCCGAGAACCGCTGGCCCTCGAAAGCCTTCGCGGGCGAGGTCGTCACCTTCGGCGCGACCGTGTTCCGTGAGGGGCACGACCTGCTGGGCGTGCACCTCATCGTCACCGACCCGAGCGGCGCATGGACCACTCACCGCATGCACCCCGTCGCCCCCGGTACCGACCGCTGGGAGGCCACGGTCGCGCTGCCCACCGAGGGCACCTGGACGTGGCGCGTGCGCGCCTTCGCCGACGAGTGGGCCACGTGGCTGCACAACGCGGAGATCAAGATTCCTGCCCGAGTGGATGTCGCCCTCATGGTGCAGATGGGCGCCCAGTTGCTCGCCCGCGCCGGCACGCGCAAGGTCGTCGTCGACGCCGCTGCCGCGTTCGCCGACAACGCCCTCTCCCCCGAGGCAAAGCTCGCCGTCGCCCTCGACCCCAAGCTCACCCTCGCGATCGACGCCAAGCCGCTCGCGAGCCTCGTCACCGACAGCGAGAGCCTCAGCGTGCGTGTCGAGCGCACGCGCGCGGGCGTCGGCAACTGGTACGAGTTCTTCCCGCGCAGCGAGGGCGCCAAGCAGGCGAAGGATGGCACGTGGGCCAGCGGAACGTTCCGCACCGCGGCCAAGCGCATCCCGGCCGTCGCCGCCATGGGCTTCGATGTGCTCTACATGCCGCCGATCCATCCCATCGGGGAGACCTTCCGCAAGGGACCCAACAACACGCTCGACCCCAAGCCCGGCGACCCCGGCTCGCCGTGGGCGATCGGCGGCGCAGCCGGTGGACACGACGCGATTCATCCGGATCTCGGCGATGTCAAAGACTTCGTCTACTTCGTGGGCGTCGCGAAGAAGCACAACATCGAGGTGGCTCTCGACCTCGCGCTGCAAGCCTCGCCCGATCACCTGTGGGTTGTCGAGCATCCGGAGTGGTTCACGACCCTTCCCGACGGCACCATCGCGTACGCGGAGAACCCTCCGAAGAAGTACCAGGACATCTACCCCATCAACTTCGACAACGACCCGGTGGGGATCCGCGAGGAAGTACTGCGGATCATCCGGTATTGGATCGGCCTCGGGGTGCGCATCTTCCGCGTCGACAACCCGCACACCAAGCCGCTGCAGTTCTGGGAGATCGTGCTACACGAGATCAACACCGAGTTCCCCGATGTGGTGTTCCTCGCCGAGGCGTTCACGCGCCCGGCCATGATGCAGTCGCTCGCGCAGGTGGGCTTCCAGCAGTCGTACTCGTACTTCACGTGGCGCAACACGAAAGAGGAGCTCACCGAGTTCTTCGACTCGATCTCGCACGAGACGTCCGGATGGTTCCGTCCGAACCTCTTCGTGAACACCCCAGACATCCTCACCGAGTACCTGCAGTTCGGCGGCCCCGCTGCCTACAAGATCAGGGCCACTCTCGCCGCCACGGCCGCTCCGCTGTGGGGGGTGTACGCGGGCTTCGAGCTCTTCGAGGATGTCGCGCGCCCCGGCAGCGAGGAGAACATCGACAACGAGAAGTTCGAGTACAAGCAGCGTGACTGGGCTGCCGCCGAGAAGGCCGGGCTCTCGCTCGCGCCGTACCTGCAGCACCTCAACCTCATCCGTGCCGCGCACCCCGCGCTGCGCCAACTGCGCAACCTCGACGTGCACTGGAGCGACGACGAGTCGATCTTCGTCTACACGAAGCACCTCGCCGCGGCGCACAACAACGGCGTCGCCGACACGATCATCGTCGTCGCCAACGTCGACCCGCACTCGGTGCGCGAGACGACGGTGCACCTCGACCTCTCGAAGATCGGCCTGCCCGACGACGCCGTGTTCACCGTCACCGACCTCATCACGGGCGCGAGCTTCGAGTGGGGCGCTGACAACTACGTACGGCTCGACGCGTTCGGTGAGCCCTGCCACATCCTGCACGTCCACACCACGACCACGAAGGGCCGATGATGGCGACGAAGAAGGCTTCCCCCGCGCTTCCCGAGCTGCACCCCGACCACATCGCCTCGCTCGCGGGCGGGTCGCACCCGCGGCCCCATGACGCGCTGGGGCAGCATCCGGTCGACGGCGGCTTCGTCATCCGTGCCGTGCGGCCCCTCGCCGCTGGCGTCACCGCGGTGCGCGCCGATGGCTCACGCGTGCCACTCGAGCACGTCGCCGACGGTCTCTGGCAGGGTTTCGCACCCGAGCCGGGGCAGGCCTACGTTCTCGAGACCTCGTACGACGGCGGCCCCGACTGGACCGCGGATGACCCCTACCGCTTCGTCCCCTCCGTGGGCGAGATCGACCTCTACCTGTGGGGCGAGGGCCGCCACGAGCAGCTTTGGCATGTGCTCGGTGCACACTTCCGCCCCCACGAAGATGTGGTCGGCACGTCGTTCTCCGTCTGGGCGCCGCACGCGCGGGCTGTGCGCGTCGTCGGCGACTTCAACGGGTGGAACGGCGTCGGCCACGCCATGCGCCGCCTCGACGACAACGGCGTGTGGGAGCTCTTCGTGCCCGCCCTCGAGCCGGGCAGTGCCTACAAGTTCGAGCTGCTCACCCAGGGCGGCGAGTGGGTCACGCGCGCCGACCCCATGGCGCGCTACACCGAGATTCCGCCGCTCACGGCCTCGAAGGTCGGGCAGTCGCTCTACGAGTGGGCCGACGGCGACTGGATGACGCACCGGGCCGAGTCCGACCCGCACAACTCCCCCATGAGCGTGTACGAGCTGCACGTCGGGTCGTGGAAGCCGGGGCTCGACTATCGCGCCCTCGCCGACGAGCTCATCGGCTACGTACAGCAGCTGGGCTTCACGCACGTCGAGTTCATGCCGCTGGCCGAGCATCCGTTCGGCGGCTCCTGGGGCTACCAGGTGACCGGCTATTACGCGCCGACCAGCCGCTTCGGGCATCCGGATGACCTCAAATACCTCATCGACCGCCTGCACGGTGCCGGCATCGGCGTGATCATGGACTGGGTTCCTGGCCACTTCCCCAAAGACGAGTGGGCGCTCGCCAAGTTCGACGGCCAGGCGCTCTACGAGCACGCCGACCCCCGCCGCGGCGAGCAGATGGACTGGGGCACCCTGATCTTCGACTTCGGGCAGTCGCAGGTGCGCAACTTCCTCGTGGCGAACGCGCTGTACTGGCTCGAGGAGTTCCACATCGACGGCCTACGGGTCGATGCTGTGGCCTCCATGCTCTACCTCGACTACTCGCGCAAAGAGGGCGAGTGGCTGCCCAACCAGTACGGCGGCCGCGAGAACCTGGAGGCGATCAGCTTCCTCCAGGAGGTCAACGCCACGGCCTACAAACGCAACCCCGGCGTCGTCATGATCGCCGAGGAGAGCACCTCGTGGCCTGGCGTCACGAAGCCGACCGCGCAGTCGGGCCTCGGCTACGGCATGAAATGGAACATGGGCTGGATGCACGACTCCCTGCAGTACATGCAGGAAGACCCGATGTACCGCTCGTACCACCACAACGACATCACGTTCTCGTTCTTCTACGCGTTCAGCGAGAACTTCCTGCTGCCCATCAGCCACGACGAAGTCGTGCACGGCAAGGGATCCCTGCTGCACAAGATGCCCGGCGACCAGTGGCAGAAGCTCGCGAACGTGCGCGCGTACCTGTCGTTCATGTGGGCGCATCCGGGCAAGCAACTGCTGTTCATGGGCAGCGAGTTCGGGCAGCCGTCGGAGTGGAGCGAAGAGCGCGGACTGGACTGGTGGATTCTCGACCAGCCCATCCACCAGGGCCTGCAGAAGCTCGTCTCCCAGCTGAACCGCGCCTACGTCGCCCACCCGGCCCTGTGGGAGCAAGACAACGACGCCGCCGGCTTCGAGTGGATCGACGGCGGCAACTCCGCCCAGAACGTCATCGCGTTCCTGCGCTGGTCGCGCTCGGGAGCCCCCCTCGTCGGCATCTTCAACTTCTCGGGCACCCCCATCGGCCCCTACCGCGTGGGCCTGCCCTTCGGCGGCGTCTGGGATGAGGTCATCAACACGGATGCCACCGACTTCGGTGGCTCGGGAGTGGGCAACTACGGCAGCGTCACCGCGACGGATGAGCCGTTCCAGGGCCGTCAGGCGTCAGTGGAACTGACCCTGCCGCCGCTCGGTGGGCTGTGGTTGGCGCCGCGGGCGGGCTAGTGGAGCGTTTCGCGATCTCAAGGGACATGTTTTGTCTCTGATCGCAAGCGACTGGCGTCAACTCGACCCGACCGACGTTGACGGAACGATCTCACGCGAACGTCCGCTACCGACAGGGCTCTGTGGTTTCTCGACCGTCGGGGTGCAGCCAAAGTGACTCGGAGAGTCCATCCTCCCCGAGTTTGAATGTGGCGTTTATGTCGTCCGTGGTCTCTCGGGTAGAGAGAACCTGGACAGCGAAGTTATCTCGCGGCTCCATCGCAGGTGGGGTCTGATCGACGATGGCAAGCCCGTCGATAGATGAACCCACCGAAAAGGAACTTCCCGAATCGAAGGTGGCCAGACCCGCCGCCTCGATGACAGTCTCGGTGGGGGTGCCGTTTCCGGCTGCCCAGGTCTCTATCAGGACTGACTTGGCCTCGATGTCCTCACAAACCGCCACCATAAGCTCTCCATCGGCGCGCTTCAGCGCAACGGGCCCCTGCGACAAGTTCTGATCACAACCTGTCAACCCCAGGAGTGTGCCAAGTACTACAAAGGCGAGCGCCACATTCTTCATAAGCATTTGGGAGTCGCCCCCGCATTGAGAGAGTTGGCGTCGGACCCCAAAAGAGTGGCCTTTTCCGTAGACAGAGCGCCACCTAGTCGCATGGCGCACTGCTCACCGAGCCCTCCGCGTCGATCCAGTACCCCTCAGCCAAGTCCATGCCACGAAAGTTGATCGAATCGCTATAGCGAACTCCACCTGAAAAGCCAGCCAAGAACGCACTTATCCTCTGGGCCGACAAGTCGATATGAGCCGGCCCCACGTCCGTCGTGAACCCATTGGGCGCTTCGCCATACTGAATCACGTCGTTCGGGCCGAACTCGCCGGCACCGCTCGCTTTCCAAACCTCGGTGTCCGCGCCACCATCCACGTCCGTGACCGATACGCGAATCGTGTCAACACCACCGGCCTGCTGGCAGTCGACAAACGCTAGAACTCCGTCTTGCAAGCCGGCTTGGAAGTGGGACGCCGGTGTCACACATCCCGCTAGACCCATGGCACCCAGCACATAAAAGAAAACGGTCAAAATTCGCCGTCGAACATTCATCCCGTGTACCTTCCGCTTCTTAGGCCCGCGTACGTGGCCATCCCCGAATCTCGCGATCGGCATCTCAGAACCACCCGTCACTGCGTTCGCCTTTCCAAGAAGTTCAAACGTGATCATTCACCGATCGAAGTGAACTCCGTCATCTCTGCGTCAAGCCTTTGTCCAGAGAGGTCCACATGAACCACGCACGACCACGCGTACGTAACTAGTCCACCCGCCTGAGCCCGAGTTTCGCCGGTTACGTCATAGTAAACATCGCCGTCTATTCGCTGGTCGGCTGATGTGACCGTCACCGTGATGTTGTTCACTGGCGCCTCGTCGTTGCGCAACCGCCCTGCGCTAGCCAGTTGAACACAAGGCCCCACGTCCAGGGCGAACGGGCCCGCCCCCTCGAGGTCAACGTGCAAGGTCTCGGAAGAGCACCCTGTGAGCAGGCACACGCCGCTCAGCAACACCATGGACGACATCAACATCGCTCGTTCCCGTAGCTTCATTGCTTAGCCTTCCCAGCTGCAAGCACCCGCCGGTGTGCCCTGATCTATCATCCTGCCCGGCGCTGTTGCCAGCCAACCCGGATTGTCTGGGCGAGAAACCTCCAGATCGTACACATCAAACTCGGGAAGCGAGCCCAACTTATGACAGTTCCATTGCTGTTCTACGGGCGGTTGCAGTTCAACGGTCGCACGGCTCGTCGACGAGTTTCCCGCTTGCCATGAGCCATGAGCTTTCAGAGAGCTGGCTCAAGTCGAACGTGGCGTACCTGCTGTTCACCACGGTTGAATCTTTGAATTTGATCACCGCCAACTCGATGATCGAGTCGGAACTGATCACAGCTGGACCTGCGGTTGTCACCATGCCGGTAGGGGCCGTTCCGTATGTCACGGTTTCGACACGAGTATTCCTCGCGCCGTCGGCAGCCTCGGCCACCCAGATCTTCTCCCCCGCGTTTGCGGCGCTTCCTTGTTCTCTCTCCCGAATCTCCAGATAGTTCGCGAGGATCGGGGAGCAATCCGTGAACACCAGAGTGCCATCGATGGACCGCACCCCGATGAAAGGAACTGGCGCTCCTGAAAAGGGCACACACGCCGAAAGGAAAGACAATAGGCCCGCGCTCAAGCACAGCGCAAACATTCTCCGACGAACCCGAACCAACTTGCTCATCGGCCCTCCGCCTCGCCACGTACTCTATTCGCGGTCACACGGTTCCACTTGATTGCCAAGCTCGTCCACCCAGTGGTCCGACGATAGCCAGTCCGTGTTATAGCCGAATGCGACAAAGGTCGAACCCTGCCCGTCAGGGCGTTCGCCAAGCGTGACATCGATGGTTCGGTCATCCAAGTCGAGCTCGAGAGGCCTCGCGGATTCTGTCCATCCGCTCGGAAGCTGGCCGTATTGAATGGTCTCGCCCGAGACGAGCTTCACGTTGTCGCCCTGCGCCTCCCAGAGAACGCTGTAGTTTGTGGATCCCTCATCAGCCGATCGATACCGCACATATTCAGCGTCCAAGTTTTCACAGATCATCAACTGAACACTCCCGTTGACCAATCGCGCGTACACCGGAGCAACCCCGGTGGCGGTGCAGCCAGAAAGCGCCACAACAACCGCCACGACTAGACAAACCGTGGAGATTCTTGACCTCCTGACTGTCAACATTCGTATCCACCGTTTCCAAAGTCAGCATTTGCTTCAAAGATGTTGCCACAGAACAACATGACCGAATGCTCGCGCTGTCAGCCCGCGGCGCACTCCCCGTTGTACCGACCGAAACCCCGGGCGCTCTGGCGAGAAGTGACCTCGGACGGGCGCGCAAGCGTCTGCGGAAGTGGACCATCGACATCGATATCATCCAAACAACAACGCACCCACACCCGTCGTCGTGAGGCTCACCTGCACATCATGCGACGCAGCCGTGGGCGTGAACCCACGGTCGCGCTAGCGGAAGTCCAGATGCAACTGATCACGCGCCTGTTGGCAAACCGTGTTGTCGCTCTCCCTGTGCTGCCATAGATACAAGCACGACCCGTAGACGTATGCAACGAGCTCATCATCACTCACGGTTGCACGAGAGACCACCTCTGGATGACTGGTTAGCGCCCGAGTCCACTCGTCGAGCGTCGCGCAAGAGTCCATTGTCTCGGCCAGCTCTGGCATGACCGTAGGAGGGGGGCTGTCACCATCAGCCGCGAACCCCACGACCGGGTCGATACTTGCCACCGTCTCGTCGCAACTCAGAGTCGGCAACTCTATCGTCGTGCAGCCGGATGTCGTCACAAGCAGCAAAGCGGTGAGGGCGCTCATCCCTACCTTTGTCAAACGCATAGTCACCGCCACCGGTCGCGTCGCCTCAACGGCCGGTCGTGTAGTACAGAGTCTCCCAGGAAGATACTGTCACTGTGGTCCGCCAGAAAGGGGTAGGCGGACACTGGCCATTGATCAAACTCCGCTCGTTGCTCGACTTAGAAGGTCGCATACCCATCTCCGTCGTCGAGGTGCTGCCTTGGTGCTCGATGAGTTTCCTCGCGCCACCGACCCATCCGCAGTCCTCCTCTGATAGCCCACACTCCTAGCCTCCCGAAGGAGAAGCTTCAATATCGATGAACACTCCCAGTGCAGAAGCCCGCTGAATCAGATCTGGGGTGAGGACCAGCCCGGCGAATCCGGAAAACGGAAGCAGCGTGATACTCAGGGCGATCGCCGCCCCAGCAGACCCAAGGATCGTCCTTCCGGCGTCCATCGTTTCGAGCTGGTCGATGAGCGCAGTCACCGCACCAACGAACGCGATTTGCCGTTGGCGGGCATCGTTCTGCTCGATCGAAAGCGTGCCAATGCGCACGGCCGTCGTGCCGTCCGATCGGATAGTCGTGTGTTTGGCCGCGCGAGTGAAGTCAGCCGGCACGTCGTATCCAGTAGGGAAGTAGCACGTCAGCGAGATGATGAAACCGTCACCCAAAGCCTCGGTCATCCGGTCGCCCCCCTCACTGGTTGGCCTCCTGCACGAGCTCTCTCACCTCCGCCGCAGAAAGAACAAAAAGCCCAGAAGCGCTGGTCACCGCGAACGTGGCTCTCGTGCCATCTTCCGAGAACAGTGCCAGGGCGCCCACCCTACTGAATCCCTCGCGCTGGGACGCACCGACGCGAAGCTCTCCGCGCCTCAGAGTCGCGACCAGTGACCCGCTCTGTCCCCAGATCTCAATGCGTCCTTCCTCAACGGAGATCGTTGCAGAGAAAAGTAGTGGCCGGCTTCGTTCAGAAACCGATGAGGCGAGGGCCAGCGCTCGAAGCTCTGAATTCACGCGAGCATTAACGAGAACACTTGCCGGTCTCGCCCGACGGACTTTACGGATACGACGTAGCGCCGGAAGAACGACGAGGCATGCGGTCACCGCGAAGGCCGCCAACGCCACAAAGTCGACAACCACCGCGGGAATCGAACCGGGCAACCCGATGAGATCGAACGTCACCTTGACGACAACGATGGCGGCCACCACTACAAGAAGGACTCGCCGCCCTAGAAAGGCCACTTTTTCTCCCAAACCTGTTCCCTCTCGGCAGCTTCCCGGTACGCCAAACATGCGTTGCGATGTACGTCATCTCAAGCGCTCGAGCCTGGTAGTTGTTTGACACAGTCTGGAGAGTTCTCCATCTACATCGGTATCCCATCGCCGGGCTGCACGCAGCAAGCCAAGACTAGGAGACTCGCTCCATCTCTCTTCTCCGCGATAGGGCCGTGCGGCAACGACCTGAGGTCTCGTTCTCGTCAGCTAGCCGCTCCCACCGCTGTCAGTACCACGCCCAAGACGACAAAGAGCAGCGAAAACGGCCATACAACCATTCTCCAAAATCTGTTGGAGCGCCCGGCAAGAATTGCGAAGGGAAAGGAATTCGCAATGGCAGCGGCCCGCCGGGCCCAAGAGCGCCGAAACACTATCTGCGCCACCCCGATGACAAGTAGAAGTATCCCGAACGGGATGAGACTCGTCACGAATGTCCGACGTTCCCGAACGCACCGATTAGCACGAAGACGACACCAATCGTGGTGAGAACGCCTCCGGTCGCAATTGAATAGTCAGTCCAATATCGTTCGCTCTTCGCAGCGCGACTCACACCCAGGGTTGACCAATAAGCATGTGCAAAACGCCCCAGCGACCTCCTAAGCAAGATAACCTTGCGAACTTTCCAAAAGCTAGCTAAACGCGGCAAACGAGGTCCTCTATTTGGAGGTCCATGTCGCAATTAGGCCGTCACCCTCGTGATCAGGAAGCTGATAGATCGCGACGTGGTCGTCGCCAAACGTATCGAGAACGAAAGTGCCAGAGAACACGCAGATGGCCGCGTAGCTTGACAACTCTGGATCTCCGTCGAAGTTCGGATCACTCTGGGTTGAGCCGCCGTTCGCTTCAACCAGCGAACGAACATGGCTCAATGTGGAGTCCAGACCAGCAACCAAGTCGCTGTCGTGCGCGAGCGTCGCGGTCGCACACATGCTCTTCGCGGATGCATCAATAGTCTGAAGGTTTCGAAGCTCAGAACCGCCTGGCTCGACGGCAACGCAAGCCGCCAGAACCGTACCGAGCACGCATCCAAATAGCACTAATAGGGGTAGGCGGACACTGGCCATTGATTAAACTCCGCTCGTTGCTCGACGTAGAAAGTAGCGACAAAGTACATGCTCGAGCTGCTAGTGCCCCCACCTGAGAATAAATTTAAGGGGAAGTCTAGATCGTCCGCCGGAGGGGCAACTTGACTCAAAGAGATCGTTGTGGGGAAGCAGGGCGATGGACCCGCTGGGCACTGCTGCTGCTGGCACTTCCGGTTGTCCCATAGGGCGTGCTCAGGGGTGAACGTCAACGTCGTCGCCCCTCCTCGGTTTTGCCCGAAGACTCCCGCAGCCGAAGAACTCCTGTCGCCTCCTGCAGCGGCGTCCATCAATATGGTCGCGTAGTTGAGACTCGAGTGGCTCCGAACAGAGACCAAGACAGGCCCGACATAGTTCATCATCACGTTCAAGTCACCCTTACCCGACGAGATGAAAGAACCAACTTTTACGTACGTCCTTGCGGAGGCACGCCTCTTCGACGCTTTCCCGGAGAGGTCTGAGTTGTTGATGGTATCGCTCGGGTAATCGTAGCTGTTGGATACCCCACCCTCGACGGGGTCGACCGACAGGAACCGACCCAGGGCGGGCACATACAGTCGCACCCCCATCTCGATCGTCGAGATGCTGCCCTGATGCTCGAGCAACTTGCGGTGTTGGCCGACCCATCCGTAGTCTGCGTCGCCCGGTGACGTGTCCGCGATCGCATCATCCGCGTTCTGGGTTCCGATGTCGCCGGTGGCCGGATCGATGGGTTGTCCGAACGGGTCATACCGGAAGTGCCCTGTCGAACGAACACCCGTGGCGTTGGCGGTGAGGATGATGTCGCCGTGCAGGTTCGGGTACGCCCAACTCTGCCCACCACCAATCGGCAGCGTCACATTCACCCCGCCCGGCAACGACACATCCCGCTGCGTGAGGACCCCGGCGGCATCCAACACCCCGAAGCCACCACCGGCCGCAAACGTGTACCGGACCGTCGTCGCCGCCACCGGGCCCGCCCCATCCGGATCCGAGATGCGCGCCACAATCCGACCCGTCACATCCCGCAGATAACTCACACTGGACACCACCACACCGGTCGCATCCTTGACCACCGTCGAGATATGCCTATCCGCCACGTCATACGTCATCGTCTGATCCGCCAACACCACCGTGTTGCCATGGCTGTCATACACCAACGACGGCAACGGACCCACCGTACTCAACGACCCACCCGCCACCGGCGACACCCCCACCGGCGGATTCGTAGCCGACGTGGAGGTGAGCCGGTCCGCGTTGTCGTAGCAATACGACACCACCATGGCAGGCACACCAGGACGAGAATCCGTGAACGACGTGCGGTTGCCGTTCATCCCCGCATCCACATTCGCGCAACCCGTCGCCGGACCGAACGAATACTCCAACGTGTGACCCGGAATCACCGCCGTGACCAACCGCCCCGCAGCGTCATAGCTGTAACTCGACACCTCGCTGACCGCACCATCGGTCAACGTGTTCTGCAGAATCCGCCCCGACTGCGACCGCACCACACTGTCCGTCACCGACGCCTGCGCAGCAGTCCCCGCCGGAACCGTCTCCGTCCACGCATCCTGGGTGACCGCCACATCATCCAACAACAACGACCCCGCACCCGCCGACGTGAGGCTCACCTGCACATCATGCGACGTGGCTGTGGCCGTGAACCCATACGTCAGCTTCACCCACGTCGGCGTCGACGCATACGCCGCCAACACCACCGGAGTCGAGTCACCCACCCCCGCCACACCCACACTGGCCGAATCATCCGTACCGGCCACATTGGTCGTCGCCACCCACGCGTCGACCGTGTACGCACGACCCACCGTCAGACCGGTCAGCGTGCGAGTCGCCACAGCAGCATCCGTCGACACCTGCACCAGGCCCACGGATGCCACTCCCCCATGCGCCTCCGAGCCCACACCCACACCAGCCCAACCATCCACACCCGACTCAAAGTCGGCCGCATACAAGCCAGACGCCGCGTGCGGAACTGTCGAGCCCGGCACCGCAACACCGGGGAACGACCACGTGACCGAATCCGTCGACCCCGACTGCCCCCGCCCGATAGCCGACAGGCTCGTGCCATTCGTCGGATACGCCACCGACGTGAGTTGCTGGGTCGCGGGGTCGTAGGAAGGCTTGGCAACCTCGACGTCATCAAGCTTCACCGACGTGACCTTGCCATCCAGGTCATACGAGAACGACTGCTTCGACGGAGTACCACCCGACGACTGCGTCGTCACCGACAACACCCGACCCGTGAGCGCCTCATAGACAGGCGTCGTCACCGTGCCCCACACGTCGGTGTAACTCGTGGAACGCCCGAGAAGGTCGACCGCCGTCGTGATCGTCGAGTTGTTCGGCGAACCGGTGACCGTTGCATCACTCACCGACGAGACCAACGGGCTACCAGCGGCCGATCGGTACGTGTAGGTCACCGTTCGGCCAGCCACGCCGTTGTAGGCGGGATACACGACCGACGTCACACGACCTCTCGCGTCGTACGTGGTGCAGGCCCAACTGCCGTCACCCGTGCGTTTGGTGCCCACCGTGCGACCGAAGAGGTCGTAGACGTACTCGGTGACGATCGCCGCACCGGTGGCGGGAGTCGGGCCCTTACTCGACTTGAGGAACCCGTACTGCGGTGTGCCCACCGGCACGCCACACGTGGCCGCGGTGAGCTTCTCGTTGTCCCCCCAGTACGTGAAGGTCGAGCCGGCGCTGTCCGCCGTCTGGCCCTGCGCAACGGCGGCCGGCAGCCGCTTGGTGACACGCCGCATCCAGCCCTTGGGATCGTTGGTGTTGAGCTTCAGATCGCCCGTCGTGCTCAGCACAGAGAGCAGTGCCTTCGCGCCGCTGCCGTTGGCGATGCGCGGCCACAGGAGAGACTTCAGGCTCGTCCATCCAGAGCCCAGGACGGTGCCCGTCGCGGAGATGCCGCCGGATCCGTCACCTGCGTGGACCTTCAAAGTGCCATCGGGCAACGCACCGACGATGTCTGCCTTGCCGTCGTCGGTGAAGTCTCCGGCGCCGAGCAGTGCGACATAGCCGAGATAGCCGGAACCGATGATCGGGTTGCTGGTGCCGAACGTGCCGCCTGCACCCGTGGAGTAGAGGCGCAGCGTGCCGTCGGTGAGCGCGGCAATGAGGTCGGAGGTGCCGTTGCCGGTGAAGTCGCCGGGAGCGAGGACTGCCCGGAAGTTCTGCCAGCCCGAACCGATCTGCGTCGTTGCCCCGCCCCAGCCACCAAGCCCGTTGCCCGGGTACAGGTACAGAGCGCCGTCGGTGGCGATAGCAAGGAGGTCGGCCTTTCCATCGCCGTTCCAGTCCCCTGGGGTGATCACCTGTTTGAAGGCCGCCCACCCGCCGGAGCCGATCGTGGCGGCAGAGCCGTAGCCGCCGTAGCCGTCGCCGGAGAAAAGCTTGAGAGCCCCGTCGGTCTGGATGGCCAAGAGGTCGGACTTGCCGTCGCCGGTGAAGTCACCGGGGCTGAGGATCGTCTTGTACCCACCCCATCCTGTACTCACGGTTGCCGCGGAGGCAGCTTGGAACGCGTCCGGCGAGCTCGTGAGACCTTCGTACGAATTCTCCGTGCGCAGCGCAAGCCCGTCTGGGTCGACCGTGCTCGAGAGCGCGGTGCGCATCCACGGTTGATCGCCGTACCCGTTCTCGACGGTCATCGAGGAGACGGCACCGGCGAAGGCGGCAGGGGCAGAGTCCTCAGTCGTGGACCGGATGGCCAGGCCGTAGTCCGGCGACAGCTGGGCAACGGGCACAGGAACGTAGCCCGAGGCACCGGGCACCTTCCAGTCCAGACGCAGGCGGGCGGTGCCGGAATAGTCCGCATACTCGATTCGGATGCGGTGCTTCTCGTCCGCACTCGCCGTCGTGATGTTGACGCCCGTCGGGGAGTTCTTCGCGGTCGCGCTGAGGTTCCAGTTGTCCACGACGAGCAGGTCGTCCACCCACACCCGCGTTGCGTCATCGGAGAATGTGCTCAGCGTGTAGGTTCCTGCGGCTCCGAACGTGATGAGGCCGGTCATCCGCACCGAGAAGTTGTCAGAAACACCAAGAGCATTGGGCCCGGCTGTGCCCCAATCGCGGTCGATCGAGGTGCTGGATGAGTTGTCACCCGCCACAGATCCGTTGAGCCCGAGGCTGAACATCTTGGGCTGGCCCGTGAGCCGAGCATTCGCGTAGTACGCCGTGTGCAGGCCGGTGAAGTTGTCGTAGGTGGTGACGCTGCGGGCCGGCTCGACCGGGCACGCACCCGCAACGAAGCAGGATGCGGGTGCAGGGCCCCTCGTCTCCGTCAGTCGGTCTTGAGCGTCATAGCTCATGAGCGTCATCAGATGCTGCGCGTCTTCGGTCGACGCGATGGCGTCTTTCGGAGTCCAGGTCTGCCAGCTGGTGAGACCAAGCGCGCTCCTCGCCATCGTCTGTCGCCAGGCGGCGTCGAAGCCCACCGTCATGACCGTGGTGGGCACCCCGGCGACGTTCAGCGCCTTGACGGTAGTAGTGCCGGAGAAGTCTTCATCGTCGGCGCCATAGTCATAGGAGTACGTTCGCTCGGGACGCTCCACCGCCGCAGTCGCGGGGTCAGGGTCGGGCAGCGTGACCTTGGTAATGCGACCGTCGCTGTTGTACGAGATGGCCGTGTAGTTCTCGGGGACGGGTTGCGCATTCCCGTTGTACGCCAGCCATTCGGTGACGCGCGGATCGAGGATCGCCGACAGGCGGCCCTGCGGGCCGTTGTACAGGAACGTCACAACGCTCTGCCCTGTGCCTGTCACGCCGCTGGTGCCCGGATCTTGGATGCGCGTCAAGCGGCCGTAGTCGTCGTAGAAGAGTTGAGTCGTGTCCAGCACGCCGGCCTGATGACCGGGATAGACGATGCGGCAGAGCATGTTGTCGGGAATCGCTGTGGTCACGCCGGGCAGCTTGTTGCAAGCCTTCGTGGTGCCCGCCGCGACGTCCGCTGAGGTGAGGCCCAGCGCGGTGTTCGAGATGAGGTCACTGCCGTAGACGAACTGGATCTTGCGCTCGGTGTTCGCGGGCCTCAACGAGACCGCGTCCGAGATCTTGTCCACTCGGCCATCCGGCCGGTATGTGACCACAGGCGCTGCGGCCTTGAGGGCATCCGCGGCCGAGGTGACGGAGGCAATCTTGCCTGCGGTGGTGAACTGGTAGACGGTGCCGCTGTCGTCGGTCAAGACGACCTGACCGGCTTTGTCGAGGGAGAGAACACCGTATTCGCCGAAGGGTGACGAGTACCCGCCTGTGCTGTTTTTCGCGTACGTGTGCACAGACCCGCTCGAGTCGGTGAGAATGATCGCGCTCTCGGTGATCGCCGCCGACGTGTAGATGCTGCCGGCCCCGGCCATGACTGTCGATGACCATCCTTCGGGAAGCGATCGCTTCTCGGGCGAGAGCCACTCCGTCGGCACGGGAAGATCGGCCGTGCTGCCGGGCGCCCGATACATCAGTTGCATCGTCGCGAAGCCCGAATCCTGGAAGTAGTCCAGTTCGATCGGATATGTGCTGCCTGACGTCAACGTCGTCGCCGTGGCCAGCTGCAGGGTGGAGGAGTTGCCCACTGTCCACGATTTCAGGAGCGACGTCTTGCTCTCGCCGAACTTCAGCTCCACACCGTTGTCGCGAGTGACGCTGAACGTGTAGCTGCCGCTGGCCATGTTGGTCGGCAAGGTCACGAACCCACTCCACCTCACGAGGAAGTTGGTGGGGTTGACGACACCTTCCGCGGGTGACTTGTCCTCCCACTTGAAGTCGATCGTCGGATCGGTTCGAACCATCACCGGCGTCTTACCGGTGAAGTCGAAGGTGGGCGACGAAGCGCCGGGGGCGATCGCGTCGTAGTACCTGCCGGTAAGGCCGTTGTAGGTCGTGGCGGCCCGCAGCGAGTTGTAGCTGAACGTGAGACCCATCGGCCCCCCGAGCGTCGCCACGCTGGGCGACGCGAAACTCAGGTTGCCGTTGCCGTTGGCGAGGTTCACCGTCACGGCGCCAGCCTGGTCGAACGGAGACGGCCCGGATGCCCCGAGCCTCACATTGACCTTGAAGTGGTTGACCCACGCCGGGGACGTGACGTCACGACCGTCATACGTCGCCACAGTCCACGTGTACGTGCCCCCATCCTGAAGCGCGCCGTTGGGGAACGTCGACCACTCCGGGGTGGTGAGCCAACCGGAGCGCGCGATGGCACCGCTGACGCCATCGCTTCCCGTTGCCACCGTGAACTGGTACTGCGGTGCATCCGAGTCCGGCGAGGTTACCGCGGCAGTACTGAACGTGGGCTTGAGCGTGGTGATCGTCTGGTTGTCGGAGGGCAGGGCGCCCGCTTGGAGGGTTGCGGGCATCCTCGCCTGCTCGACGAAGGTCGTGGTCGAGTTCACGGTGCTGCAGCGCACGCTCGATTGCCCCATCAGATTCTCGTTGACAGGGTTTCTGACACATCCCTGCCAGAAGTAGGTCAAGCCCTGCGACAGCGTGCCCGAGGGAACCTGCGCCTGAGACTTCGGCGACCACGTCGATGTCCAAATCGGGGTTCCTCCCGCAGCCAACGACGCCGCCGAGTCGCCGACCTTGTACATGTACTCGAGGGAGGCCCCCGCGAGCGTGGAGGAGACCTGGAATTTCGCGCCCGAGGATGCGCCATTCGTGGGAGAGTACGGCGTCACGGGCACCGGTGTAGTCGGATAGTCCTGCCACGCCATCCAGAGATTTGTGGCCACGGCCTTGTAGCTGTACCCGCCCCCCTCGCTGCCTGTCATCACGAAGGTTCCGAGGTTCGCCGACTGTTTGACCCAATAGGCCAGATACCAGGCCAGGGAGCCTGTGGACTGGCCCTGAGGTGTTGCCAGGCCCTCAGTACCGAAGGTCAGGGGTGACATTAACGTCGACGCGCAGTTGTATCCCCAGCAGTTCGCGGAGTACAGACCACCAGTGAAGCTAGAGGTGGTGCCGTCGATGTAGCTGTACACGATCGCCGCGTCGAGAACCTGCTTGCCCGCGAGGGTGTCGTAGTACGGGTAGTGCAGAACCGTGCGCCAGTAGCGGTTGCCAGCGGCCTCCGCCGTATTGCCCACTCGCACGTAACTGTTGCTCGAGGAGCCGTCCGACTTGTAGGCCATGAGGTTGCCCTCACCCGCCTGCGCTGTCGGATCGACCGACACCGGGTACACCCGCGCCGCATCGTTGAGCCATTCGTCGCTCGCGATCGCCGTGAGTCGCCAGATGTCGCCGTACTGCGCGAACGACGACGACACCGGGAACGATGCGTTCTCACTCTCGCCCTCGACCCCGGAAGAATCCCACATGACCATGGCAGGAATGGTCAGGATGACCTCGTTGCCGTCTTTGACACGAATCTCACCCTCGGGACCGCGCGTCAAGGTCAGACCGGGCGCGGAGATCTCCCAAACCCATCGGTTCTCACCCGCGGCGGGCGGCGAGTTCAGGAGGATCGTCTCCTTCACCTTCCCTGCGCTCACGTCATAGATCAGGTCAGCGTCGTCGAAGACATCGGAGTAGGAGACAGAGTCGAGCCACGCACCGGGCGCATCCGAAGTCGTGACCTGACCGATCGCCGACTCGGCTCCCACAAGCGTGATCGAGATGGTGTGGCCATTGCGGGTGACAGTAAAGGCACCGTCCTCATCGGCGTGGCGGGCGAACTCGGGCTGTAGCGGGTGCGCGTCGACCGACCAGCGTCCGTCTCCGCCGAGGGAGACCGACGTCGACACGTCCTCCCACTCACCATCGACGAGCGCGTTGAGCGGGACAGAGCCGATCTCGGTGATCATCCGGTCTCCGACGGCGTACGTGTTGCTCCACTCATCCTGCTGCACCGGTTCGAGTTGATCCACACCCTCGAACAAGTCGAGATTCTCGGGCGCTGGCGTGCGGTTCGTGCCTCGCAACAGCTCGATGGGCTCGACGGAGTCGAGCGGCACTGAGTAGTCGCCCAGCTGTTCGGGCACCACTTCGGGCGTCGGCGGGTCGGAGAGCACGACCGGCACATCGGCAGCCGACGGCACCGGAATGTCCTCGGGTTCCGCCGCAGCCGTGGGGGTGGGAGTCAGCAACGTCAGCACGAGAACCCAGCCGAGTGCCGCCGCGACGAGAACCCTGATCCACATTCCTCGCACCATTGACAGCAACCCAATCGCGAATATCCGTCCACCGCCGCGATGAACGACCTCCGCGAAACCTGAAAATGGGCTGGGAGTCACGCCACCATACTGGGTTGCCTGTTGTCGTGGCTAGCGCGGTGGCGCCGAAAGTTGATTAAATCTTGGCGAAGTTTCTGCAGACCAGGAGAGAAACAATTCAGGCAACCTGCTATGAGCTTGCTAAGGGATCCCGCCTGGGGACCTCGCAATTGGTCACTTCCGCGTCAAGCTTCATCTGCAGCCACTCGCCCATCACCAGTGAGGCTACTTTCCCTCACCGGATGCGCTTGGCGACGAGTCGGGTGAGCGAAACAATCCCGAACACTACGACGCCGTGGAGCGCCCCCAGGGGTAAGGCGACCAGCGAGAGCAGTCCACCGGCGGCAAGGTCTCCCACAGCGGCACTGTCGGCCAACACCGCGCTCCAAGCCCCGACCACGCTGGCGAGACCCCACGCCAGAGCGCCGACGGGAAACAGCAACACGCCCAGTTCAGCCTCAGTCGCGCCCCCAAAAGATCCACTTCGTGAGCCGTAGATCGCGCCGACGACCACCGCAAAGGCAACCGCGTAGACCAATATTGCCCACGTCCACCATGCGGGCCACAGTGCCCTCAAACTCGTGCGCGCTACGACCTCGTAGTGTGCGTCGGCAAACAGCTCGGTCGCGGGGTCACTCACTTCGGCTCCCAACTATTCGCGTTTCGCCAACAGTAGGACATGTCGAGTCGGGCTCAGCCCTCCTCGTCCTCCTCGAGGCGTTTCGCGAGCACTGTGCCCGGCTTCACCGAAAGCATCGAGCGGAACAACGAGCGGCGGCCGGATGACGCGGGCGCGACGTCTGCCGCGCGCAGCAACTGCTTGGTGCGCGGATGCCGCGACTCGAAGCCCGCGAAGTCGAAGAGTGTCGAGTATCCGGCGTCCTTCTCGAGACGTGCCACGCGCGAGCTGCGCAGCCCCAGCAGCACTGCGCTCACGATGAGGGCGACGGAGATCGCGGCGAGGACGATGCTCGCGGGCTTGCCCACCACGAGCGCGACGATGCCCACCACCACGGCGGCGAGCCAGGCGAGGCGACCCGCCACGTCGAACTCGGCAGCCGTGCGGCCGGGCACCAAGGGCGTCGTCACAGGCTCAGTACAGCAGGCCCGTGAGCCGACGACGAGCGGCGATCACGCGGGGATCCTCTGCACCGGCGATCTCGAAGTACTCGAGAACGCGCGTGCGCACGGTGTTCTTGCCGGGCTGGTCGAGGGTCGGGAAGAGGTCGAGCAGGCGCCCGAACGCGTCGTCGAGGTGTCCCCCGGCGACGTCGAGGTCGGCGACCGCCAGCTGCGGCTCGAGCTCGCCGGGGGCGGAGGCCGCCGCCGAGCGGAGGGCCGTGGCATCCGTGCCGTCGAGTCGTGCGAGCAGTGAGACCTGGGCGAGGCCCGCGACCGCGAGCTGGTCGCGAGGGTTCTGCGCGATGGCGGTCTCGTACTCCTTGATGGCCGTCGCGTAGTCACCCGCGGCTATCGCGTCGTACGCCTCCTGGTGGTGCGGGGGCAGCGGCTCCTCGACGGGCTCGGCCGGAGCCGCCTCACCGTCGACGGGGATGGTGCCCTGCACGCCGTTCTGCGCCGCGAGCTGGAGCACCTGCTCGAGCACGTCGCGGAGCTCCGCATCCGGCAGCATGCCCGTGAAGAGCTGGATCGGCCGACCGCCGACGACCGCCGCGACCGTGGGAACCTGCTGCACCTGGAACGCCTGCACGAGCTGCGGGTTGGCCGTCGCGTCGATGGTGGCCAGCGCGATGCGGCCGCCGTACTGCGTGATGACCCCGGCGAGCGCGGGCTCGACGCCCTGTCCGTAGAACTCGACGACAACGGGCACCGTGGCCGACAGGTCGAGGATCGCCGTGAACGTCGCGTCGTTGGCCTCGCGCACCAGGCCGCCGCTCGGCGCCGGGGCTCCCGCAGCGGGCGCCGGAGGGCGCACGAGCGACGAGAGGTCGACGGCGCCACGAAGGTTGGCGCCGCTCATGGGTGCGTTGGTCATCCGACCTCTCCTGCTTTAACGAGACCCTGCGTGTAGCCGAGCAGGATGATCTTGCCATCACTATCGGTCGGCGGTACGTAGAAGAGCAGCTGGTCGCCGTATGTCGCGATCACGCCCTTCGTGCTGATGGCGAGGCCGGAGAGCGCCTTGACCTGGCCGCTGGGGTTCACCGCGGCCCCGGCCTCGACGGGCGTGACCGTCGTGATCTCGTTGAGGTTGACGGCGATCAGGGTTCCCGCGTCGTTGGTGGCGAGCGCTATCGCGTCCGCCCCGCCGAGCGCATGGCTGAATGCCACAGTGGCCGTTGTCGGCAGGGATGCCCGCACCGTCGCCTTGTACGTGACACCCACGCTCG